>JAYWAZ010000184.1:0-4886 GCA_043781975.1 Bacteroidota bacterium
CACGAAAGCCAGAGCCGGTTATGGGAAAACCAGGCGGGCCGGGGCCTCCCCTTCTGGCAACATAATTACCCGCTGGCGCAACAATATTTCCCGGATCAGTTTTCGGACATTTCACTCCAACAATTCTACAGGGGTATCAATAAGGTGCATCATTCATTGATCAGGACCGAGGCCGACGAACTGACCTATCATTTCCATATCATGATCCGTTACGAGATCGAAAAACTGCTGATATCAGGTAGCCTGTTAACCAGCGATATCCCCGCTTACTGGAATGAACAGTATGCCGCTTACCTGGGACTTACCGTACCCGATGACCTGCGGGGATGCCTGCAGGACGTGCACTGGAGCCATGGAAGCTTTGGTTATTTCGCCACTTACAGTATGGGAAGTTTGTACGCGGCACAATTCTTTGCAACGTTTCAGCGGGAAAACGTGTCTATGGAAAAAGCCCTGAGCGATGGAGATAACAGTTTGCTGTTAAACTGGCTGAAACAACAAATTTACCCCTACGGACGTTATTATACGTCGGAGGAATTGTGTAAAAAAACAACGGGAGAATTTTTAAACAGCGCTTACTTTATTGAACATGCCAGAAAAAAATTCAATGATATCTACGACATCTAAGTCAAACAGCCTGCCCGATCTGCTCTACAGGTCGAGGTTCATCATCGCCCTCCTGCTCTCGCTGGTATTGCTGCTGATGAGTTGCAGCAAGAGCCAGATCATCGCCCAGGCCATCAATGATGCACAGAAATATTTCGAGGATAATGTACTGAACCGTGATTTCCAGGTGAAACTGGCCACGGATAATGGTAGCGACCTGACGGCTCAATACAGCGGTTATCTTTTTAGATTGACCAAGAACACCTATTATGACGGCCCTTTGACCGCCACATCGGGTTCAACTGTTTATTCGGGCACCTGGAGCAGTAATGAAGATTACAGCAAACTGGTGATCAATTTACCAGCCCTTCCTGCCGAATTCGTTTTTTTGAACCGGGAATGGAGATTCACCAGTAAGGTTTTGCCCGTGCTGAAATTGGCGCCCTGGGGCACCACCGAGCCCAAAGTGCTGCATATGGAAAGGCTTTGACACATGACAGGAAATTCCATTCCGGGAAGGTAAATAACGGCTTCAGTAAAAAAACACCCACCATACTCCACTATTTCATCGAATTAGCACAATTTTTTACCCGTTTTTGAGTTAGAATTAATAATAATGCAGCGCAAGCTGCCTGTTCCAATTTTTATAAAGAACCAAATGCAAAATCCGATGGCTGCCCTGATCGCGGTCAAGACCCGAATTATAGTCTTTTTGCTGGTACTATCCGGCTTTACGGCCCAATCACAACTGACCGCTAATTTTAGCGGTAGCCCCCTATCGGGATGCGCACCATTGGTGGTCAATTTTACCGACCTGTCGACCGGTAACCCCACTCAATGGAGATGGGACCTGGGAAACGGAACCATTTCATTCATACAAAATCCTTCTGTCACTTATTTTTCCCCCGGCCAATACACGGTCAAACTGGTCATTCATAATGCCGGCGGCAACGCCGACTCCATTACCAGGACCCAGTATATCACGGTGAATGCCCAGCCCACCGTCAATTTTTCAGGTACCCCATTGGCCGGTTGTTTTCCGCTGCCTGTAAATTTTACGGACGGGAGTTCGGCCGGCAGTGGTACCATCAGCAACTGGCAATGGGATTTTGGCGATGGCAACTCCGGCACCGCGCAAAACCCTTCGCATACATACACTTCGTCCGGAAATTTCAATATTACCTTAAGGATAATCAATAGCCTGGGCTGTATCAGTGTTTTAACCAAATCGCAATATGTGCGCATCAGCACGGGCGTGCACGCCAACTTCAGCAATAGCGCCCCCGGTAATTGCCACCCGCCCACTACCATCAGTTTCCAGAACCTCTCCACCGGTTCGGGCACACTGAACTATCAATGGAGTTTCGGCGATGGGGGTACTTCCACCCTTACCAATCCAAGTCATACCTACAACGCCGCCGGCAATTATACGGTACGCCTGATCGTTATCAACAACAGCGGATGCAGGGATACGCTGACGAAAATAAATTCCATCATTATCGGAACCGTACTGGCATCCTTCACGAGTGCCGACAGTATTTGTGTAAACAACGCCCTGGCGATCACCAATACTTCGGTGCCCAACCCCGTTTCCGCGGCCTGGGATTTTGGTGACGGCACCAGTTCCACCGCCATGAACCCGGTAAAGGTTTATTCCACCGCGGGACTGAAAGTCATCCGCCTGATCTCGAATTTCGGCGCATGCAGCGACACCGCCTATAAAACGGTGAGGGTACTCGCCAAACCTACGGCCGCCTTTACGGCAAGCAATACATCCCGTTGTACCCCACCGCTGACCGTTAATTTTTTAAATACGAGCACCGGCGGCATAAGTTATAGCTGGAACTTCGGTGATGGTAATTTTTCCGCCCAGGCGAATCCCACCCACACGTATACAGGCTATGGTATTTTTGACGTGACCCTGATAGCCACTAACGCAAACGGCTGTACGGATACGCTAAAGCGAACGGGCCTGGTGAAGATCCAGGCGCCCCATGTTACCATCGATAGCCTGCCCAAGAGCGACTGCGCGCCCCTTACCTGGCATTTCACGGCCACCACGAATTCCGTGGACGCCGTAACGGGTTACCACTGGGATTTTGGCGACGGCACCACTTCTACCCTGCCCTCCCCGACACATAGCTTTCCTGTTGGCACTTATACAATACAGTTAGTTATTACAACGGCCGGTGGTTGTACCGATACCACCACGGTGGTGGCGGGCATCATCGCCAGTACAAAACCCACGGCCAATTTTACGGCGAACCCGAGGAACGTATGCGCACACGTGCCCGTCAATTTTACCGACCTGTCCACGGGAACCGTAACCCGGTGGTTATGGGATTTTGGCGACGGGTCTACTTCCACCGCACAGAACCCGGTGCATTTGTACGAAGACACGGGATTCTTCAATGTGCGCCTGATCGTGTGGAATAAAGGCTGCCCCGATACCATCCTGTTCACCAATTACATGTATATCAAGCCGCCGATCGCCAATTTTACGGCCGCGTTCAACTGTTCCGATCCCAGGATACAAACCTTTACCGATCATTCGATAGGCGCGGATGTATGGAACTGGAATTTTGGAGATGGCGGCAGTTCCGCCCTACAAAACCCGGTTCATGTGTATGCCGATACCGGTACTTATACGGTGACCCTCCTCGTGCATAACAATACTACCGGCTGCGATTATACGAGAATACAGGTGGTGCGGGTAGTGATCGAAAAAGCGCATTTCAATGCGTCCGATACGGTCATCTGCAAGAACAATCCCATCCAGTTTACGGCCACCGGAAGCGTGAACGTCAATGTAACCGGCTATAGCTGGGATTTCGGCGACGGAACAAACGGATCGGGAGCCACCGTTTCGCATACCTATACGCAGGCAGGAACCTATACGGTTCGTCTGATCCTTACCGATATACTGGGCTGCAGTGATACCCTCACCAAGCCGCTGTACATCGAGGTGGACGGGCCCACCGCTTCTTTCAGCCCGGCCACCCCGGGCAATTGTTCCATGAGCCCTGTTATCTTTAACGACCATTCCCTGGGCGACGGAATGCACCCCATCACCACATGGATCTGGAATTATGGTGATAATGGGACAGATACCCTAACAGGGCCACCTTTCCAACATACATATGCTTTCCCCGGGGTATTTACTCCTACCCTCAAAGTGATTGACAGCCGGGGTTGCACGGACAGTATATCCAGTCCGGGCGGGGTGGTTATATCAAGGCCTGTCGCCGATTTCTCGAGCGTGGACACGATCAGCTGTCCCGGGAAAGACATCAACTTCAGCAGCGCTTCAACAGGCCCTTCGCTTAACCATACCTGGTATTTCGGCGACGGCGCCACCGCCACGGGCGCCAACCCCGTTCACCAATACGCGGCCGACGGCTTGTACACCGTGAGGTTGGTCATCACCGATGTTTATGGTTGTGTGGATTCGATGATAAGGCCCAACTATATCACCATCGCTTCGCCGCATGCAGGCTTCACCGTAAGTGATTCGGTATCTACCTGCCCGCCGCTCTTCGTGAACTTTACCGATACCTCGCAAAACTATGTTTCGGTGGTCTGGGATTTCGGCGACGGCACATTCACCCTCACCGATAACCCATCGCATTTCTATTCCCTGCCCGGAACCTACCATGCCAAACTTGTCATCACCAGCATCGGCGGTTGCGTTGATTCCGCGCAAAAGACGATCATCGTAAGGGGGCCGCAGGGCAGTTTTACATACGGGCCGGTATCGGGCTGCAGGCCTATGGCCGTTAATTTTAACGCCACTACGCAGGACAGGCTTTCGTTCATCTGGGACTTTAATGATGGCAGCGTACTGTCTACAACGGATTCTGTGATCACGCATATCTATACCATACCGGGCATTTATGTGCCCAAAATGATACTGGTGGATCCGGGTGGATGCCAGGTACCCATCACCGGGCCCGATACCATCCTGGTAAAGGGGGTGATCGCCCATTTCAATTTCAATACCCAACCCATCTGCGACTCGGGACAGGTGGCTTTCACCGATTCTTCGCATGGCAATGACCTCATTGCCAATTATGCCTGGCAATTCGGAGACGGCAATACCTCAGCGTTACAGAACCCCGGCCATTTTTACGCAGCTACCGGTATCTATTATCCGCAGTTGATCGTAACCACGCAGGGCGGATGCAAGGATACTGCTGTAGCGGTTACCCCCATAAAGATCGTGGCCACCCCACAGGCCCTGGTCACGCAATCCGGTAACGGCTGCGCGCCACTAACGGTGA
>JAYWAZ010000185.1:0-4864 GCA_043781975.1 Bacteroidota bacterium
CAATTTTATTGCCATTTTTTATTCCCGATTACAGGCTGAAGTTAATTCATTGACGCCAAATCATCCTGAAATTATACCGGTTCGCCACAAAAAATTAACTTCGCGGAATGAATAATAAAAAGATACAGGTCTGGCTGCCCCTGCTTTTCAGTATCACCATGATATTTGGTATGTATATGGGGTATAAAATGAGGGACAATATGCCCGGTAAAAGTTTCTTTTATACCGAGCATCGCAGGCCGATGCAGGAGATCATGGACCTGATAGAAAACAAATACGTGGATGACATAAAAATTGATTCCCTGGCCGATACCGCGATACAGGCGATCCTGGGCAAACTCGATCCGCATTCTGTTTTCATACCCGCAGAACAGTTGCAGCAGGTAAATGAAGACCTTGCCGGGAAATTCTATGGTATCGGTATCGAGTTCAACATTTTTGACGATACCCTCAATGTGATCAATGTACTGAAAGACGGGCCCGGCGATAAATCAGGACTCCTCACCGGTGACAAGTTCATCAGGATCGGCGACAGTAACCTTACCGGCAAAAAAACTGACGCCGACTATTTTAAAAAACTTTTACGGGGCGACCGCGGCACTATAGTATCCGTTACGCTTATACGCGGAATGGAACAGAAGCAGGTGACCATTACACGTGATGCCATCCCGCTCAGCAGCATTGACGCCAGCTATATGATTGCTAACAGTGTGGGATATATCCGGCTGAATAAATTCTCCTCCCAGACCTACCGCGAATTCATGGAAGCGCTGGAAGCATTGAAAAAAAAGGGTTTGCAAAAACTCGTGCTCGACCTGAGGGAAAATGGCGGCGGCATACTGGATGAGGCGGTCGAGATAGCCGATGAATTCCTCGAGGGCGATAAACTGATCACTTACACAGAAGGCAAACACATTGCCAGAAAAGAATACCGCTGCCGCAGGGTGGGCCAGTTTGAACAGGGTACCCTTGTGGTATTGGCGGATGAAGGAACTGCCAGCGCAAGCGAAATACTAATCGGCGCATTGCAGGACTGGGACCGGGCCACCGTGATCGGCAGGAGGACCTTTGGCAAGGGCCTGGTGCAGGAACAGTTTGACCTCAGTGATAAAAGTGCTCTGCGTTTAACCATCGCCCGTTACTATACACCCGTTGGCAGGAGCATTCAACGCCCCTATGCAAACGGAGAGAAAGCTTACTATGACGAGATCAGTAACCGCTACCATGACGGGGAAACACAAACAGCCGACTCCGTGAAAAATGATAAGAGCAAGATCTACAAAACCAACGGTGGTAAAATAGTGTATGGCGGCGGCGGCATTTCACCCGATTATTTTATCGCACTGGATACTACCGATTATGGCAAAGCGCGGATCAATATCTTTTCAAAAGGAACTATTCCCGCATTTACTTACCAATACTACCTTCAAAACCTTCCCAGGTTAAAAGTCTTCAAAACACCTGCCGACTTCGTCACCAATTTTTCACTCTCGGATATGGAATGGAAGCAGTTTGAAAAACGGGCTGCCAAAGATTCCATCAATATGGCCAATATCTCCCCGAAGGAAAGAAGCCATATTACAAATATTATCAAGGCCAATATCGCCCGCCAGATCTGGCGCACGGAAGGTTTTTTTGAAGTGCTTAACGCGGGTGATGACGGCATACGGAAAGCCCTTGAAATACTGGGCAGATAAGCTTATTCTTTTTGAAAACTTCCAGGGAGGAATGCGGATGATATGCGAAAAATAGAATAATTTTACATTATTCGGTATCTTTATTGACCATCGTATAACCTTTTATTTATGAGAAAAGCAATTCTACCTCTTTTATGCCTGTCATTACTGGCAGGCACAATTGCAAAGGCACAGATTTCCCTGACCGCGGGTTTGGGGATGTCGGATTATTATGGCGACCTCTCTGCAAAAATATTCGATCAGCCTTCCATGTCCGGCACACTGGGTTTTTCTTATGACTTCTCATCAAAATTCAGCTGGCTTACAGAGTTTTCTTTTATGCAGATAAAGGGTTTCGACAGTAAAAGCAAGCGGGCCGACCTGGTAGCGAGAAACCTGAGTTTTAAAAGCAATATCTGGAATATCAATACGGGTGTTGTGTATGACATTCTCGACATTACAGGTGACCGCATATTCACACCCTATGTATTTTTGGGCATCGGCTTAATGCATTTCAATCCATACACAACGGATCGTTTCGGAAAAAAACAGTATCTGCAGCCATTGGGTACAGAGGGACAGGGAATCGCCGGCTACCCCGATCCTTATAAACTCACACAGTTGGAGATTCCTATTGGATTGGGCCTTAAATATGTTTTGAATGATAAATTTGTACTGCAGCTTGATTTAAGGTATCATTATGTGGATACTGATTACCTGGATGATGTAAGTACAGATTATCTTCCTTTAGCCACATTAAACGCAAAAAATCCAAACCTTCATTACCTTTCCTACAGGGCTGATGAATTGCCGGGTGGTGCACCCTATCCCAACAAAGGTTCGGATATTCGCGGCAATCCCAGTAACAAGGACAGTTATTACACTACCCAGATTAAAGTGGCATACCGGCTCAAAATCAGAAAGCTCGATATCAATTATTGATCAATAAAAAATTCAAAAACTGTCAACAACCAAAATTGTTGACAGTTTTTTTTTATATCTTAATAAAAGATCCTGTAAAGTCAGGAAGTCAAATTACCCTTATTCACTTAAAAAATTACCTTTGCACAAAACCATCATGCTATGTGGCTGAACAGTATTTTAGAGACGATTGGCAATACCCCGCTCATCAGGATAAATAAGATCACCAGAAACCTCCCCTGCACCGTACTGGCCAAAGTGGAATACTTTAATCCGGGTAATTCCATCAAGGACCGCATGGCACTGAAAATGCTGGAAGTTGCGGAACAGCAAGGCAAGATAAAGCCCGGTGGCACCATCATTGAGGGCACCAGCGGTAACACGGGTATGGGACTGGCCCTCGCAGCCTGCGTAAAAGGCTATAAATGCATTTTCACAACCACCGATAAACAATCAAAGGAGAAAGCGGATATTCTTAAAGCCGTAGGTGCTGAAGTGATCGTATGCCCCACCAATGTTGAACCGGAAGATCCACGCAGTTATTATTCCGTTTCCAAAAGACTGGCTACCGAAGTACCCAACAGCTGGTACGTGAACCAATACGACAACCTCGCCAACCGCGACGCTCATTATGAACAGACGGGGCCCGAGATCTGGGAACAAACAGAAGGAAAAGTCACCCACCTGGTAGTGGCAACCGGAACAGGCGGCACTATCGTTGGTGCGGGAAAATACCTGAAAGAAAAAAATCCGAATATTAAAATATGGGCCATCGACAGCTATGGCTCCCTGCTAAAAAAATATTTTGAAACGGGCGAACTGGACCAGAAAGAAGTGTATCCCTATATCAGTGAAGGATTCGGGGAAGACTTTGTGCCCGCCAATTATGATATGAGTGTAATCGATGCATTCACAAAAGTAACGGATAAGGATGGGGCCGTTATGGCAAGGCGTATCGCGAAGGAAGAAGGTATGTTTTGCGGATACAGCGCGGGAAGCTGTTTACAGGGCCTGATTCAACTGGCCAAGGGCTCCGACGGAAAGGATACGCTGAAAAAAGACGATGTGGTGGTTTGCATTTTCCATGATCATGGCAGCCGTTATGTGGGTAAAGTGTATAACGACCAGTGGATGATGGAAAGGGGATTCCTGGATGTAAAAACTTTTAAGGATCTGATCAGCGGAAGAGGCTCGCAAAAATTAATTTCATTAAGTCCTTCACAAACAGTAATGGAAGCCATTGAACTGATGAAAAGATATGATATCGAAAATATACCGGTGCTCGACCAGGACGTGAATCTGGGCGCCATTTCTGAAAGCGGCTTGTTCAATAAGATACTGAATAACCCCGATATCAAAACACAACCGGTTTCGGCCGTCATTGAAAAACCTTACCCCGAAGTGGCTTTTGACACGCCGGTAGAAAGGCTCAGTTCTTTTATCACCAAAGAAAATGGTGCCGTACTTAGCAAAGATGAAAGCGGCGCCTTCCATATTGTAACCAAATACGACATCATCCAGGGCCTTGCTAAATAACCCATCGCTGGTCCGCTATCGGCCAGGAACGAATATAGTGCTGCATTTCAATGATGCAGTATTGTATTTTCGGGTATACCGGCCTCTGATACACGTAGTTTTACGATACTTTTTTTCGTAAGTCTCCGAAAGAGAAACCAGCGTATATACGATGCGGACAGTAATTATAGTAGCTGTAAAAAAGGGCATTAATGCGCTGGTGCGGAAAGAATAACTGTCGCATCTTTGTGTCAGAAGTTGATTGATAGAGATTAAATATCAATCGTTATCCAAAATCCAGATAAAGCCAAAAAGTACTGAATCCAATGTTTGTGAAAAACCAACAAACAATCCAATATCAGTCAACTTCTTTTAAATTGAAAACCCAATATTCGCTTTAAGATCTTGTCCAACTGAAAAACCTGAGATCTGAAAGAAATGAAACCAATATCCTGCCTATGCCCTAAAAAGCGATGATGGCAAAACCAGAAAATTCCAATATCCAAAACCTATGCTGTAAAAAGCGATGATGGTAAAATTTGAAGAACACTGAAACCAGGATTAAATTATTAAAGGTCAATCTGCCCAATAAGGTAACCCCCTTGAGAAAGCAGACCCCCAAATCCTGAAAAAAACCGACTATTGAGCTTGGTTGGTTGAAAGAAAATGACTTCCATAGTTATTTGATACGTCAAATTCCTCTGGAAGTTTTTTTATTGCCCTAAGTTCTGGTTGTACAGGCACCGGTTATT
>JAYWAZ010000186.1:0-4845 GCA_043781975.1 Bacteroidota bacterium
CCACTGCTCGCGTTTGCATTCAGACTCAGACTGGCGTGTACCCTTGCGCTGGCACCGCTGCTTGCGTTGACACTGGCATTTTCACTTAAAAGGTCAAAAGCCTTTACATCAGCTCCGCTGGAAGCGGTTGCATGAAAATTCCTGGTTCTGCCCCAGAGTTTTACCGTTGAGGCGCTGCTGGTCTCTACTTCTATTTCCGGCGCATCCACTTCGGCCGAGATATTTCCTGAACTGGAGCTGCTAAATGATAATTTACCTGCGCTCTTCAAACCATTCCCCGCTGTTACATCAGCCGCTGCGGAAGCCCTTATACTGGTGATCTCCGGAGCCGTTATATACACTTTCAGGTGTGCGTCACCGTAATTGTGCAGGTCCCTGAGCCCGATCTTTAGAATGTCGCCGCTTACCCTGGTTTCAACATAATTCATCATATTATCGTCGGCCTCCACCAACACTTCCGTAACGGGCCCTGTCAGCAGTTGCACATCAAAATCTCCTCCAACGGCAATCCCTTTAAAGTCGCCGGTAGCTCTTTTTTCGCTGATGATATTGCCACTCCCCCTTTTGAACTGGCAGGCGCTTAATGTAATAATGGCAATGGAAAATAATAAGAATTTTTTCATGGCTTATCTTATTTGTCACAAAGATAACCGCAGATTTCTATGATTACATGATTTCGCAGATTATTAAAATGAGAAAACACATGAACTAAGCGCACAAAAGAGACAAGGAGGATAAAGGAGGGGCAGGTTAAACTTATCCCCTCTTTTTCTCCTTTGATCTCTTAGCCCAAACTGTTTTATCTTCGCCCCTCTATGAAGGAAAAAATACTCATTCTTGATTTTGGCTCCCAGTACACCCAGCTGATAGCCCGTGCTGTAAGGGAAGCCAATGTTTTTTGCGAGATCATCCCCTACAATAAAAAGATCGACTTCGAACCCGGTTTAAAAGGCATCATCCTGGGCGGCTCCCCGTTTTCGGTGAATGAAGAAAAGGCGCCGGAAGTGGATATCCCGCTTTTGGCGGAAAAACTACCGGTACTGGGTATCTGCTACGGCGCCCAGCTGACAGCCAAACAATTCGGCGGCCGGGTGGAAAAAAGTGAAAAAAGAGAATACGGCAGGGCTGTATTTGAAATAAAGAAAGAGGATCCGCTTTTAGCGGGAATCGCGGTTTCATCGCAGGTGTGGATGAGCCATGCAGACACGATAACGGTAATGCCTGAGGGCTTTACATTACTGGGCACCACCGAAAGTATCCCCGTGGCTGCATTCAAAAGAAACGATGCTCATGGCGCTCCATTGTATGGCCTGCAGTTTCACCCCGAAGTATATCATTCTACTGAAGGGAAGACCATCCTGAAAAATTTCCTGGTCAATATCTGTAATTGTTCGCAGGACTGGACCCCCGCTCATTTCATTACCGATACGGTCGAATCACTCAAGACCCGGATCGGTGGTAAAAAAGTGATTATGGGATTGAGTGGAGGTGTAGACAGTACCGTAGCGGCCACACTCATACATAAAGCCATTGGGGAAAACCTTTTCGGCATTTTTGTAGATAACGGCGTACTCCGAAAAAATGAATTTGAACAAGTGCTCGTCACCTACGCTAAGCTTGGATTGAACGTAAAAGGCATAGACGCAAAAGAACATTTTTATACCAAGCTGGCAGGGAAAACGGATCCCGAAGAGAAACGAAAGATCATCGGGAGTTGCTTCATTGAGATATTCGACCAGGAAGCAAAACAGATCGAAGGAGTGGAGCTTTTGGGGCAGGGTACCATTTATCCCGATGTGATCGAATCCTCGGCTGTTCATGGCCCTTCGGTTACCATTAAATCGCACCATAATGTAGGCGGGCTGCCCGAAACCATGAAATTAGGCCTGGTAGAACCCCTGCGTACATTATTCAAGGATGAAGTACGACAGGTGGGTCTTGAACTGGGTATTCCGCATGAAATGCTCTTTCGTCATCCCTTCCCCGGCCCGGGTCTGGCCATCAGGATATTGGGAGAAGTTACTGAAGAAAAGGTACGGTTATTGCAGGATGCTGATGCCATCTTTATTGATGGGTTGAAGAAAAATAATTTGTATCCCACCACCTGGCAGGCAGGTGCAATATTATTACCTGTAAAAAGTGTGGGTGTCATGGGCGATGAAAGGACCTATGAATTTACAATAGCGTTAAGGGCCGTAACTTCTGTAGATGGAATGACGGCAGACTGGGCGCATTTACCATATGCGTTCCTGGCCGGCATATCCAATGAGATAATCAATAACGTAAAGGGCATTAACAGGGTGGTTTATGATATCAGCAGTAAACCCCCGGCAACCATTGAATGGGAATAGGATGGAACACAAAATAAGAAATAAGAAAGGTTAAACTATAAAAAACACTTCGCACATTTTCTTATTTTCTTATTTTGTGTTTCTTATTTCATGTTTTTTCACGATCAACAGCGTTTTGAATTTTATTAATTATGAAAGAGCGTAAACATATTTTTTTATCTGCCGCAATGCTATCCATTGCAGTGGCTTTTTTTACTTTTTCTGCTACTGCACAAAATGACACACTCAAAAAAATTCCGACCTATAAGGTTGGCGTCTTCGCTCCCCTTTACCTGGATTCTGTATTCACCAACAACAATTTCAGGTATAAACAAGGCATTCCAAGATTCATCATGCCCGCACTCGATTTCGTACAAGGTGCGCAGGTAGCGCTGGATTCCATGCAGGCAGGCAATGAAAATATAGAAGCCTCTATCTATGATTCAAAGGCCTATGTTCAGAACATACCCTGGCTCATCCAGAATAAAAAACTTGACAGTCTTGACCTTATCATCGGAAGTCTGAAAGATGCTGAATTCAAGCAACTGGCAGATTTTGCGATGCAGAAGAAGATCCCGTTTATCTCAGCCACCTATCCCAATGACGGGGGCATCAAGGGTAACCCTTATTTAGTGATCGTGAATTCCACGCTGAGATCGCATTGTGACGCCATTTACAGTTATATCCTCCAGAATCACGGAACAGACAAGATCTTTCTGTGTCGGCAAAAAGGGAAACAGGAAGATACGGTTGCTGCTTTTTTTAAACGGATCAACGAACAGGATGGAAAGCCTTTACTGGACATACAAACCATCAACTTTGATTCCAATCCTACGGCAGAGTACCTGAAATCGAAATTGGACAGTAACCGGCAAACGGTGATCATCGGGGCAAGTCTTGACGAAATCTTCGCGGGCAACCTGGCCATGGCTTGCTTTAATTTACACAGCACCTACCCCATTACGTTATTGGGGATGCCCAATTGGGATGGCATCGCCGCATTCCATAAAAAAGACGGAATGCAGGATTTTCCCATCTACTTTACATCACCCTATTACAACAGTAAGGCAGATATTTTAAGCAGGATGGTGGTGAATGCCTATGCTAAAAAATACAAGGGAAAGCCAAGCGACATGGCCTTCAAGGGATTTGAAACCGTTTACCTGTTCACCCGCCTGCTCAGGAAATACCCGGGTGGCGTGATGGAGCATATCAACGATAACTCGGTAAAGGTATTCAACGATTATAATTTCAGGCCGGTACAGTTGAACAAAGAGAATACAACGCCCGATTACTTTGAAAATAAGCACCTCTATTTCGTCAAACTGGTGAACGGTGCGGTTTCAAAAGCCTGGTAAACCATACAACTACTTATAAAAAAGGCAGACCTGCAGGTCTGCCTTTTTTATAAGTTGAAATAAATTTAGTTGACAAGGTGCTTCCGTTGCATAGCATACAACAGGATAAAAAGAAGGGCGATGCAGGCGCTCACATAAAAACCGATACCCGAAAAGCTGAAAGCCCCGATGAATATAAACAAGGTCAGGAAAGGCATCAATTCGCCGATAACATAAATTAAAAATCCCTGTTTTTTCAATTTGCGCATTTGCAGGGCCCCCATGAAACAAAGTACGACGGAGAGCAATGACAACAAAGCGATGGGGATCCTGTTCTCATAACTTTTCGTGATCGTTTCCACGATATGCGCGGGGTCGCCGATCATTGATTTCGCCCAGGCTGGTAAGCTATCCGAATTGAGCTGTTCCATAAGTTTATCGATCCCCTCATAGTTCCTTTGTGCCGTAGCGTAGCCCCATACCGCCCCGATCAAACCCAGTGCGCTTCCAATGAATGTTAAAACAGTTAATACCTTTAAGCCCGTTGGCGCTGTTGGCTTAATGTGCTCATCATTATTCAGCATGTCTGCTGTAGTATTGTCTTGATTCATAATAATATTTTTCTGCCAAATTAATCCGTTTATCAGTCATTTCAAAACAAATAGCCACAAGTTTTATGGTTTTACCGGAAACCACTTACCTATTCTTTGGAAAAAATCATGGTTGCTAACCGGCGTAAAATAACTCGTCGCTGACAGATGCCGGAAGGATTCAGTTTTTCTTTTTCAACTTAAGATAATCCAGGAAGTAAACCACCTTTACCGTTACCTCATTGCTGTGGGGATTGTCGAGCACTTTGCCAAAATTTTTAAAGTAGGTCAGATTGGTATACGGATCGATGGATACATTTCCGCCCAGGGCATTCTTCCAGGAAACGGTTAACCTGCTGCCCAGTAAAAAATCCCAGGTGTAAAACATATCCAGGTTGAAGGTATTAAAATTAACATCCTGTCCGGGAATGAAAGCGATCTCGTTCCAGTAACCGTCGGTTTTTAAATGATAAAAATTAGTATTGCTCAATAAGGACCAGTAATGCCTCATCCTGACCGTCCAGTTCATCTTTGAAGTAAAATTATATTGGGCACTTAAAATACCCGTATTGGTCTTAACATTCCGCC
>JAYWAZ010000187.1:0-13259 GCA_043781975.1 Bacteroidota bacterium
TTGGGTGAGTCACCCCATGAGGGTGACTCACCCAAAAAGTTTAAAGATATTTCATTCACCCGTCAGCACGTTCCCAACAGGCAATCGGGCGAAAGATACCCACTGGCCGTAACAGACAGACCACTCATCCCTGAATAAAACTGTTCATGAAAGATGACAGGCATATTACAATCCTGGCTCAATAGATTTGCCAAGATTTTTAAAGTATAAATTATAACCATGAAACAAAAACTACTGTTTATTGCAGTTATCACCCTGTTTTCTGCATTGAACACTTTTGGACAGACCCTTTCCAAAATAACCGGAGAGATCAAAGACAACAACGGGAAGGCGGTAAATGCCGCCACCGTGATGTTATTCAGGGCCAAAGACTCTGCCCTGGTAAAGACCGAGGTCGCAAATCAACAAGGCCTGTTTGAATTCCCCCAGGTGAAATCCGGTGATTATTTCATCAGGACCAGTGTTACGGGTATGCAAAGGACATTATCCGCTTTGATCAGGGTGAAGGAAAGCGAAACGCTTGCCGTGCCGGCCATCATACTGCAAGCCGCAAGTAAAAGCCTCGAAGGGGTTACGGTGAGCAGCAAAAAGCCGATGATCGAGGTAAGGGCAGATAAAACAATTGTAAACGTAGAGGGTACGATCAATGCCGTCGGAAACGATGGGCTGGAACTGCTGCGTAAATCACCCGGGGTAATGATCGATAAGGATGACAATATAAGTCTTGCCGGGAAAACCGGTGTAAAGATCTATATCGACGGCAAACCAAGCCCTTTATCCGGAACTGACCTGTCTAATTATTTGAAATCTTTACAATCCACCCAGGTAGAATCAATAGAGATCATCACCAATCCTTCTGCCAAATATGAAGCAGCAGGTAATGCAGGTATCATCAACATCAGGCTGAAAAAGAACCTTACACTAGGTACCAATGGTTCTGTAAACGCTGGTTACAATATCGGCGTCTACCCGAAGTACAATGGAGGAATAGCTTTGAACCACCGCAACATGAAGTTCAATGCTTTCGGAAATTATAATTACAGCGAAAGCCTGAACGAATTTAATATCAGCCTGTACCGAGTACAAGGTGACAGCACTTTCGATCAAACCAACCTTATCACCAACCATAATAAGGGTTCCCATAATTTTAAAACGGGCATCGATTTCTTCATTAACAAAAAAAGTACGTTCGGATACGTCATAAACGGGAATATAGCAGACAATGTTACACTGACAGAAGGCCCGATGAAAATCATTTACGCGCCAACGAATACGCTGAACCGGGTATTATATGCAACCGGGGATAATAAAACGAAGAGAAACAATGTCAATTTCAATTTGAACTATCGATATGCTGTATCCGGTGGCACTGAGCTGAACATAGATGCTGATTATGGATTTTATAATCTCCGCAATGACCAGTTGCAGCCCAATGACTATTATGATCCCAGCGGTATCAAATTGTACAGCAATGTGTATCACATGATCTCCCCCACTGATATTGCCATTTATTCCATTAAAGCAGATTACGAGCAGAACTATAAAAAAGGAAGACTTGGTTTTGGAGGTAAGAT
This sequence comes from Bacteroidota bacterium, assembly GCA_043781975.1. Classification (GTDB taxonomy): domain Bacteria; phylum Bacteroidota; class Bacteroidia; order Chitinophagales; family Chitinophagaceae; genus Ferruginibacter. The sequence continues at coordinate 1,575 of JAYWAZ010000187.1, forward strand.
CGGGTTTGTAAATACGGATAATGATTTCAGGCGTTACAATGTATATGGCGCCAGTGAAGTGTATGACAAAGACCGCAGTAACCGTTTTACTTACGATGAAAATATCAATGCCGGTTATATTAATTACAACCTTAGCCTGAAAGGCTTTGTGATCCAGGCGGGAGTAAGGGTGGAGAACACCACTTCAAAAGGAAAATCCTCGGGTTTAAAGTATAACACCACGACGGGCAACTACGATAGTTATGATTCTACTATCAACCGTAACTATACGGATCTGTTCCCGAGTGCGGCCATTACTTTCAACAAGAACCCGCTGAACCAATGGGGACTTACCTACAGCCGCCGTATCGACCGGCCCGCATACCAGGACCTGAATCCATTTGAATTTAAACTGAACGATTACACTTACATGAAGGGTAATACCCAATTGCGTCCGCAATACACCAATAGTTTTGGTATCACCAATACCTATAAGTATAAACTGAATACCAGGCTTAACTACAGTCATGTTACTGATATATTCACACAACTGCCCGATACCACGGAAAAGTCCAAGAGCTTTTTGACCAAAAAGAATCTTGCCACACAGGATATCGTAAGTCTGAACATTAGCTGGCCTTTCCAATACAAGTGGTACAGTTTCTTTGGAAACGTGAATGCATTCTATTCAAAATACAAAGCAGATTTTGGCGGTGGAGACCGTAAAGTGAACCTGGATCAGTTTACTTATGCCTTTTTTATGCAGAACAGTTTCAAGCTGGGCAAGGGCTATACGGCTGAGCTGAGTGGTTTCTTCAATTCACCTTCCATCTGGCAGGGTGCTTTTAAAAGTAAAGCCATTTATAACATTGACGGTGGTATCTCTAAGACGATCTTAAAAGGAAAGGGAACAGTAAAAGCAGCCGTATCTGATATTTTCAATACCCTCAAATTCAGCGGCTATGCTAATTTCAGCGGACAGAAAAGTACATTTAATGGAAAGCCCGACAGCAGGCAGTTCAAACTGAGTTGCAGCATACGCTTTGGCAGTACCCAGGTTAAGGGCAGCCGCCAGCGCAAATCGGCCATCGAAGATGAGAATAACAGAACCCAATCCAGTGGGGGTATCGGGGGAAATTAAAGTGCCTGTAATAGCATTATATAAACCTATCTGCCAGCCGGGCAGGAAGGTTTTTTTATACCCAAACAAGGTTTCATTTTAACTACACTTTAACCAGCATTTACAGTTCCGTTAACAGCACATTGATAAAATAGGTTGGATATTTGTATTAAGAAATACTACACAATAAAAGTTTTCTCATAAGCAGTTAGTTTTGGTAACCGGCCCCCCGTTCTCGGGGGGCTTTTTTATTGGAGAATTTTTTACCCCAGCATGTTAAAGCGCGGTTGGATTGAAAAGGCTCTCTACAAAAAGTTGTTTATTGAATACCAGCAGGTCCTCCGCTTTCTCCCCCACTCCTATGAATTTTACAGGGATCCTGAATTGGTTGGCGATCGCCAGTACCACGCCTCCCTTAGCCGTTCCATCCAGTTTGGTGATAGCGATCGCCGTCACATCTGTGGCCGCGGTAAAATGTTTGGCCTGCTCCAGTGCGTTTTGTCCGGTACTTCCGTCCAATACCAACAATACTTCATGTGGCGCTTCGGGAATAACTTTCTGGATCACTCTTTTTATCTTGGACAGCTCATCCATCAGGTGCGTCTTGTTGTGAAGCCGGCCCGCGGTATCGATGATGATGACATCCACATTTTTTGATACTCCGCTGTTGACCGTATCGAATGCGACGGCTGCCGGGTCGCTGCCCATTTCCTTTTTCACAATGGGCACTCCTGCCCTTTCGCTCCAGATCGTCAACTGGTCAATGGCGGCCGCACGGAAAGTATCGGCCGCACCCAATAAAACTGTTTTGCCCACTTTGGAAAAATTATGCGCCAGTTTACCGATCGTGGTGGTCTTTCCAACACCGTTCACACCCACCACCAGGATGATATGGGGCTTATGCCCGGGAGGTAATGCATAGTCTTCATAACTGCTATCCTGTGGTGCTGATACCAAAATGGTTTGGATCTCTTCCCTGAGGATCGTATTCAGTTCCGAGGTATTCAGGTATTTATCCCTGGCTACGCGTTGCTCGATCTGTTCAATGATCTTCACGGTTGTTTCAATGCCTACATCAGCGCCCACCAATGCGTCTTCGAGATCATCCAGCACTTCCTCATCGATCGTGCTTTTACCGGCAATGGCCTTGGTGATTTTAGAAAAAAATCCCACACGGGTCTTTTGCAAACCCTGTTCCAGGCTTTCCTGCTGTTGCTTTTTTCCAAAAAATTTATCGAAAAGACCCATAAATGGAAACTTTATTTGTAATTGGTAGTTTTTGCAGGATACTGGATACTGGATCAGAGTCTGCGAAATAGTTGGCCTCAACTGAGGATGCAAAGGCCAACTATTCAATATTCTAAAAGTTTTCGATAATTGAACTGTATCCAGAATCCAGTATCAAGTATCTAAAAAAAGCCATCCCGGTTTACAGAACAGCTTTCATAATATCGCATGCATTAAAGATCTTAGCTAGCAAGGAAATCTTTGATCTTATCCTTGTGAACGATCGCTTCCTTGAACGTGTAAGCGCCTGTTTTAGGGCTACGCAAGGTACGGATCACTTTGGTCCAGTTCTTAGCATCTGCCGCCGCCTTCTGGTCTTTGGTTTTAATAGCTGTTTTTGCTGCTTTTGCCATGATATTCTAATTTGATGATCTGAAAATGAATTGATTTGAAAATGACCAGTACCTGGCACATCATCAATTTTCCAAACCGGTTAATTACTTGATTTCTTTATGAACAGTGACCTTCTTCAAAATGGGGTTCAATTTCTTCAACTCCAAACGTTCCGGCGTATTCTTTTTGTTTTTTGTGGTGATATAACGGCTGGTGCCGGGTTTACCACTGGTTTTATGTTCGGTACACTCCAAAATCACCTGTACCCTGTTACCTTTCTTTGCCATTTTGTATTGTGTTTATAATTATATTAATTGCGCATCAATCCTTTTGGGGATGAGGCAAGCCATTATATCTTTTCACCGGCAGCACGTAATTTTTTTACGACCGCAAACAAACCATTTTTATTGATGGTTCTTATCGCTTCAGAAGAAACTTTAAGGGTAACCCACTTGTCTTCCTCAGCCAGGAAATAACGCTTGGTTTGCAGATTGGGTAAAAACCTGCGCTTCGTCTTTATATTGGAATGCGAAACCTTGTTACCGGTGATCGGCTTCTTTCCTGTAACCTGACAAACTCTAGCCATAGTACTAATTTTTGGACGGCAAAGGTAAGGTTTTAAATGAATAATTGTTGCGGGAACGGCAAGATTTTTTGATTTTACACCCAAATCTATCCCCATTCTTCATTAAAGGTTGAATAAAACTATCTTTATTACCGTGATCGACATGAAAAAACTCCTTTTCCCGGTTATCGGATGGCTCACCCTGCTTCCTTCCACAGTAGCTGGTTCTCCCCCCATTGAACTGAAAAGCGGCATGGTCATTTCCGCTTCACTGCTGGTTAAGACAGGCATTTACCGTTTAAATGGTACCGATTCGCTGAACAGGCCCGTGCTGCTGATACAGGGCAATAATATTACCGTTGATTTTAATAAAGCCGTGCTACAGGGCAGTAGCGATAAACAATGGCCCAATGAATTTTATGGCCTGGCCATTTTGATAAGGGGGAATAATATCACCCTGAAAAATGCCATCGTAAATGGCTTTAAAGTGGTGGTCATGGCGACAGGATGTAAAAACCTGAAAATTGAATATTGCAATTTCAGCTATAATTACCGCCAGCATTTACAAAGCAACTGGCTGCACGAGGATGTTAGCGACTGGATGAGCTATCATCATAATGAGAATGATGAATGGCTACGCTATGGCGCCGGCATTTATTTAAAGGACTGCGGCAGGCCGGTCATTAATAATAATACCATCACCGGCGGGCAATGCGGGCTGATGATGATGCGGTGCAATGATGGCCTGATCTACGCCAATGACTTTTCATTCAACTCCGCCATCGGGATCGGTATGTACCGGAGCAGCCGTAACCATGTGCTGAGTAATAAACTGAATTTTAATGTGCGGGGATACAGCCATGGTTTTTATAACCGCGGCCAGGATAGTGCCGGCCTGCTGGTATTTGAACAATGCAACGACAATGTGTTCGCTTTTAACAGTGTAACACATGGCGGAGATGGATTTTTTTTATGGGCAGGGCAAACAACGATGGACAACGGCGAGGGAGGATGCAATGATAACCTGATCTATGCCAATGATTTTTCCTATGCCCCAACAAATGGTGTGGAAGTCACGTTCAGCAGAAATACGATCAAGTATAATGTCATGAGGGAATGTGACCATGGCATCTGGGGAGGCTATAGTTTTAATACCGATATCAACAACAATGATTTTGAAAAGAACAGGATCGCCATCGCTATTGAACAGGGGCAGGACAATAAGATCAGGTTCAATCAATTTCAAAATGAAAAGGAAGGTATCCGGCTCTGGGCGAGGAAAACACAGCCGGATGACTGGGGCTATGCAAAAAAACGGGATACCCGCAGCATGAACTACCTTATTGACCACAACAGGTTTGAGGACGTGAAACTTTGCTGCAATATCAGCATGTCCGAAAATATCAATGGAAAAAAGAACGGGACCACGAGAGTGTTGCAATTTTTAAAAACAGACTCCACGGTGAAGCACATTTCACTGGATAGCGGGTATGAAAATGGATTCGTTTTTCCTGAATCCGGTAAGAAAGAAAAAGAGGCCATGCGGTCTAAATTCATCAATAAAGCTACCGCCTGGTCAATTGATTCCGCGTTGAAGGGAAGGGATCATATCCGCATCACGGAATGGGGCCCTTACGATTACCGTTACCCGCTACTGTTCCTGAAAAGCATCGACAGTAATGGCGTTTACCATTTTGACGTGCTTGGCCCCGGAGGCAACTGGAAAATAAAAAATTCAAATGATGTAAGATCCATCAGCCAAACGGAAGGAACATTCCCGGCAGCAATTACCGCACAAAAGACCGGTACCGATGTGCGCATCAACCTGGAATATTCAGGGGGCGCATTCACCGATGCATTTGGGAGGCGTTATCCCGCAATTCAATCCTACCCTTTCTCCTTCAGGGATTTTCAACCGGATATCAACTGGAATGTGAACTGGTACTCGTGGGATGCGTCTCACGACCCCAATAAAAATTATGAACTGTTCAGGACCGTTTTCAATAATACACCTGTAAAAACAACACAGGTCCCCAGGATCGATTACACCTGGTGGGGAGAAATAGGAAAGCATTTACCGGCGGATTCATTTGCCACAGTTGCCGTTGGAACCGTAGAACTGGAAAAGGGCATGTACAAGATCGGTGTTACCGCCGATGACCTGGTAAAAGTATTTGTAGATGGCAAACCCGTGATCGATTTCTGGGATGCCTCGAAATACAAATATGACGAAGACACTTATCATAGTGCGACAGTAGCATTGGGCGGTAAGCATACCATCCGCATCGAACATGTTGAGAACAGCGGCTATGCCACCCTGATATTTTATTTGAAACCATTATAACCGGTCAGACGGTCCCCGTCTGACCACACAATTTTTATAACTTTTAACCTGGTCAGACCGGGACGGTCAGACCGCAATTACACTTATGACTACACATCTTGTAAGCACCACGTTCAACGAAGGCATGGCCTTTACGGCGGATATCAGCGGCCATAAAATTGTAATGGACACCACGGCCGATGACGGCGGCAACAACAGCGGCGCCAGTCCAAAACGCCTGATGCTGGCTTCCCTGGCCGGTTGTACGGGTATGGACGTGGTTTCTATCCTCAATAAGATGAAGGTTGCCTACAGCGATTTCAGCATCATCGTTCATGCCGCATTGACCAATGAGCATCCGAAGATCTACAATTATGTAAAGATCATCTATAAAATAAAAGTTGCGGAAGCGGATAAACCAAAAATGGTGAAAGCCGTTTCCCTTTCACAGGAAAAGTATTGCGGCGTAAGCGCTATGTTCAGGACTTTTGCCAAGCTGGATACGGAGATCGATTTTTTAGGATAGTTGAGAAGGCAAAGCAGCAAGCCCAAAGCCATAAGGGAGAAACATACGTACTCAAAACAGCCTTGATATATAGGAAAGCGCACAGCACTAAAAGTTGCTCCCTTGTTGCTTGCGGCTTGCAGCTTTTATTCTAATCATTTGTAAAACCACCGCCAGCAATATCAACCCTACCCCCAAATAGAAAGCTTTATTCAACGATTCGTTTTCTCTGAAAAATATGAAAGCCAGTATGATCCCGTAAACCGGTTCCAGGTTATAGGTGAGGTTGGCGGTAAAAACGGATATCTTCCTTAAAGCATTTAATTGCAGGTCGAAACTCAGCACGGTACAGAACCAGGCCAGCACCAGTAACCAGCACCAGTCGCTGAAGGTGGGCAAATAGTAGGTTGCCGGAAATTGTAGAAGATAAAGGGGCACCAGGAGAGTCAATACCAGTAAGCCGCCACCCAACTCATAGAGGGTTAGTATCCTGGGAGAAAAACGGACCAGCAGCCTTTTATTGAAAATGGGAAATAAGGCGCTGCCCATGGCCGAGATGATCCCGAAAATGATTCCTACTTTATATTGCGGGTGAAAATCAAAGATGATATAGATCCCTGCGATGGCCATCAGGCCCAGCAGTACTTCGCTTATTGCGATCCTTCTTTTGAGGATAAGCGGCTCAAGAAAGGCGGTAAAAAAACCGGAGGCACTGAAACAGACAAGGGCAACGGATACATTGGCGTACTTGACACTGCCATAAAACGTAACCCAGTGAACAGCAACAATGGCTCCTACACCAAATATTACCAACGCATCTTTTAATGAAAGTCTTACTAATTCCTTCTTAAAAAATAAAATAAGGCCCAGCGTAACAACAGTAATTAATAAGCGATACCATACCAGCAATCCTTCATTGAGCGTGATCAATTTGCCCAATATAGCTGTAAACCCAGCCAAAAAAACGGCGATGTGTAACTGGATCAGTGCTTTTTTCATGATGATAAAGATACGACCCCTGCCCTAATCCCAGCCCCCTCTATCTCCCCCGGGGGGGAAGATATGGAGAAGACAAAAGCGAAGATTTTGATTGCAAAAAATGTTTACTCTTTGCAGTAATGCTGAAGAAAGAAATAATGATGATTTGGAAGATAAAATGTTTGGATATGTTCACAGCACCGCCCCCTCTCCCTCAAAGGAGAGGGGGAAGGGAGGTGAGGTAAAAAAAAATCATAAAAAAGGATGAACTCCCCGTTACAAACCCCAAACTAATTTATATTTGCCAACCTATAACCAATAACTATATGAGCTTTAAACGTATCAACAACATTACCGGCTGGGTGGTTTGCATCATCGCATGCAGCGTGTATATCATGACGATGGAAGCCACCGGAAGCTTCTGGGATTGTGGTGAATTTGCTTCCAGCGCTTATAAATTACAGATCCCGCATCCGCCCGGAGCACCGCTCTTTGTGTTGATCGGGCGCTTGTTCATGGCGCCCTTTGATGCGCACCATGCTGCAACCGGTATTAACCTGATGAGTGCGCTTGCCAGTGGTTTTACCATCCTGTTCCTGTTCTGGAGCATTACCCATTTTGCCCGTAAGATTGTTCAGAAGGACGGCACCCCGCTCAATAATGATAAGATCTTTGGCATAATGGCAGCTGGCGTGGTGGGCGCTTTGGCCTATTGTTTTTCAGATTCATTCTGGTACAGCGCGGTGGAAGGCGAAGTATATGCCATGTCCTCCTTTTTTACCGCCATTGTTTTTTGGTGCATCGTAAAATGGGAACAAAGTGTTGACGCAGAAGAAGAAATGGGGATCACCGGTCATTTTACAAAGGCTGACCGCTGGATCATCCTGATATTTTACCTGATGGGCTTGTCTATTGGCGTTCACTTATTGAATTTACTGACCATCCCGGCGATCGTAATGATGTATTATTACAAACGCTATAAAGTGACCAAATGGGGTACTTTCTGGGCATTCGTGATGGGCTGCGCCATTACAGGCATTGTTCAAAAAGCCGTCATCGTATGGACCATCAAGGCGGCCGGAAATTTTGATATCTTTTTTGTCAATAGCATGGACATGCCCTTCTTCTCGGGCTTCGCCTTCTTTTTTGTACTCATCGCCATACTGGTTTATTTCGGTTTGCGGGTGGCCAAAAGAAGGAACTGGAATTTTCTGAAACTGGGCCTCTGGTCATTTACGTTTATGCTTCTCGGTTATTCAACTTATTTTACTACCATGGTGCGCTCCAATGCCGACCCCTCGGTGGATATGTTCAATGTAGATAACCCGGTTAACCTGGTGGGCTATTTAAGCCGTGAGCAGTACGGCGACTGGCCCATCCTGTATGGTCAGGACTTTACCGCCCAGCCAACCGATACCAAGATTACGGAAACCTATATCAAAAGCAAGAACAAATATGTAAAGAATGGAAGGCAGGTCGAATACGTGTTTGCCTCCGAGGACATGCACATTTTTCCCCGTATGTGGGACCAAAGCAATGACCAGGGACATGCCGATTATTACGCTAGCTGGATGGGTATCGGCAGGGACGATCAGGGCCGATGGGAAAGGGCTCCCACAATGGCCGAAAATATAAAATTCGCCATAAGCTACCAGGTTGGATGGATGTACCTGCGTTATTTCATGTGGAATTTCGCCGGCAAGCAGGATGATATACAGGGCGTGTCGATGGCCAATGTAAGAGACGGTAACTGGAAGACGGGCATACCTTTCCTGGATAATATCAGGTTGGGCAACCAGGATAATTTACCCGACAGTCTGAAAAATAATAAAGCGAATAATAAACTTTTTGCGCTGCCCCTGATCCTGGGATTACTGGGACTGATCTATCATATCATGAAGGATAAACGCGATGCATTGGTCGTGGGCCTGCTCTTTTTCTTTACCGGTTTTGCGGTGGTGTTTTATCTGAACCAGGCGGGTAACCAGCCCAGGGAACGGGATTATGCCTATGTGGGCTCCTTCTATGCCTTTGCATTCTGGATCGGTATCGGTGTGCTGTATGTAAAAGACCTTTTCGGAAGGTTACTGAAAAATAATAAGATGGCCGCGAACATCGCCACTGCAGCGATCTGTATGCTGGCCGTACCCGTATTGATGGCCAGCCAGGAATGGGATGACCACGACCGCAGTAATAAAACACTGGCAAGAGACCTCGCCATTGATTACCTGGAAAGCTGTGCACCCAATGCCATTGTGATATCCTTCGGGGATAATGATACTTACCCGCTCTGGTATGCGCAGGAGGTGGAAGGCATAAGAAGGGATGTACGTGTGATCAATTCCAGCTTGCTGGGAACCGACTGGTACATCAACCAGCTGCGGTATAAGGTAAACCTGAGTGACCCTATTGATCCGCTATGGACAGCGGATCAAATTGAAGGTTCTACCAGAGACTTTATCAGGTATAATCCAAATACAAGTGTAGACAAGACCCAATACATGGACCTCTATACCATGATGAAGGATTATGCCGGCAGTGATGACCCTGCAAAAGGCACCGTTATCAATGAAGGCGACGTCATGAACATTTTTCCTTCTAAAAAAGTTTCGGTACCGGTAGACATCAACCTGGTGCGACAAAATGGAACGGTAAATGCGAGTGACAGCGTGGTATCATCAATTCAATTTGACATACCAAAAGAATACCTCTATAAAAATGACGCCGCGATACTGAATATCATCGCGGCCAATAAATGGAAACGCCCCATTTACTTTACATCACAGGATGGTGGTGGACTGGGCTTCCAGGAATATATTCGCCAGGATGGATTGACCTACCGCCTGGTTCCGGTAAAGAACGGTGAAGTGAACAGGGAATGGGTCGCTGATAAAATGATGACCAAGTTCGTTTCCGGAAATGCCGATAAGGCCGGTGTATATTTTGACGAGGAGAACCGTCGTCACCTTAATTCCATCCGGCAGGCCTATGCCATGGCGGCATTTAACCTTGCACAGAATGATAAAAAACCGGAGGCAATAAAACTGCTGGAGAAATGCGATAAGATGATGCTCCAAGAGAATTTCCCTTATGGCATGGTATCACGTGGTCAACAGCACAATTATATTTCCAAGATCATGCTGCAGGCATGTTATTTGGCCGGCGATACCACCCTTGCTGCGAAGATCTCCAAAAGTTTAAAGAAAGACCTGGAACAGCAGTTAAGTTATTACGCTTCGCTTGATGAAGAAAGGGAATCCGTTTTTGATTACACCGACCAGCGGGGAAAGAAGGGGGGGGATAAAAATGAGGCAGAAAGCATGTTGATGCAGCTACAGTTCTTTGAGGAGCAGGCCAAAAAACAGTCGGCCATACCCGAGAATAATCTCCCCATCAACAATCAACCCCTTATTCCGCTTAAAAACGCCGATTCGCAAAAGAAGAAATAAGAAATACGAGCTATTCTATTAAAATCTCCCGGCAAATCCCGGGAGATTTTTTATTTAATAACCGAACCAATCGAACCTCTTAAATGTTTCGTAATTTAGTGAAGCGTCATGACGGTTCTGAACCATCAGGCGCTTAATGACTATTGACCAATGACCATTCTCCAATGAACTTTTTCCATTTTTCCAAATACGATCCGGGCCAGGAGGGTAAATCCCTCTTTGAAACCCTGCTTGACCTTTTTTTACAATTGCTTACCTATACCAGCGGCGACTTCAATGAGGCCATGCAATGGCTGAATGAACTGGACAAGGAATACCAGTTGACCAATGATGATTACGGCATCGGCGATTTCATAGAAGACCTGAAAGACAAGGGATATATCGATGAGCAAAAAGGGACCGGCGAAATAAAGATCACTTCAATGACCGAACAGGGTATCCGTAAAAAAAGCCTGGAAGATATCTTTGGCAAGCTGAAGAAAACGAAGCAGGGTAATCACAATACATTCAGGCCCGGTGGCGGCGATGAGATCAACCCCGAGACCAGGCCCTTCCAGTTCGGCGATACGATGGAGCAGATCGATTTCACCAATTCCATCCGCAACGCACAGATCAACCATGGCATTGAAAGTTTTAAAATGCAGGAAGATGACCTGGAGATCAGGGAAACCGATTTCAAATCTCAAACCTCCACGGTGTTGATGATCGATATTTCGCATAGCATGATCCTATACGGCGAAGACAGGATCACCCCGGCGAAAAAAGTGGCCATGGCTTTGAGCGAACTTATCCAGACAAAATATCCCAAAGACACATTGGATATTGTTGTATTCGGCAACGACGCCTGGACGATCGAGATCAAAGACCTCCCCTACCTGCAGGTGGGTCCCTATCATACCAATACGGTAGCCGGACTGGAACTGGCCATGGATATTTTAAGAAAACGCCGCAACACCAACAAGCAGATCTTCATGATCACCGATGGCAAACCCACCTGCTTGAAAGTGGGTAAACGGTATTATAAGAACAGTTGGGGCGTAGACAGAAAAATACTGAATCGCTGTATGAGCCTGGCAACACAATGTAAAAAATTAAAGATACCCATCACGACGTTTATGATCGCTTCTGACCCATACCTGCAGCGCT
>JAYWAZ010000188.1:0-13253 GCA_043781975.1 Bacteroidota bacterium
TCATAATTTCGGAGAAGCTCAGAAACTGCCAGGTAACAGAACACTATCTGTTATATAGTTATTATATCGCAGATATTACAAAGAAGTAAGCAATCCTACCGAGCATTCTGCTGATCATAGAAAATTTAAAGGGGTACTTACAGTTAGCTATCGCTTTTCCTAATAATCATTTCCCGGTTTGGGTTTCACCGCCGGCCTGGTTGGTTTTTTGTTTTTATCATCAGCCGGTTTAATGACGGGGCTGGGCGGTTTATTGTCTTTTTTATCGGGCTGCTTTTTAGTGGTACTGTTGGTATCGCCCGGATTTTTAGGGATCTCGCTTTCAATGCTGATATTTCCCGGCACTATTAACTCTTTTTCATCCATTGGTACATTGATGAAGTCACCGGCATCACCATTGCCTTCATCGAGGGTTGTACTGTCTCCCTCCTGGAAATATCTTGCCATATTCTGGTCGGCATAGATGGGATCATTGGTCATATCGACCGGCTTTTCGAATTCTTTGATCTTTCCATATTGCAATTTCTTATCGGCGTAAACCTTATTCATGAAAATACCCCATTTGGGCGCCGACATCTCCGCGCCACCCGCATTGTTGGCATAGATCCTGATAAAGGGATCGTCGCAACCCACCCAGGTACCGGCCAGCAGTTCGGGGGTATAGCCAATGAACCATCCGTCGGCATTGTTATTGGTGGTACCCGTCTTTCCGGCTTTTTGTACAGGGATATTATAATTGTTCAATATCCTTGCCGTGCCAAACTGTATCACACCCTGCATCAGTTTCACCATTGTGTAGGCGTCGTTTTCGCTAATCACCTGTTTGGGTGTGGAGCTGAATTCCTGCAACAGGTTCCCGCTTTTGTCTTCGATCCTCGTCATGATGATCGGTTCGATGTTCAATCCCTTATTGGGGAACATGGTATACCCCTGCAACATTTCCAGCATGGGAATTTCCGCGGCGCCCAATGCGATGGAGTAATAGGGTGGCAGTTTGGTTTTGATGCCACAGGTTTGGGCAAACTCAATGGTGCGTTTTACGCCTATCTGTCCGATCAAACGCCAGGCGGCGATATTCTTTGAATGGGCGATGCAATAGGCCACCGTGCCGGCGCCACCGGTAATGGTCTTACCGCCCAAAGTCAATGAACCGCCCGGGATCACCGTTTCGGGTGTATAACCCGCTTCTTCTACCGCCAGGGTGTACACGAAGGGTTTAAAGGAAGATCCGACCTGCCGCTGTGCGGTAACGTGATCGAACTTGAACCATTTAAAATCGATGCCCCCCACCCAGCATTTCACTTCGCCGGTCCTGGGGTCCATGGAAGCGAAGGAGGTTTGTAATATCTGCTTATGATATTTGATGGAATCATAGGGCGTCATCACGGTATCCAACTCCCGCTTGGCATTCCAGGCGAACACTTTCATTTTTACCGGAACATAGAACGACTTCCTGATCTCTTCTTCAGGGATCTCATCGTCTTTCATGTTCTTCCAGCGTTCTGTGTATTTGAAGGCTGCTTCAATGACAGTTTCATGGCCTTTCCATATCCTGGCGCCATTGTTCTTCATGATCCAGTCCAGTTTCTTTTGTATCACCGGCATATGCTGTACCACCGCTTCTTCGGCGTATTGCTGCATCCTGGAATTGATGGTGGTGTATACTTTCAGCCCGTCCCTGTACAGGTTATAATTCTCACCTGTCTTCGGATTTTTATGCGTGTTGCACCATTCCTTTAACTTTTCGGCGAGTACGGTGCGGAAATAAGGGGCGATACCCACGTTCTCATCGATCTTTTTATAATTGGTGATCAGGGGCTTCGCTTTATACTTTTCGGCTTCCGTTTCTGTCAGATAATGTTCTTTGCAAACTACCATCTGGTTGATGACGGTATTCCGCCTGTCGAGCGCAGCTTTCGGGTGACCGATAGGGTTATAAATGAATCCTTTCAGCATACCGATCAGCACAGCCGCTTCTTCAATATTAAGTTCTTTGGGTTCTTTCTGGAAATAGGTACGTGAAGCGTTGCGTATGCCATATACATTGCCCCATGGCGCCCTGTTGAGGTAAAGGTTGATGATCTCTTCCTTGGTAAAATTCCTTTCGAGCTTTACCGCAACGATCCACTCTTTCAGTTTATCCATTCCGCGTTTAAAGATATTGCCCCGGCCCTGTCCCAGTATCATCTTGGCCAGTTGTTGTGTGAGGGTACTGCCGCCACCCTGTGTTCCCAGCGTGAATATCGCACGGGCAAGCGCCTGGGCGTCAATTCCGGAATGGTCATAAAAACGTTCGTCTTCTGTTGCGATCAATGCATGAATGATATTGGGTGAGATCTCATTGTACTTGACCTCGCTCCTGTTCTCCGCATAATATTTACCCATCAGTACACCGTCACTGCTGTAGATCTCGCTGGCAAGGTCGGCTTCAGGATTCTGCAGTTCTTCGACAGAAGGCATCTTGCCGAATAAACCGAAATTGGCGCATAGTAACAATAGCAATACGGATATGAACCCTCCCAGGAATACCCGCCATAAAATTTTTATTGAACGCTTCATATATTGATTGAAGATGATGATTAGGATGATCGCAGTCAGCAGATCTGTATTACCGCCCATTGTTCAGCACGGCAAAGCTACAGATCGATCTTTGCCCGGGGAAAAGCTACCTGTTAAAACTTCCCGGGGAATTGCGTATTTAACAGCTTTTTATAGTCAGACATATTTTTATTCGCCTTCAGCAACTGCAGGTTATCATCCGTGATAATGAGGAATGAATATTTATTCGCAGGAAGCCATGAAACCTCAGCGGCAGCATTCTTCCTGATCTTCGTATAATACTGAAGGGCGGTGGCAGCGTCTGCGAATGAAGCGATCACCAGCAGGCTGCGATCGGCATCCAGTACATCCTTTGTGATCTGTATTGGTTGGCCAAAATAGTTTTCGCGATTGTAGCGATTGAACGCGTTCCTCGCTTCATTCACATATACCCCGTCCACTTTTTCCAGTATCATCAGCACTGAATGGGGTGCATCAAGCGCCATTTTAAACGGCCCGCTGACCAGTGGTGGCACGATCACTTTTTTAGTACTGTCGACAGGCGGATTGATATTGTTAACGTTCTTTTTGACCGCCGGTTTTTCATCGGGAATAATTATTTTATTTGCACCGGTATCGCGTGTCACCTGCAGGTTGGTAAGATAGGTCTCAATTTCGGCCCTTCTCCTCAACACATCGATCATGGTGGCGGCCTTTTCTTTCAGCGGGGAAGAAGGATAGGTGTTGATGATGGCTTGCAGCCCGGAAATGGCGAGGCTGTCGTTATGTTGCCGGACATGGTATAATGCTTCAATGTAAAGCAGTTGAGGAGTCCAGTAGTTTTCACCATAGATACCGTCGGCTTTTTTCTTTTCCGCCAATGCTTTTTCAAAATTTCCTTCAATGAAAAGGTCATAGATCGATTCATACAATTTCGTGGCTTCGGGATTCTTTGCTTTGGGATTCAATGAAACAGGGTTGTTCAGCAGGCGGGCCGATCTTGAATTGGCGAAGCCTTTGTCAAGGAGGTTTTTATAATAATCCGCCTTTGCCTTATTGCCCAATTTAGTGTAACAATAGTAAAGTGCAAGGTATACTTCACCATCCTGTAAACGTTTGGGGAAGCGTACCAGGTAGGGTTCATAAGTACCTGCCGCCAGTTCAAACTCATCGAGATCATTTTGGTAAACAGCCCCAAGATCAAGCATATTGGTGGCGATGATCTCATTGCTTGACGCTAATTTTTCAGGAGTGAGGGGAATGTTCTTCATCAGTCCCTCATAACTGAGGTCTTCCGTTTGCTCGTTCTTCGCATTCTTGTCTTTTGTATTGGTCTTGTTCTTTCCTTTCTGATCACCGGTTAGGTTATTGTTGTTCGCCCCATTATTGTTGCTGATCTCTATGGCGGCTTTCCTGCGCCAGTTATCCACGTTGGCCCGGTTGCCCCATTTGCTTTTGAATTCATTAAAGCCCCTCGCTTTCAGGGAACTGTTGCTGAAATACCATTCCCCCTTGCTGTTGTCCTGGAAGAGGTCGGTGGGTTGCTGACTGTTGTTGAATGAGATGATGTCTCCGCCATTATTGCTGTTATCTTCTTTCAGTCCCTGCTCTTTACGGAGTCGCTTAAGCAGTTTTTTAATATAGTCATCCCGCTCCGTTGGCGATAATGCGGCGATATGCTGTAAACTGTCTTCCCTTTCGATATTGGTGATGGCTGCAACGATCTTTGAGAGTGCGCTTTTCCTGCTTTCTATCTGGGCCATGCGGTTTGCTAACAGGCTGGTATCACCGGCTTGCAGGCTGTCGTATAAAGCTGCGGCTACGCGGTATTGTTTGCGAATGAATGCAATATCTGCCAATTGCAGGAAGGCCTTGTTCTTATAAGAGATATTGTTTTCATTGTATTTCAAACTCTTCCTGAAATAGGTGATTGCCGCATTCGTATCAGGTTTTTGTAAGGTAAGCTGGGCAGCGGAGTAATAAATAATCTCACGGTAGGCCTCAAACTTATCTTTCCTGGCCATCTTCAGCAGGTTGTCGATACTTTTATCAAGCTCTTTCGGATTACCCGTTCCCCGCATCATTTTTGCTTCATTGAGCCTGGCGTAGATGTCCATCAGCGGGTCAACGGTATGCCTGGCCGATTTGATATAGTAGGGACCGGCTTTGTCGTAGCGCTTGTTCATTTCGAATAGCTGTCCCAGTAAGAACTCCCACCTGGAAAGGTCCTGTTTGGTATCGGCATTGCTTAAAGCCCTTTCGAGCCGGTTGGCCGCGCTGTCATAAATACCCTGTCTATAAAACCAGTAGGCATTAACTTCATCCAGATCATTGCGCAAACGTTTTGGCAGGTTGGGGTCGTTCTGTAAAGTATTGATCAGGCCTCCTGATTCTCCGTATTCATCCTGTTCAATAAGTGTTCGGGCCAGCCAGATAAGTGCATCGTTGCGGCTTGGAGGTAAGGAAACAATGCGTTGTACAAAATTCCTTTTTTCTTTGTTGGCAATGGAAATATTGCTGCCACTGGCCGAAGAATTGGTGCCGACTACCCGCTCATCATCTTCATTCTTTTTTCGCGGGAAAAGGTTATAGTTGATGAACTGGAATGTCATGGCGGCCGAGTCAAATTCCTTTCGGAAGAAATAGGCTTTGCCGATGAGCAGGTACATATTATCTATCCAGTCATTGCGGAGGTCGTGGATCAGGATACCGGCAGTACAGGTATAGATAACGGAATCCAGTTCTGTTTTCTGGGTAGCGGTATAATCAAGTGTATAGGGATAAAAAGAGAGGAGTTTTGAATAATCATCCCTGTGCGAGATCTTCCCCATTTCAACAACCGTATTTACTTTATTGTTGGCATTGAAGTAATAATTGTAATGAGTTACCGTATTTTGTATAAAATGGCGCTGAAGGGTGAACTTCTTGTCGGCCGTCCTTTCCGAGCCGAGGGTCCTGTTCTCGAACTGCTGGGGTTTTTTTTCCTTGCCAAAAGGGTCAAGTGTCCAGGTAGGCTGTGCAAATGCTGCGCCAGTGAATAAAAAAATAGTGATAAAAAATGTGGTACCGGTGATGGTTCTCTTCAGCATGAATCAAAAGGTTAAATCGTAGGGCTAAATATCGGTTATTTTTGGTAAATATTACAGATAATGGCCCTCATTTAACGTACTTTAATGTTTTTTTAAGGCTGGTAAATGTTTTTGGGCTTAAGGAAACCGTAAACGCTTAATAAATGGAGACATTTAAATGATTTAGGTTGCTTTTTCACCGGCATTTCTTATTTTTATCCCCCAACAAAAATTTATGGCGAAATTAGATGCCAACAGTACATTAAAACGTTTGCGTAACCGTTACCGGTTGGTAGTGATGAATGAGGATACTTACGAGGAAGTGGTGAAGTTTAAACTGAGCCGCCTGAGTGTTTACGTGGCGCTGAGTACCTTGTTTGTGGTGTTGGTTGGACTTACCATAGCCCTGATCGTTTTTACACCGCTTAAATATTACCTGCCCGGTGTAGGATATGGTAATGCCAGGCAGATCAGGGAGTTTAAGATGCTGAAGATCCGGACAGACTCGATGGAAAACGCCTTAAAGTACAAACAGCAGTATTACGACGACCTGCAAAAAGTGTTACAGGGCAATGTCGCCATACTGGACACCAATAAACTGATCTTACCGAAACTGGAGAATACGGAAGAATGAATATCTTTTAACCAAAACAGACCATATGTTCAATTCGAAATCAAAAACTTCATTTGATGAAGCAAGCGTTGGCGCCAATACGATCATTGGCGCAGGAACCACGATCACAGGTGATGTGGAAAGCAATGGCGATATACGCATTGACGGAATACTGAAAGGCAACCTGAAAGCGAAAGTAAAGATCCTCATCGGCCCCGAAGGTGTTGTGGAAGGCGATATTGAAGGGCAGCAGGCCGATGTACTGGGCAAGGTTGTGGGTAAAATAAAAGTGAAGGAGCTTTTGCATTTACGCGGCAAGGCCATCCTGCACGGAGATATCTTCGCGGGCAAATTGCAGATAGAGCCCACCGTTACTTTTAACGGCCAATGCCATATGGGCGCCAATGTGGTGGAATTGAATTCCGAAAGAGCGAATACCGAAAGGGTGAATGCTGTTAATCAATAAAAAAAATGAATCCAAGGTTTAAGCTGTTGTTGCCGCTTGTCATCACTTTCGGAGGGGCTTCTGTCATTTTTATTGCAGCGAAATTATTTGTTACCCGATGGGTGATAGATTATAATGTATTGCTGGCAGCCAATTGCCTCTTCTTCTTCATCAGCCTGCTGGTGTTCAATATGCAGCGCAGGGCAATGACCAACAGCAATCCCAATGTTTTTATCCGCAGCGTGATGGCGGGTATGATGATAAAGATGGGGGTTGTTGCCGGTGCGGTTGTCGCCTATGTTTTACTGAGCGGTTCCTGGTTCAATAAGCCGGCGGTGTTTATCTCCATGTTCCTTTACCTGGTGTACCTTGCCGTGGAAGCAGCTATCATGATCAAGCTGAACAAACGAAAAAATGCCTAAAGCCGAAGCCCCGCTTTTACAATTGCAATCCTATTTGCCGGAAGGAAGTTTTGATGAAGTGCTGCAGTATCTTCAGCAGCACAAGGTGCATCTCACTATTAGCCGTAAACGACAAAGCATACTGGGCGATTACCGCCATGCCCATGCGGAAAAGACCCACCGCATCAGTGTTAACGGAAACCTTAATAAATACGCTTTCCTGATCACCCTGCTGCACGAACTCGCCCACCTGTTCACCTATGAAAAATATGGCCACCGGGTAATGGCTCATGGCTCCGAATGGAAAAACGAATTCAGCAAGATCCTGGCGAAATTCCTGCTTAAAAAAATATTTCCCGAACCCGTTGAAAAAGCCTTGTTGCGTACTTTGCAAAACCCTTCTGCCAGCAGTTGCGGCGATGAAAAATTGCTGCGGGTACTGCATAGTTATGATGTAAAAAAGGAGGGCGTTCACCTGGTTGAACAACTCGCCGAAGGCAGTTTGTTCAGCATCAAGGGCGGGCGCGTTTTCAAAAAAGGCGAAAAAGTGCGGAAACGTTTTAAGTGCATTGAAGTAAAAACAGGGAAGTTGTACTTGTTCAGCGCCGTGTATGAAGTGGCTGTTATATGAATCATTCCCCGATCTCTTTGATCATCCAGATATCACACCCGCAGTGCCCGCTGTTTCCCTGCGGCGCCGTTAAATAAGTAAACCCGTTTTTTTCGTAGAGGGGTATGGCGACCGTCAGTTCAGGCATGGTTTCCAGGTAAATTTTTTTATAGCCAAGTTGCCTGGCTGCAGTCAAACATTTTTCCAGCAAGATCTTACCAATGCCCTTACCCCTTGCCGTGGGTGACAGGTAAAGCTTTACCAGTTCGCAGGTGGCTTCAGGCAGATTGGCGGTTGGGTATACACCACCACCTCCAATGACCCGGTCTTCTTCTTCCACTACGTAATAAATGCTTTTGGGTGCAGTGAATACTTCTGACAAATGATCCGTGGTATCATCAAAATATACGGTACCCGCCTTGTTGGCCCTGAACTCTTCCAGAGTAGACCGGATGATATGGGCCAGGGCTTTATTATCAGCAGGCTCAATGGTTCGAATGATCATTTTACACAATATTGCGTTTCAAGATAATGTATTTTAAAAAAATCAATTACTTTCGATGGGTATTTAATCGAGTATTTAATTGTCAGAGATAAAAAAATATGGTGAAGAAGAGTTGGTGGCCCTGCTGCAAAGTAAGGACCAGCAGGCATTTTCTTACCTTTATGACAATTATGCCGCGGCGCTTAACGGTATCATCTACCGGATGGTGGAAGAACGGGAACTGGCGGAGGATATTTTACAGGAGGCCTTTATCAGGATATGGAATAATTTTCCGAGTTATGATAATACCAAGGGCCGGCTGTTTACCTGGATGCTGAACCTTACCCGGAACCTTACCATCGACACATTACGGAGCAAGGGCTATAAAAAGCAGGCTAAAATCTCAAGGGATGAAAATTCCGTAAGTAATATAGCGCAGGATAGCAGGGTAGCTGAGCGTTTTGACACCATCGGGTTGCGAAAACAACTGGATAACCTGAAGCCTGAGCAAAGAAGCATCATTGACCTGGCTTATTTTAACGGCTATACGCAGGAGGAGATCGCTGAACAGTTGGCCATACCACTGGGCACCGTAAAAACAAGGATGCGGACGGCCATTTTGGAATTAAGAAAAATACTAAAAGATCATCAATAGATTGGAACCATTCGATATCATATCGTCAGGAATACTGGAGCTCTATGCAACAGGCGCCGCATCGCCGGAGGAATGCCATAACGTGGAAGCATGGGTGAAACAGTATCCCGAAGTAGCGGCAGAACTTGCTGCCATTGAGGCGGCCATGGAAAGCTATGCACGGACGAATGCAATCCAGCCCGGATCTGCCGTAAAAGGTGCACTCTTTAAAAAGATCCAGGCCCCTGATCCATCCCCCTCAGTTAAAGCGGAAACGATTCGGGTGAAAGTCTATTCTATTTCACCAACATGGAAATATGCGGCGGCGGCCAGTATCATTTTATTGGTTGGCAGCATACTGTTCAATTATTCCTATTATAATAAATACAACGATGCCAGTGACCAGCTGCAGGCTACCCAAAAAGAACTGCAGGAACAAAAAACGCTGGCAAAAGCCATGCACGATGATATGGGTGTGATGACGGATAAGTATGCGTTGCCAGTATCCCTTGATCCCATGCCTGATGTGCCGGATGCCGCCGCCAGGATATACTGGATGAAAAATACCGGCGATGTATATATCGATCCTTCCAACCTGCCACAGGCTCCCAATGGCATGCAATACCAGTTCTGGGCAATCATTGATGGCAAGCCTGTGAGCGGCGGTATGATCACCACGCTGAAAGATGGAAAAACTGTTCATGTACAAAAAATGAAAAGTTTCGGGAAAGCACAGGCCTTTGCAGTTTCACTGGAAAAGGCCGGACCCGAAAGCACTACTCCTACCAAAGTGTATGTAATGGGTAAGATCTGATCCCCCGTACACACCTTCCCTGGATCCCTTTGCTGATCGTTCTTCCTGATCAATTGTTTTTTCTTTTTTAGCAGCGCACGCTAAATGCTTAAACAATAAAATATTTTTTAAAAAAAATAAATCCGAAGTTTTCCATCTGCCGTAGATCTACCTGAAATCATTCATTAAAAAATAATAAAAATCATGAAACAGGTTAAAAAATTATTTCTTCTGGCAGTTGCCGCTTTTCTGGTAAATGCTTCTTTTGCACAAATGGATTCCAAGATGGATAACTCCATGGACAAAACAGTGATGGTGGGTGGTGCGGCCATGTACCCAACGAAAAACATCATTGAAAATGCCGTAAACAGCAAAGACCATACTACACTGGTAGCAGCTGTTAAGGCTGCAGATTTGGTGGAAACGCTGCAGGGCAAGGGGCCTTTCACGGTTTTTGCTCCCACCAATGCCGCATTCGGACTATTACCCGCAGGCACTGTTGAGCATTTGTTGAAGCCCGAAAATAAAGCTTCACTTACCACCGTATTGACTTATCATGTTGTAGCAGGCCGGTTGGGATCTGCAGAAATTGCCAGGCTCATCAAAGCAGGCAATGGCACAGCAGAATTAAAGACGGTTGCAGGCGGTAAATTATGGGTGATGATGAAGGGAAAAAAGATCGCCCTTAAAGATGAAAACGGCGGCGTTGCTTATGTCACCATCAAGGATGTTAACCAAAGCAATGGCGTAATTCATGTGATCGACCATGTGGTTTTACCGAAAATGTAATCGTGTTTTCCACCCGATAAGCAAGGTCCCTGTTCTGCATAGAGAAAGGGGCCTTGTTATTTTGACAGCATGGAATAAATGGCCGTGTCGATGAATTCACCCCTGAAAAAATAATCTTCTTTAAAATAGGCTTCCCGGGTGAAGCCAGTTCTTTCCAGTAAGATGGCGGAAGCGATATTGCCCGGGTTGATATGTGCTTCAATGCTATGTAGCCGCATTGGTCCGAACCCATAGTCGATAACAGTTTGCAAAGCCTCTTTCATGATCCCCTTGTTCCAGTATACCGGGTTCAGCATATATCCCACTTCGGCGCGGTAATGTTGTTTAATGATACGCCAGAAACCAATGGTACCGATAAGGGTTTGGGGCTGATCACATAAAGCCATGGCCCAGGTTATACCGTTGCCCGTTTCAAGCGATTCATTGATCAGTTGTACGAATGCTTCGGCATCTTCCGTTGTTTTGGCCCTTTCCCTGTCGATGTACCGCATAACGGTTTCATCTGAACGAAGCAGGAGGATCTCAGGGGCATCCTTCAGTACCATGCGTCGCAACAAGAGCCTGCTGGTCATTATTTCAGGAAATGGGGAGAAGTTGAGTTCAAGCATTGTAAGATATGGTAATAAAAAATTGTTTAATTGCCTGTTGTTAAATTGATCGTCAGCCGATGCTAAGGTTGATTAGATACATCGGATCAGGATACTCCTGGCAATGTAGCAATTTAACCATTTAACCATCGATTTTTTTGCACTGCAGGGTATCATTTTATTCCTTTCAAGATTTTCCTGTTTTGCAAAAAGGTTTCAAACGCGGCCAGGTCCATGCTGCTTAAGTTCTGCTCCGGGGTGACCATGGCCTTTTGCGCGGCCAGAACGCCATAACGGGTATCGTCTAATCCTTCGATCGTATGCGCATCGGGATCGATGGATATCATCACGTTTTTCTCCAGGGCATAATCGATATAGCGCCAGTCGATATCCAGCCTGCTCGGATGTGCATTCAGCTCTATCACCACTTTGTTGGCGGCGCAGGCATCGATGATCTTTTTGTGATCAACGGGGTATCCTTTTCGGCTCAGTAAGAGCCGGCCTGTCATATGTCCCAGTATAGTAGTATAAGGATTTTCGATCGCCGTTAGCAGGCGTTGCATGGCTTTATCCTCTGTCATTTTAAGGTTGCTGTGTACCGAAGCGATCACCAGGTCGAAAGTGGAGAGTATGCTATTACTGTAATC
Source organism: Bacteroidota bacterium (assembly GCA_043781975.1). Lineage (GTDB taxonomy): Bacteria > Bacteroidota > Bacteroidia > Chitinophagales > Chitinophagaceae > Ferruginibacter. Next base: position 11,610 of record JAYWAZ010000188.1, read on the forward strand.
CAGGTTACCATCGTAAAGAATATCGGCCTCAATGCTTTTAAATATCCTGAACCCTTTCAGGGAGCCGTTGAGGCTATCTATATATTGGTGTTGTGCCGCAATTTTTTCCTCACTTAATCCCTGGGCATAAAAAGCGCTCTTGCTGTGGTCGCTGATCACCAGGTATTCCAGCCCCCTGGCTTTAGCCGCCGCGGCCATTTCCTCGATCGTATTACTGCCATCGCTCCAGTTACTATGACTGTGAATGATGCCTTTGATATCGGCTGTCTGTATCAGTTCCGGTAGCCCGGATCTTTTTGCCCGTTCAATGATGGGCCCTGATTCCCTAAGGCAGGGAGGTATATAACTGATGTTCGCCTGTGTAAAAACCCCGGTATCATCAGCTGTTTTACAATCATTGAAATCCAGTTTTGGAAATTCCCGGAGGAAGGCTTCGGTGAATGCCCCGGAAGCGCTTCTTTCAAATAACCTTTTACAAAGGTTGCCCTCACCGGTATAGAGGCGCAGTTTGAGCCCGTTTAACAATTTGTAAAGTAGCGTATCCGCTTTTTCTTCCAGTAATTCAGGAGGGTTGGCGGTGATGAATTTGGGTTTGATGGCTTCATTGTCCTGGTTTACCACGTATTCAAGTTCATCAATGATCTCGAGTTGTCTTAGGAAGCTGCCGGTGATAAATACGTTTCCCGGTGTGAATAATTTTTCAAGATAAGCAGTTACCTGCGGTACCACCGGTTCTACCTGTGAGAATAAATGACTGCCCTGGCTGTTCAAGTAAAATTCTATCGTTTCAATAACGTTCTGCTGCGTTTTCTCGCCAAAGCCCTTGAATAGTTTCAAACGGTTTTCCTGGCAGGCATAAAGGAGCTCGCCTACGCTTTCTATTTCCATCTCTTTCCAGATAACAGCGATCTTTTTTGGACCAATGCCTTTAATGTTCAGCATTTCCATTACACCGGGCGGCGTTTTACCGATCATCTCCTGTAAAGCATTCAATGTACCTGTTTCGAGCAGCTCAATTATTTTTTTTCCGGTGGATTCACCAATGCCTTTTATTGAAAAAATTTTTTCCGGGGGTGTCTCATTTAATTGCATCGGCAGCTTTTCAATATTGTATGCCGCTATTGCATAAGATTTGGCCTTAAAACTATTTTCTCCGTGTATGTCCATCAGCTTGCCAAGCAGTGAAAAATAATCGGCTATTTGGTAGTTATCCATGCCCCAAAAGTAATAAATGCGGCATAAGTCGGGAATTTTGATTTTTGCAGGCCAGCCGAAAAAGTTATTTTTTGGGCCATAAAAACCTTGGTATTTTCAAATAAAATAAAAATAAACACGGCTTGATGGAAAAATAAAATTGCAATTGAATTTAATTTTCGCAAAAAAAAATCAGCATGTGTGATATTGTCGGTCATCATATTTGGCGTCGCGTACCGCAAGAAGAACAAAAAAGAGTGCCGGCTGTAATGCAGTCTGGCAGGGAGTTTCAATAAAAAAAGTCCCGGTGAATTACCGGGACTTTCAGAATATTTTGCTTTTTCAAAAAGCAAAAACTACTTCTTTTTTGCAGCTTTCTTCTTAGGAGCAGCTTTCTTTTTAGGAGCAGCTTTCTTCTTAGGAGCAGCTTTTTTTGGAGCAGCTTTTTTT
>JAYWAZ010000189.1:0-13241 GCA_043781975.1 Bacteroidota bacterium
AGTTTAGGGTTTGTGGTTAAGCCTTCATTTCGAAAGGTCGTAAAAGTATATACACTACAAATTACAAGCCGCCAACAACAAACAACAAACCACAAATCAAAAACGTATCAAATGCAGGAAGCATACATTGTAGCAGGATTCAGAACCGCCATTGCCAAAAGCAAAAAGGGCGGATTTCGTTTTACAAGACCGGATGACCTGGCGGTTGATGTAATAAAAGGTTTGCTGGCCAGCGTGCCCCAGCTGGATGTAAAAAGAGTGGATGACGTGATCGTGGGCAATGCGGTGCCGGAGGCGGAGCAGGGATTGCAGGTGGGCAGGATGATCTCTGCCAGGGCCGTGGGTATTCATGCGCCGGGGATCACAATCAACCGGTATTGCGCCAGCGGGCTGGAAAGCATCGCCATGGCCACGGCTAAAATAAGGACCGGCATGGCAGAATGCATCATCGCCGGGGGCACCGAGAGCATGAGCATGGTTCCCACCGCGGGATGGAAAACGGTGCCAGCTTATTCCATCGCGAAAGACGAACCCGATTATTATTTAAGCATGGGATTGACGGCCGAAGCAGTTGCAAAGGAATACAAGGTGAGCCGGGAAGACCAGGACCAGTTCAGCTATAACAGTCACCTGAAGGCGGGCAATGCCATCAGTAACGGTTTTTTCAAAAGCGGTATCCTGCCTATTACCGTGGAAGAAGTGTACCTGGATGCAAAAGGGAAGAAACAAAACAGGAATTATGTGGTGGATACGGATGAGGGCGTTCGGGCAGATACCTCACCCGAGGGCCTGGCAAAATTAAAACCGGCATTCGCGTTAGGCGGCTCCGTTACCGCGGGGAACTCCTCGCAAACCAGTGATGGTGCTGCCTTCGTGATCGTGATGAGTGAAAAGATGATACATGAACTGGGCCTAAAACCGATTGCCAGGCTGGTGAATTGCGCCAGTGCGGGTGTGCATCCCCGTATCATGGGCATCGGCCCGGTAGAAGCCGTACCCAGGGTATTGAAGCAAGCGGGTATGAATCTTTCTGACATCAACCTGTTTGAATTGAATGAAGCCTTTGCTTCCCAGTCCCTGGCGGTGATCAGGACCCTGGAATTAAACCCCGATATCGTGAACATTAATGGTGGCGCCATTGCACTGGGACATCCCCTGGGATGTACGGGCTGTAAACTCACCATCCAGATCACAAACGACATGAAACGACTGAATAAAAAATACGGTATCGTTACAGCCTGTGTTGGCGGCGGCCAGGGCATTGCCGGTATCATTGAAAATATTGACTAGGAGATATTTAAATTTTTTATTATTTTGTTGCTGCACCTGTTCCCATACAAATGAGTTTTTTGTAAAAGCCTGCAAGGATCCCGGCGGGGAACTTAAAAATAATTTTCATGGACAATTCCAACGTTGCCTTGTTTATAGGGCTGATGGCCGGTTCTATTTTTTTTATTGATGGCTGGGGTCCGAATGAAAAAAATGAGAAAGGAGAAAATGACTTTTCAAAAAGCAGGCGTTTCAGGGGTTTATCTGTCCTGGTTGCAGGCGGTGTCATCACACCCATACTTGACTACGTTTCTAAAAACACAAAGCCAGAATTTTTCTTGTCGTACCTGAAAGGGTGTATCTACGGCTGGTTCTTCGTGATGATGTTTGGTTTATTGCTTTACCTGTTCTGGATCGTTACCAAACAAAAACGAAAGGAAAGTTTTTGGTTCAAGGCGGGTGACTTTGCTTATTCCATCCTGGATTTCATTTACCTGGGCATTTCAGACAATCCGCATTTATCGGCTAAAAGAAAGAGTGATGTTGCCCTGGCTGAAAATATCTACAAACTGGAAAGCGATTATGAATACAAGAAGCTGGAGAAGGAACTGGCGAATGCTGATATTAAACCCAATGAAATTGATCAATCAACCCAAAAGAAGATCCAGCAATACGAGGAACAGCTTAAGAATATAAAAACAGAGGCCGATTATACATTTAATGACTGGTATTATAAAGGGATAACAGAATATGACAAGGGGGAATATGAAAAGGGGATCGCCTATATGAAGAATGGGCTGGAAAAGGATAAAACAGCCGTTAATGCGCCCGACGCCTATTTATACATTGGGCTGTGTTATGATGAACTCGGACTTTTTAAGAAAGAGATCGAACAATATGACAGAATCATTTTATTGTACCCTCAGTACGCCTACTTATATCTCGCTTTTTATAACAAAGGAGCAGTTTTGGATTCCCTTAATCATTATGAAGAGGCCCTGGCCGAATATGAAAAAGCGATCAGGCTTAACCCAGACTATGCATCGGCATGGTATAATAAGGGACTGGATCTGTATCACCTGGAACGTCATGAGGAAGCCATCAAAGCCTATGAAGAAACGATAAAGCAAGACCCTGAATATGCGGCGGCATGGAATAATAAGGGCGTGAGTTTGGCCAAACTGGTTCGTTATGAGGAAGCTTTGAAATCATATGAAGAAGCGATCAGGATCAAACCTGATTACGCAAACCCATGTTACAACCTGGCCGTTTTATCCGCCTATAAAAATGAAAAAGATAAGATGCTCGCTTACTTAAAAAAGGCCATTGATTTGGATGGCAGTAACAAGATTTCTGCAAAGACCGACGAAGATTTTAAAGCTTTCTGGAGCGATGAAGACTTTAAGAAACTGGTTGAATCATGAAGCAAACTCAGTAATTGACGTAATGGGTTACATTCGATCAACACCCGTCAGGCCGCCCAAAATAAATAATATTTTGGTTAGCTTTTTAAACTAATTATTGTTAAATTCGTCTTACCAATCTGTCAAACTGCTCACATAAAATCACTGCTATGGATAGAAGAGACTTCCTAACTGCGCGAAAAGCTAAAAAACCAACCTCGGTGTACCCGGCGCCCGTTGACTTTGCCCCCACTGCCAGGACCCTCAGCGGCATCAACCCATATACCGGCCCCTGGACGGCTAATGAGGCCATACATCTTTTAAAACGGACCATGTTCGGTGCAAAAAAAGCGGATGTGGATTTTTTCCTGGCCATGACGATGAGCCAGGCTGTTGATTACCTCCTCAATGTTTCCGTTGCGCAAACACAACCTTCGCCTCCTTTAAAAAATTACGCCAATTCGGTTACAGCAGGTGACCCCGATGCGGCCATTCCAGCCGGGCAAACCTGGGTGAACATCAATACTACTGATGGCGGTGTTGATTCGGCAAGGATTGCTTCTTTCAAGAACTGGTGGTTAGGTCAGATGGTGGTCCAGGAAAGAAATATACTGGAAAAAATGACACTGTTCTGGCACAATCATTTTTCAACCCAAACAAATGACATCGGCCGTGCCATCTGGTGTTATCAAAACAATACGGTGCTTCGTAAGAATGCCTTGGGAAATTTCAGAACCTTTGTTCGGGAGATCACTACGGATAACGGGATGCTTCGTTTCCTGAATGGTTATCTCAATACCAATACTGCTCCCGATGAAAATTACGGCAGGGAATTGCAGGAATTATTTACTGTTGGCAAAGGTGCAGATAACGCAACCCAGGCTTACGCTGAAGCCGATGTTAAAGCCGCCGCGAAAGTGTTGACGGGCTGGCAGGTCAATGGCACCACCAATACCGCCTATTTCACTTCTTCCCGGCATGATTCGACCAATAAACAGTTCTCCGCTTTTTATAATAATACCGTCATTACAGGCCGTACAGGGGCCACCGCCGGTGACCAGGAGATCAACGACCTGCTCAACATGATCTTTGCAACCAATGACGTGGCCATGCACATCTGCCGTAAATTGTACCGGTGGTTCATTTATTATGATATAGATGCTACAACGGAAACCAATGTGATCGCACCACTGGCGCAGATCTTCAGAACAAACAATTATGCTATAAAACCCGTGCTGGCCGCCCTTTTCAAAAGCGAACATTTTTATGATGTGTTGAACCAGGGATGTATCATTAAAAACCCCATTGATATGGTTATGGGGTTAAGCAGGGAGTTTGGCGTTGTTTTTCCTGACGCAACCGTTGATTATGCGGGCGCCTATAATACCTGGCAGGTACTCAACAGCCTCGCCATCACTTTTCAACAAAATATTGGCGACCCGCCTAACGTTGCCGGTTGGCCGCCTTATTACCAGGCACCACAGTTCCACGAAATATGGATCAACTCGGATACTTTCCCAAAACGCAACCAGTTCACCGACCAGATGCTGCTGACGGGCTATACCAGGGGAGGAAAGAATATCAAGATCGATCCGACGGTATTCGCAAAAACATTGCCCGCCCCCGGCGATCCCAATAAACTGATCAGCGATTCCATATTTTATTTGTTCCGTCTGCCCCTTACCCAGGCTTCCATGGATCAGTTGAAGCGGGATATCATTTTAGGCGGGCAGACCAGCGATTTCTACTGGACCAATGCCTGGAATGCCTGGATCGCCAACCCGAATGATGCGGTGAATGCGAATATTGTAAAAACAAAATTGAAAGACCTGTATCAATATTTTATGAAACTGGCCGAATATCAATTATCCTGATCCCGTAAAATTTAATCAATGAAAAGAAGAGACTTTTTACGCAACACCCTACCGGCGGCCGTTCTGCCCGCAGTCATCAATGGGTTTTCCATCAGGGCCTTTGGCGCCGAATCACCACTTGCCCGGTTGCTGGGCGGTTCGCCAATGAATGACCATGTACTCGTGATCATTCAGTTAAGCGGCGGTAACGACGGCCTGAATACCGTGATTCCAATTGATACCTACAGTGATTATTTTAATGCCAGGAGCAATATCGCCATTCCGCAAAGCAGTATCCTCTCGCTTACCGCTAAAACCGGGTTGAATCCCGCCATGACCGGTATGAAGGCACTTTATGATGACGGAAAGCTGGGCATTGTGCAGGCGGCCGGTTATCCCACCCCCAATTTTTCGCACTTCCGCGCCACGGATATCTGGATGAGCGCATCCGCGAGTAACGAAGTGCTGATCAGCGGTTGGGGCGGCAGGTATTTGAATTATGATTTCCCAAATTTCCCGGTGGGTTATCCCAATAGCAGCATGCCCGATCCATTGGGTATTCAAATAGGTTCCACTACATCATTGACCTTCCAGGGGCCCTCTGTCAGCATGGGCATGAGCATCAGCAACCCCACCAGCTTTTATAATTTGTTAAACGGTGTTGAAGACCCGGCGCCAAACAGCAATGCCGGTAAGGAGTTGAAATATGTACGCCTTGTTGCCAAACAAACCTCTGCGTATGCTACTGTGGTAAAGGCTGCGGCAGCCAATGTAACCCAGCAGGCGCCATACCCAACTCCGAATCCACTGGCCGATCAGTTGAAGATCGTGGCAAGGCTGGTGAAGGGTGGATTAAAAACGAAGATATACATGGTGAACTATGGCAGTTTTGACACGCATTCACTGCAAACCAATACGAACGATACCACCACAGGAGCCCATGCCAACCTGTTAAAAAATGTAAGTGACGCCATCAAGGCTTTCCAGGATGACCTGAAATTTTTGGGCGTGGAAGACCGGGTGGTGGGCATGACCTTTTCTGAATTCGGTCGCCGCATCAAAAGCAACAGCAGTACGGGTACCGACCATGGCGCCGCAGCGCCCATGTTCCTGTTCGGGAAAAATGTGTTGCCGGGCGTGTTGGGCAATAACCCCACCATTCCGGCCAATGCTACTGTAAACGATAACATTCCCATGCAATATGATTTCAGGAGCGTGTACGCCACCTTGTTAGAGAACTGGCTCTGCGTGAAGAACGCCGACCTGCAGCAGATCATGTTGCGAAACTTCCAGAGCCTGCCCCTGGTGAACAGTGCGGGTTGCAAAACTGTTGTTCCCAGTCCGTCCGGTACAAGTTACCTGGAAATATGGGGTACGCCATTCGTGCAAAGCACCAAAATTGTGTATAAAACAGATGGTGGTCATACCCTTTTACAGATATTTGATACCCTGGGCCGACTGGTGAAAGTGCCCGTGGATGCCGATCTCGCTGCGGGTTCCTATACCTATAATTATGACAGCGGACCGCTGCCTTCGGGAGTGTATTATGTGCGTCTGCAAAACGGCTCCACGCAGCAGGTAAAGGCGATGATCAAGGCGAAATAGGAAAATGTGTTTTAATCTATGAGCCAATCAGTACCTGATCCGGCAAAATGCTGCAGAACCAAGCATTATACCCTGGCTTGTATAAACATCTTCCACCAATTCGATCCATTTGATCCGGGAATACAGCTTTTCATTTTTAAAATCAAAATAAAGGTCCTGCCGGATCCTGATCTGTGATAAACTGTCGGGGTTCCTTTCATATAACACTTCCCGGGTACCTTTTACTTCACCCGATGAATCATAATCCTGTACCAGGAATTTTTGCATACCCCAGCTGCTGAATTTTTTGCCGGGTATCAATTTGCCGGTACGCGTGTCATAGGCTTTGATCTTTCCGGAATAAATGTTATCGAATAGCTGGTGAAAGATCGGCTCACTGCCAACCGTAAGCAGCGAATCTTCGGTAGCATTATTGTAAGATTTTAAATGATACACGATATTTTCTGAATTGATCAGTACCATGTCCTTACTGAGGGGAATGGGTCTATTATTATCAGGCAAAGGATTGAATGCCACATTGCAAAGGGGATACCAGGCGGCTTTATCTCCCGCATCCTTGCGTGCACAAAGCGGAGAAAGAAAAACATTCTGAATATAAAAACGATTCTTTTTAAAATAAAGGAGCTGTTTCACTCTGGCAGCATTGGCTTCGTCGCAGCCACAACAGGGATCATTGCTGACACTGTTCAAACGATAGCCCTTTTCCGGATCATTTTTATCGGTGAACACCCATGCATATTCCAATGGCAGGTATTTACATTCAAGTCCCCTGAGCCAGTCGGGCCGCTCCAGGTTCATTGTACCTGCCGGGGCAGTTGAAACGGAATGCTTATCATCGTTTAATTTATAAAAAACGGCCTTGCCATTCTTTAGTTTGGTAAGGTAAAACTGTTTGATGCTGTAATCGCTTACTTTGGGGGTAAGGTCAACCAACTTGTTGCATTCAGCGGCCCATTTGATGGCGGTATCCTGCTGGATGAAAGCGGTATAGGAAATGCCGTTTTGTGCAAAAGAGCAGCAGGCAATAAGGAGGAACGGGGGGGTGAGCAGGAGTTTTTTCATATATGCTGAACGTAAATTTCATTATTTATTGTGAAGGGGACTGTTAATAATTCCTTATGATTCTTAACAAACTCTCATGTATCATTTCCCCGCCGGTACTTTTAGCAATTGAAGCAGGATATTCCTGGCTTTTACCATTTTCTCCGCAGCCTGCTTTAATCCTTCAAAAACATCCTTTGCGTCTTCAGAACGCACTAAGGATTTCAAATGGCTATCCAGGTCCAGAAAGGGTTCGGTGTTCAAAGGGCAATCATCAGTTTCGTTGCTGTCATCGAGTTTTTTGAGCCAATCATTAACCGTAATTGTTTTGGATATCCCGTTTCCTTCATAAGCTTCAGAGATTATCTTGTTTGAATAACTTTTCCAAAACCCGTCTTGTATAAAATCAGCAGTGTCCTGTGCAACTGCTAAAGTTTTTTTTGCAGAACTCATATCGCCGTTTTTTACGAAAAATTTCGCGATTGCTGCAAATATTCCCACTTTGTTATAGGATTCTTTGATGAGTTCAACAGTTTTTTTGACAGTCATTAATGTTTTTTGGGCACCATCATGATCGCCAGCCTTTGCTTGTGCTGAAGCAATTGTTAATTGCATACGACAGATGGATTCCGGGTCATGAATAAGCTCAGCAGTTTTTTGGCCCCCGGTAATATCTCCGCTTTTTACCTGGGCTTCAGCCATGCTTTTATTTGCCCAGTCTATAGATAACTTATAATCTTTATCTATAGTTTCAAATGCTCTCTGTGCTTCCGAAAATGTTTTTTGAGCGCCATCCTTATCGCTTTTGAGCGTCTGTGCTAAAAAGATAGCTGATAAGGTTTTGACTTTTTCAAAGCCAAAATCGGTTTTTTCTTTTATTGCATTATAGGTTTTTTGTGCCCCTGCAATATCGCCTGCTTCAGCCTGGGCTTCTCCTACCTGAGATAGTAGCTCCGTCTCTCTCGTATTATTACTCTGAATTCCAAAATCCGGGTCGGTATGGATTTGCTGAGCTATAGTAAAAGCAGCAGCAAGGGTCCTTTGAGCACTTGAAGTATCTCCATTTTTGAGTTGGGATACAGCAGTACCTAACAACTGACGGCATTTAACCTGTGCGAATGGTATCTGGTCAGAAGTTTTTTGAGCTGCTGCAATATCACCCGCATCAAATTCAGCATCGGCGATATCCCACAATGCATAACTTTTATTAAGTACATCCTTTTTATGGATTAGACCAGCTGCTTTTATAGCAGCAGGCAGATCCCCCATACTCATCCACATTGTGACTACATTTTCCAAGCCATCGCTTTCATCTTTACCGGATATTTGAACGGCAGCATCCTGAACCATATTGAGCATACGAATAAGGCTGCTTCTATTCTTTACATCAAGGGTATTGATCTGCTCCTTCACCGCAGCGGCATTTGGCGCAGCCGGGTTAGTAGTCAAGTAAGCCCCAAACCAGCAGATAGCTCTCAACTCCCTTCCGGGAATATTTGATTCCGCCAATCCAAGATTGAAAAATATTTCTGCTGATTGTGGCGCTGCTTTTCTTGCTTCCTGGAAATAAGTTAGGGCCAGCGGGTAATCGGGAATTTTGGTAGCAACGATGGCTTTATTAACGGCTTCCTGGGCAGCGGGTGATAAAGTTGTGGATTGACCAAAACTATCAGTAGTTGCGATCAGCAACAGAAACAATCCTATAATAATATTTTTGCTGAGCATCAAATAGAGTTATTTTATTTCTTTCATCATTTTTCCAATAGCGATCTGTGCTATAACTATTTTATCAGCTATATTCTTAAGGTCATCAAAATATTTATTCGGATCAGAAGCTGGGATAGATTTTAAATAACCTGTTATATCAAGAAATGGGTCTGTATTTAATGACCCATCAAGATATTCATTTGTCCATACGGAAATTTTTTCCTGCAATGTTTTATTAATTATTCTTTCCGATCCAGAATTAGATGATGTTTTGGCAGTAGTTGTAACAATAGGATTTGATTGAGCACTTTCGATATTAGTTAGCGTTGCATTTTTCCAATATTCAACATGCATTTCGTTTGCTGTTTTTTTAGCGCCCGAAATATCACCAGTTTTTAACTGTTCTGTGGCAATGTCCCAATTAGCAATGTCTATTCTCTCTTGTACATAATTTATACTACTTGTTTCCCTGAGAAGTTTAGCTGCTTTTGCAGCAGAGGCCAGCGTTTTTTTGGCATTGCTAATATCAGCCGCCTTTGATTGGACTATAGCAATTTCAATCAAGTCATGGCATTTTTCGTAAACATCAGTAATATTTAATTCAACAAATTTTTGAGCAACAAGCATCACTTCCCGAGCTTGTGTAATGTCACCGGCTAATATTTGTGTTTCAGCGTAATTTCTCTGATAAATATTTTTTCCTGTGTATTGATACCGGTCAGCCCATTTTTGTGCTAATAGTAAAGTGTTTCGGGCGCCAGTGGTATCAAAAGTTTTTAATTGGGCCTTGGCAATTATATTAAGACATTCACTTTTACCAGGGTGTCCATTAATCGTATCAATGAGGTCAGCTTCTTTAAGTGAAGCAATCAAAGTTTTATTTGCACCAGTAATATCGGCAGCCTTAATCTGCGCCTTAGCGATAAATGTTAGTGCAACACTTTTAATCCCCCTTGCCCTGATAAGTTCAGCGGTTTTTTTGGCGCCTTCAATATCACCCGATTCGGCTTGTATTTCAGCTATATCATCAAGTGCAGAAGCCTTATAAGAATGGTAATCATCCTCCTCAATAAGTTGAGCAGTTTTAATGGCAGCGGTAATATCACCTGCTTTTGCCCACAATGCTGCCGCACTTTCCATTCTAAATGGATCTGATGTTTTCGAAATATTTGGATTTGATGTGAGCCCGCCTGCCTCCTGCACTGATTTGATAAGCCCCGAAAGATTACTTTGGTTTTTTATAAACAATATTTTCATTTGTTCCTTTACTGCTGCAGTATTCGGTGCATCTGGGGCAGCAGTAAGATAAGCGCCAAACCAACAAATGGCCCGCAGTTCCCGTCCCGGGATCTTTGATTCTGCTAAACCAAGATTAAAGAATATTTCGGGGGATTGCGGTGCCACTTTTCTTGCTTCTTCAAAATAACGTACAGCTAACAGGTAGTCCGGAACTTTTGTGGCGATGATACCATTGTTGATGGCTTCCTGTGCAGCAGGTGGTAAAGTTGTAGTTTGACCAAAACTAACAGCAGTTGCGATCTGCAACAGAAACAATCCTATAATAATATTTTTGCTGTGCATCAAATAGAATTATTTAATTTCTTTCATCATTTTTACAATAAGATTTTGAGCTTTGACTATTTTATCAGCCGTATTTTTTAATCCATCAAAATACTTGTTGGGATCGGAAGCAGGAATTGATTTAAGCTCGGTTGTTATATCCAGAAAAGGTCCTGTATTTAATGCCGCATCATAGTAAGTAGAATTATCATCAAGCCTTTTGATCCATAAATTAACTTTTTCAAATTGCTTGTCACTCACCTGTTTTTCCAATGCTAATTGCTTATCCTTTTCCAGTTTGGTCAACGCAATTAAAGGTTTTGGTTTTACTGATAGAGTCATCCCCGCTTTTTGCTGTACTTTATTAATATCTTCCCATTCATGATTATACCGGCCCGTATCCACTTCCTGTTCTGTTATATTTTGTGCAGTAACCAGCGTTTCCTTTCCCCCGGTTATATCGCCAGTATTTATCTGGATTTCAGCTATATCTGAATATGCAGAAACCTGGTAGTATAATTTATAGTTTGGATCCTGAATGGAATCAGCAGCTGTTTTTGCCAATGAAATACTTGCAATTACCCCCGCATGATCACCAGCTTGCATTTGAGCTTTCGCAAGATATCGGTATGTGGAACTTCTGGTGGATGCTTCTACTATTTGATCTGCATATCGCTGCGCCATTTTTAGTGATCTATTTGCGCTCGGTATATCATTGTTCTTTACCTGTAATATTGCAATATCACTTTCTGTATAACTTTTGTGCCAGGCCGCCGAGATCAGGTCAATTGCTTTTTGGGCATCTTCCAAATTGTCGGTAATTGCATAAGCAACTGCAATTTTATCCAGTGCACTGTTCTTATAATATTCATTTTTATTGAGATTGGCTGTAATCAAAGCATTAGTAAAATCACCTGTTTTTATCTGTAATTTTAGTATTATATCAAGAAGGTAGTTCTTTTCGTAAAGGATCTTATTCAGTTTATCCAGGTCCCGGGATTGATCAACAATGCTTTTAACTAACAGCAAATTGTTTTTCACAGCTTCCAGATCATTTAATTCTGTTTGGATAGCCGTAATCGCCAAAAGGACGCCAACTTTTTTAGGTACATCATTAATGAGTTGTGCATAGCTTAAGGCATTTTGTAGCGTTTTTTTTGCACCTGGGATATCATTGCCCTTTAGTTGCGTATAGGCAATTTGAGCTTCTGCGTAGCTTTTATATGTTGTATCCTTAATAAGTTCAACGGCATTCTTTGCTCCTTTTATGTCGCCCGATCTTGCCAACGTATCAGCTATCCTGTTAAAAGTTGAATAATTAGAAAACGCATCATTAATAATATCGGCAATTTTCTGAGCCCCGGACAGATCATTTGTATTTATTAACTTATTTACAATATTTAATTGTGATTCTGAAATCATTTTTTTCAATTCATCCTTTTGATAATCATAAGAAGGTAAACTTATTGCCAAATCAATTGACTGTTGCGCCGATTCAAACGCTTTTATTGCAGCTTTAATATTCCCGGATTCTGCCTTTTGTTTTGCATCGATTAAAAATATTGTTGCTAATATTTTGTTTTTTTGAAATTGTGCTCCTGAAGATTTAATTCCATCAGCCATTTCTCTGACCCCGGAAAGGTCACCTTTATTTAACAGGGCTTTGGCAATCGATTCATATCTATAGTCTAAATCTCGTTGCCAATCTGCTTTATCAGCTGGCTTACTAAGAAGGTTAAGATTTTTTAAAGCACCAGCCAATATGTTTTGGGCGTTGCTTATCAATCCAAGTTTTATTAAAAGATCAATCAAACTATTTCGACCACCAATATTGTGTTTTAAAGCATATTCCGGCCCCAAAAAATCATTGCGTTCATTAATATTTTCAATTTCAATATTTTTCTGAGCCGATAATAATGCCTTTGTTGCAATCTCTAAATCTCCCGCTAAAATTTGTATTTCAGCTGCCCACATTTGGTAATCATATTTCCCTGAGAAATCCATTTGTTCAGCAGCTCTTTGAGCTAAAAGCAAAGTGTTTCGGGCACCGGCAGTATCATGGATATTCAGTTGAGCCTTTGCTATATCATTAAGTGCTGTGCTTTTTTGGCCAAAATCTTTCACAAGTCCTGCTTCTTTAATGCAAATCCCTATACTTGTTTTTGCTCCCGTAAGATCACCTGCTTTAAACTGGGATTCTGCCAGGAATGTCAATGCTTCGCTTTTATATTTAGCTTCTTCTTCTATAAGTTCGGTAGTTTTTGATGCTCCGTCAAAGTCGCCTGATTCTGTCTGCATTTTAGATATATCTTTTAGAGCAGAAGCTTTATAAGCATTGTTATCATTATTTATTAGCTGAGCAGTTTTAATGGCTGTATTTATATCTCCTGTTCCTGCCCATAACAATGCCACAATTTCCATGGCACTTGGATCATTCTGTTTTGCTGCCGCTGCCTCCTGTAACGATTTAATGAGTCCATTAAGATTACTTTGGTTTTTTATCATCATCATATCCATCTGTTCCTTCACTGCCACTGCATTTGCAGTACCGGGGCTGGCAGTAAGGTAAGCGCCAAACCAGCAAATGGCCCGCAGTTCCCGGCCGGGTATTTTTGATTCGGCCAAACCAAGATTAAAAAATACTTCAGGTGATTGAGGCGCTGCTTTTCTTGCTTCTTCAAAATAACGAACGGCTAATAAATAATCTGGAACTTTGGTGGCCATGATGCCTTTATTGATGGCATCCTGGGCGGCGGGGGGTAAGGAAGTTGTGGTAGAAGTAGTGGTTTGAGCAAACCCTGTA
>JAYWAZ010000190.1:0-4816 GCA_043781975.1 Bacteroidota bacterium
GATTTACATGCAAAATGCACAAAATTCTAAAATTAACCCGCCATAAGAGTCAATCGCTTTTTCCCCTATCTTTGCACACTTCTAAAATTCAACAAAGTAGCTATTAAAAGTTTATCATTATGAAACTGAAAGGTTTAGTTTGGTTTTTTGCAATTGCATTGACAATTATATCACTCTGGGAATTATCATACACCTGGGTTATACGTAATTACGAGAGCTCAATAAAGGCAAAAGCAGAAAAAATTGTGAGAACGGCCAATCCCGGCCTTAAAGGTGATGATAAGGATGCAGCGGTCAAGATCAGGATGCAGCGTATCCTTGACAGCACGAAAGACCAGAGCATTTATCCCCTGATCGGTACTTCTTACCAGAAATGCAAGGAGAATGAACTGAACCTCGGGCTTGATTTGCAGGGTGGCATTAGCGTTACCATGGATGTGAACCTGGAGGGATTACTGAAGTCCTTAAGCAATAATTCAAAGGACCCCGCCCTGTTAAGGGCCCTGCAAACGGCAACTGCGCAAAAGACAAACAGCGATGCCGACTATATTACCCTTTTCAACAATGCCTATACGCAGCAAAATGGACCTGGAAAATTAGCCGGTTTATTTGCGGGTGCAGGAAAAGAAGTGAAGATCACGGATAATGACGCCGATGTTATATCCAAGATAAGGGGCACTGCCAATGGCGCGATTAAAGAGACCTACCGTGTACTGGTGAGGCGTATTGATAAGTTCGGGGTGGCACAGCCGAATATCAATCTGGATGAAACCAAAGGTATCATTAACGTTGAACTTGCAGGCGTTACGGACATTGACAGGGTGCGTAAATTATTGCAAGCCTCAGCACATCTTCAATTCTGGGAAGTTTACCGTATCGATGAACTGGCACCGGCTTTAAAAGTAGCGGATGAGAACCTCCACAATTACCTGAACGGTGTGGTAGATACTGCGAAAAGCGGAGACACCTCTAAGAAAATTGTAGACAGCGTTAAAGCCAAACAAAATGTAAATCCCTTCTTTACCGTCATCAACCCGATCAATGCGCAAACCGATAAGAACGGCAAGCAGTATTTCATGGCGGCCATTGGAAGGGTTCCCTTACAGGACACCGCGCTTTTCTTTGAATATATAAATAACGATGCCGTAAAAAACGCGATCCCTGCCGACTGTAAATTTTTATTTGGCGTGGAAGAGAAAGCGGATAAAGGCAATCTCAGATATTACCCTTTATATGCGATCAAGATGCAGCCCGGAACCGACAAGGCGCCATTGGAAGGTGAAGGCGTTGATGAAGCAAAGCAGGATTATGATGAGGTTGGACGCCCTGCCATTAAGATGCAGATGACGAGTACCGGTACAAAGATATGGGCCCGGATGACGACCAAAAATACAAATCGCCCGATCGCCATCGCACTGGATGATATCGTTTACTCGGCACCGAATGTATCCGGACCTATCGAAGGCGGAAACTCTGAAATATCGGGCAGTTTTACCGTTGAAGAGGCGCAGGATCTTGCCCTGATACTTAAATCCGGAAAATTGGATGCCCCCGCCAAGATCGTAGCCCAACAGGTTGTTGGTCCCACGTTGGGAAAAGAAGCGGTTACCGGTGGTGCAAAGGCATTCGCCATTGCTTTCCTGGTGATCTTCATACTCATGCTGGTTTATTACAACACGGGCGGTTGGGTGGCCAACTTTGCACTGATACTGAACCTGCTGTTCACTATCGGTGTGTTGACCGCCATGGGCTTCACACTTACGGCCGCGGGTATCGCTGGTTTGGTCCTGACCATTGGTATGGCAGTGGATACCAACGTAATCATCTTTGAAAGGATAAAGGAAGAACTTACCAAGGGTAAATCATACCAACTGGCCGTAAACGACGGATATAAGCGTTCACTCGCTCCCGTTATTGATGCCCACGTAACCTCATTGTTAACCGCTATCATCCTGGCCTATTTCGGGCTTGGGCCAGTGCTGGGATTTGCCACAACGCAGATCATCGGTATCCTGCTTTCCCTGTTTTGCGGTATCTTGGTATCCCGGCTCATCACTGATTTCTGGACCAATAAAAAGCGTCACTTCAATTATTTTACCGGTATATCCCGTCGTATTTTCAAGCATGCCAGCTATAAATTCATCGAATACAGGAAAGTGGCTTATATCATTTCAACATTCGTATTGCTTGCCGGTATCGGCTCTTATTTTAATGGCTTTCATGAGGGGGTTGAATTCAAAGGAGGACGCAGTTACACGGTACAATTCGATAAGTCAGTTAAGAATTCCGATGTACTGGATGACCTGAAAAACGCTTTTGAGGGTGATTATCCTGTTATCAAGACCGTCGGCGACAGCAGGCATTTGAACATTACCACGGCGTATTTGAAAGGTGATGATAAAGCAGACAGCGCAGTAAAGACAAGATTGTTCCTGGGCCTTAAAAAAGTATTGACCCCAGATCTCGCTTATGATAACTTCGCAAAGAACAGCATTCAAAGTTATACCACTATCCTTCCAAGCATATCGGATGACCTTAAAAGAGGAGCTATCAAAGCAACCATATTCGCAATGCTGATCATCTTCCTGTACATTTTCATCCGTTTCCGCGACTGGCGTTATTCAGTAGGAACCATATTGACCCTGCTACACGATGTACTGGTAACGCTTGCCGTGTTCTCGTTCTTAAAAAACATTGTACCATTCCCGCTTGAGATAGACCAGCACTTCATCGCAGCCGTCCTTACCGTTATTGGATTTTCCATGAACGATACGGTGATCGTATTCGACAGGATACGGGAATACAGTCGCGATATGCGAGGCGCTACCAAGACCACCATCATCAACCGGGCGATCAATGATACCCTGAGCCGTACCATCATGACATCCATGACGGTATTCCTTACCCTGTTGATCTTATTCATTTTTGGAGGCGAGGTAACCCGTGGATTCGCATTTGCCATGCTGATCGGTGTGATCACCGGTACATATTCATCCATATTTGTGGGAGCTCCTATTTTAGTTGATTTTGCCAAGGATAAACCTTTGGGGGCTGCTGATACAAAACCAAAAGAGATCGTAAGGCGATAGAGATCGCTGATATGCTATAGAAAAAGCCCCGTATTGTAACGGGGCTTTTTTAAATTTGTGCCAATCTATTTTAGGACCATTCAGCATTTACCGATCACTTAAACCGCAAAACTGGTTCCGCAACCACAGGTCTTGCTGGCATTGGGATTGCTGAATGTAAAGCCCCGTGAATTGAGCCCTCCCTGCCAGTCAACTTCCATTCCCGTCAGGTAAATCCCGTGTGTCCTGTCCATGATGCATCGAATACCATCTATTTCAAAATCATCGTCTTTCTCCGTTTTGGCATCAAAGCCCAGCACATAGGTCATTCCACTACACCCCCCTCCTTTTACACCTACACGCAGATATTGCGAATGATCAAAATCCGCAGCATTGATCAGCCTTTTTATTTCATCGCTTGCTGCACTTGTAAACGTAACCGGTATATCCGTTGATGTTTCCATGTCAATTATTTTACACAAAATTAGATAATAAAACGATTTGTCATTTACGAATTACGATTTTCAGGCAGCGAATGATCCGGGATAGAACTACGCCGCGTTAATTACTTGAGGGTAAATCCTTAATTTTGTTTTAAAATAGTAAACATGAATTTATCTGAAGCCACGGTTCAGAATATTATCTTAGGGGCCATTTTCATGTTCTTCATCGCCATTGCCTGGCTGCTGGCCGAGTTCAAGGGAATGAAAGATGAAATAATCGAACGGGCGGGCATTAATAATGAAACCCAGAAATTACGCCTTCAGGCCTACGAGCGACTGACCCTCTTTGCAGACAGGGCCTCGTTAAAAAGCCTGGTATCCCGCACACCGGCCAGTGGTCTCACGGTTGTTGACCTGCAACTGGCATTACTGGAAGCGCTGAGGTCCGAATATGAATATAATGTAAGCCAGCAGATTTATGTTAGCCCCGAAATGTGGAAGGCCATCGCTAACTTAAAGGAGCAGAACATTTTTATCATTAACCAGATAGCAGCCACCTTGCCTTCAGGGTCTGACGCCTACGAATTAAGTAAGCGATTGCTGGAATATGTTTCTACCACAAATGCCGACCTGAGCGCTATGGTCTTAAGCGCACTGCAATTTGAAGCAAAAAAAATATTATAAATGCGTATTTGTACCGGTTTAACCATTCTTTCAATAACAAGCCATGCCAGCTGATAAAAAAATAATCACTGATTCTGGAATAGAGATCAAGCTACTGTATGATCAGCCGGTGAACAGGAATGAATTGCCTGGTGAATACCCCTTTACCCGTGGCGTGCAACCCGATATGTACCGTGGCAGGCTATGGACGATGCGGCAATATGCCGGTTTCTCAACCGCGGAAGAAAGCAACCGGCGCTATCATTACCTGCTTGAACAGGGTGTTGACGGGTTGAGCGTTGCCTTTGACCTGCCCACGCAGATCGGTTACGACAGCGATCATCCGCTTGCTGACGGGGAAGTGGGGAAAGTCGGCGTTGCTATCGACAGCCTGGAAGATATGGAGGCCTTGTTCAAAGATATCCGGCTGGATAAGGTCTCAAGTTCCATGACCATCAATGCTACCGGATTTATCCTGCTGGCTTTTTATATTGCCCTTGCAAAAAAACAGGGCGCTGACCTGAAGGCCATCACCGGAACCATACAAAACGATATTTTAAAAGAGTATGCCGCACGAGGCACCTACATCTACCCTCCCAGGGCATCCATGCGCATCATCACGGATATATTTGAATACTGCGC
>JAYWAZ010000191.1:0-4814 GCA_043781975.1 Bacteroidota bacterium
TGATCATATTGCAGGTAACTGATCTGTTCCTTCATGGCCTGCAGGAAACTGATGGTATAAAAACCACCCACTTCACTCACCCAGGAATATTCACCGGGTTTGGCCGCTGCAGAAAGGATATTACCCCTGGCCGCTATGAATAAACGTTTCAGTTTTGCGATATCGGGTTTATTATCGACCTGCGGGTTCAGGAAATTATTGGTGGTGATCTTACTGATGCCGATATCCGAGTTGCAGCAATCGCCCAGGATGATGTTCAGCCTGGCTCCTTTATCCACCAGGGTCTTGTAAATACTGCTGAGGCTTATGGAATTCTCATCATTGCTGTAGGTATAGAAGGAAGTGCGCAGGTCAAGCATCGGCCAGCTTTCTGACTGGTTTGTCCAGCGGAATCCATGCCCGCGGTAAACAAAAACGACGATATCGTTGGATGAAGGATTAACAGTATTCAATGTGTTGGTGAGATTACTTTTCTTGAAATCATATCCCGACACTTCGTACTGCCTGTATTTCACCTGCAGGGCGTCGGCGATATTTCTGAATTCATATTCCAGCCGGTCGCGGTCCGCGCTGCAACCCTTGCCAACCGTGCCATCAAGCGTATTGGCGATAATGATAAAATGCAGGGTGATGTTCCTATTATCGGAATTATTATTGTTGTTATTGTTATTATTATTGTTGTTATTGTTCACCACTTCAGTATTGTTCCTTATATCCGTAAGCCCGCACATCTTTTTCATGGCGAAATATTCCGGTTCGGCCGAAGCAAAAAAAGTGCGTAAGTAGGGATCTGTTAGTTTGTCGGGTTTAAGCTGGATAAAAGAGTTCACTTTTATCATGTTCTCTTTTTTAAAAGTAGAGTCATCGGTTGTATAGGGGAGCCCCTTTTCTTCCCCGGGCTTCCAGGTCCAGATAAAATAATCCGGGTTATACCGCTGGTTATCGGTGTTCTTCGTGATAAACCTGGGATTGGACCCCTGCATGAAAAAATAATTCGTCCGGTCTTCCAGCTTGCCCACAACGGATATATAATCCACGTTCACCACGTTATACACACGATCGCTGGTATATGATACCCGCATATAGCCCTTGCTTTCATTAAAATATACCAGGAGGCCCGTGTAGGTAAGCTTATTCTTATCGGTGAATTTTACTTCATACAGCGACTGGCAGATAACGTTATAACCCGTTGTTACCAAAAAGTACAGGATGAATATTTTTTTAAACATACCGGCAAATATTTTAAACGTTAAACAGTACAATAACCTTTCCAAAATAAAAAAAAATAACCGGGATAACACCAAATACGGAAGAATAAACTGTTAATCTTTGGCGAAAGCCTGCAGAAAATATTCGTTTTCCCGGCACAGGTCTTGATGAGGTTAGCGCTCCAGTGGTATCATTTATTGTCCTTACCGATTATCTTACCGTCCTTTCCGAATTCCCGCCTTATGCCTTCGATCAGGTCATTATAAAGGATGGTATTGGAATCGCGTTTGATCGCCATGAGTGAACTAAAACGGGTAACGTTGATGATCGCACCGCCCGTTAACTCGTATTTAGAACTGATCTCATCGAGGCTGACCTTATCTTCGAGCACCGTTTTTTCTGAAAAAGAATTCTGCCACAATTTTTTTCGCTGGTAGGCATTGGGCATGGCAAAATAGATCATCGACTGGAACCGGCGGGTGAATGCCTCATCCAGGTTGGCCTTCAAATTGGTAGCCAGCATCACTACGCCGGGATAATCCTCTATCCGTTGCAGCAGATAGGATATCTCCTGGTTGGCGTGCCGGTCATTGGAACTAGTGGTTTGCGTGCGTTTACCAAACAAAGAATCGGCCTCATCAAAAAACAAGAGCCAGTTCTTGTTCTGCGCCTGGTCAAAAATATTGGCAAGGTTCTTTTCCGTTTCACCGATATATTTAGAGATGACCATGGACAGGTCGATGCGGTACACATCCAGCCCCGCTGATTTTCCGAGCAGGCATGCGGTTAAAGTTTTGCCCGTACCCGGCGGCCCATAAAACAAAGTACGGTAGCCGGGTTTTATCTTTTTCTTCATGCCCCAGTCGTTCAGTATCATATCGCC
Organism: Bacteroidota bacterium; assembly: GCA_043781975.1. Taxonomy (GTDB): domain Bacteria; phylum Bacteroidota; class Bacteroidia; order Chitinophagales; family Chitinophagaceae; genus Ferruginibacter. Next base: position 2,093 of record JAYWAZ010000191.1, read on the forward strand.
ATACTTGATCCAGTCCCGGATCTCAAGCACTTCGCGGAGTGTATGTTCTTCCAGTACGAGGTCGTCCCAGTCCAGTTCGGTCGTGATCCGCTTCGCGGGGAAATTAATGTTATAATCCGGCTTGTGCGTTACGCCACTGGTGAAATAATTCAGGTATTCAATATCGAGGCTGAGCACGCCGCTCAAAAAAGGCTCGTCATTTGCGGGATTTACCAGTTTAAGAATCTTGAATTTGCGGAAGAAATGCTCTTCGGTGAAAAATCCAAGGATGGAAAAACGTTCTTCCAGGTTATTCGCGGCCAGGATAAAGGAGACCGTTTCACCGGTAGGTATGAAGCCCGAATGGTTCTGACCCTTGATGCCGCCGAATTCCGTGAAGCCCCGGTCATAATCGGCATTTTTTATGAAGAAAACATCCAGCAAATGGGGTTGAACATGCGGCGCCAAGGACAACAGGAGGATGACCCGTTCCGAAAAATTCATGTTATAATGCTTTACGATCTGTGCATACAGCGAGTTGTCTTTCGCAAGGTCGGATGGAGGAATATCATAGATCGTTTTGTACTTGCTGGTCTTACCCCAATACAGTTTCATCCGGGTATCGATGACCAGGCCCAACCATTGTAATTCGGAAGCCAGTGTTTTGGCATTGGCCTTTAAGACTTTTATATCCATTCTACTATTATGGTATTTTGCATCCAGGATGTTTTGATATAGCCAAAGGTCCATGGATAGCTTTGCAATAAAATGTCATAGCCCTTTTGTTCCACTTTCATGCTCCAGTTCCCATCAATGAATTTCAGCATTGCCGCCCTTAGGATGAATGAAGCCCGCAAACCATCCATCGAACTATTTTTTATTTTTGGCCAGCGTTCAATGAATACCCGGAACAATTCTTCCGAGGTCTCCACTTCCTGCTCCGTGGGACTGAACATAACGGGGATCGCCTCCTCCACCGGCACATCGCACAGGATCTTGTTCAATACCAGTTCATGCTCTTCGTACGCTGTTTTTCCATTCGCCAGATATTGCAATAACAATACGGCCCTGTTCCTTGAATCAATGTCATTGAACTGCCCGTTCTGCATTAGCCCGGTGCGACTGAAAAAAGTTTGAAGAAACGGGTGAAACAAGATCAGCCCCGCATTGGCAATATAGATACTCTCGCTGTTATCTTCCTGGAATTCATTGAATTTTTTCTGTCCTTCCTCTTGCTCCTTTTTCTTTTTATCCAGGCTTTGTTTTCGCAATGTCTCCTGCTGCCTTTTGTGGTACTCACCGACCGCTTCATTCAGGGCCGCTGATAAAAGATTTTCCTCATTTTTACGGATGCCTTCATCCACCAGATTCCGCTCTTGCAGCTGCAGGATCAGAGGGCGCAGCGCCTGCCGGATCAGCTTCTCCTGGCCCCGCATTCCCGCAACCGGCGCAGCAGCAGTAATGGAAGCATGATCGTACAACTGTTTACTGATCCCGGTATCGCCCGCTCCCAGTTGAGCCGATAGATATTTTAAAAAAGCAATGGTATAACGGTCATCGCTATCGATCTCCAACCGGCCGGAAATAAAGATAATATTAAATCGCCTGAACAGGTCAAGGATCTTTTCCTTTGCAAAACCCGCAGGAACCGCTTTTTGCAAATAACTTAACCAGCCCTGTACGATCGATACCTCCATAATGGGCCATGTTATTTTATGTTCCGCTATTTTCAAAAATAACGGGAACCCATACTTGTCCAGAACCATTTGAGCAAATGAAGCGGAGTAGAGCAGCCGGCCGGTATCATCCGTCGTGGCCACCGCCCCCCCGGTTTGCAGGGTGTTCATCAACAATGAACCCAGTTCTTTCTCTTTTACGGGTTGCAGAGTGCTATCCTGTTTTGAAAGCAGGCGGATGAAATCAGTTTCCCGGCTGTCATCCATTAAACGGGATAATTGTATGCTTGCCGTATCGTGAGTCAATGCCAGCAGGTCGTATATATACAGTTTCGCTTCCATCGACAGGCCGGGAAGCCGAACCTGTTCACTGATGAACGCCCGGTTACTGCTATACAACAAATCCATAATGGCGATCAGCAACCTGTCTGTGATGCCCGTTCCTTTAATATCAAGATCATCGGGGAGCCTGTTGAACTTAAGAAAATGTACGAATGTTCTTTGCGCCCCTTCAAGGATAAAAGTAGGAGACGGCGCTTCGGCAAGCAACATTCCTTCCTGAAAAATACCTGACAGGTTTAATGGATGCTCCGAAGTATCCCAAGCAGTGAGATCGTTTACCTGTTTTCCATCACCGGCTATCAGTTCAGTCGCCGGTAAAATATTTTCAGCCAGGTATACCGATATATTCTTTTCCGTTCCTCCTTCGGCTGTCGCGAATAATTCATTGAGACTGCTCCTTGCCACATTTGAATTGGTTTCACCAAGCAGCAATGTTCTTAACAGGCCGCGGTCATACCGGTACAGTATCCAAATCATCCCCCTTATCAATTCCTTCCTTTCCGCTCCTTCCAAAGAACCGAAAGCATCGGGCAGGGTACCCCATTGCAGGAAAAAATCCAATGTGCCGGCAATGCGTATGACCGTTTCACCCATCGTCATGCTCTCAACGCTGAAAAATTTTTGCAAAACAGGACTGGTTTCATTCATGCTAAAAAAATCATCCCCTGCAATTGTTTCAGCCAGTTCATTCGCCGCCATCACATCCGCCATTTGTACACCCGGTT
>JAYWAZ010000192.1:0-4765 GCA_043781975.1 Bacteroidota bacterium
ATGTCTTTGCCCATCGCCTTTTTCAAGATGCTGTCGCTTTTAAACAGGTTGACCTGGATCATTTTTAAGATTACGATGGTTGTGTCGCTGCTGCCGTCACCGCCCACTTTCTCCTTCGCTTTTTTGAATATGGCATATTCTTCTTTATCCGCCTTGCTCAGGGTGCTTTCGTTCACTGTCTTGTTTTCCCATTTTGCTTTTAAAGCATGATATACCCTTGCCGCCTCATAACTGTCTTCCTTTACGTTACGGCCGTCTTTGCCGCCAATGAAATTCCATCCATGCACATCATCTATATAGCCATTGTGGTCATCATCTATTCCGTTGCCGGGGATCTCTTTGGGATTGGTCCACAGTATGGCTTTCAGGTCTTCCTGCAAAGTATCTATCCCGCTGTCGATAACAGCCACGATGACCGTCTTGCTTTTCAGGTTCTTGCTTTTGATGAAATTGTAAGCCTTGTCGGCGCTCACGCCGTAATAACCGCTGGTTTCCTTGTCCATCATGTGCCAGCCTTTTGGAACATCGTCTTTTTGTGCGAATGCCAGGGTACCGGTCGCCAATGCAGCGATCAGCATTATCGGGTATTTATTCATATCCTGTTTTTTGTTTGTGCGAAAATAAATGTACTAATTAATACCGCAATACCTTTCATCCGGTATTATAAAATATTTATGTTTTAATTCATCGGTCAATAAGACAATTTCATTTCCACCCTCCGGTTCATCGCCTGCTGGTCTTCGGCGATCGTCAATACCCTTGCCGATCCATACCCGATGGTATTCAGGCGGCCCGCGTCAATGCCTTTAGAGACCAGGTAATTTTTTACAGCCGCGGCACGGTCTTCCGATAATTTCAAATTGGTGAAATAACTTCCTTCCATACTGGCGTGACCTTCTATGCTCAGCTTCAGCGATTGGTCCTTATTCAGTAACTGCACCATATTATCAAGCGCCGCAAGGGAAGAGGGTAGCAGCTCGGCCTTTTTGAGCTCGAACTGTATCCTGTTTGCATTGTATTTTACCTTTTCACTCACTTCTTTCGTTATCTCCCTTGTTTTTTCGGGGCAGCCATGGTTTGTCTTTAATCCCGGAACATCCTTGCAGTGGTCTATCTCGTCATTTACACCGTCGCCATCCGTATCCGGAATGGGACATCCGTTGTACCTTAAGAGGCCGGGTACATCGGGGCATTTATCCACGTCGTCATTGATGCCGTCGCCGTCGGTATCCTTAACACTAAGCGGACAACCATTGTTCTTCACATTGCCTTTCACCAGCGGGCACTGATCAATATCATCAGGTACCCCGTCTCCGTCGCTGTCCTTAGCCGGACAACCATGATTAGACGCAAGGCCCTTCACATCGGGACATTTATCGTCTTTATCAGGCACACCATCGCCGTCCCTGTCGGGGCATCCCATGGCATCTTTTGAACCGAATTCAGTGGGGCATTGATCGTCTTTATCCAGTACGCCATCACCATCCTTATCTTTTATCTTTTCCGGCTTTTTAGTTTCAGTCTTTGGCTTTTTGGTTTTTGGTGTTGTTTTTTCGGGAACTTTCTTTTTCGCGGGGGCGGCGGTTTTAATGTCAATATTAAATCCCAGTGAAACAGCGATCACCTGGTTCTTAAAACTGCCTTTATAGTTGGCAGCCTGGTACATATCGGCCAAACTCTGACTGGCATCAGCCCTCAGGAATGCCTTGCCGATCTCAAAGCCTGCCGTGACATTCACGCCATAGTCCATAGTCTTGTATTTTCCCGGGGCATTGCCTACGGGAAGGTCGTTGTTTGTTGAAGAAACAACGGTATTGTCATAATAACTGGTCACCGTCTTCTCACTTCCCTTGAAAAAGAAGGATGCGTAAGGCCCTCCTCCGAGAAAGAATTTGATCTTATCGCTAAGCCTGAATTTCAGGATCAGGTTCAGCGGTATGTCGATATAATTGAGCTGCTGCTTAAAACTGGAGTCCCTGGTGAAAGAAACGGCCGAGTCAAATTTCTGCAGATATTTTCTTCCCTTATTATAATAGATCACTCCCGGTTCCAGTACCAGGTTGCCTTTACTGTTCAACGGAATATCGGAAATGATGCCCCCATGGTATCCGTAAATAACGGCGTAATTGGGTTTGATGGTATTCCAGTTGGGCAGGTTGTTGGTTTCAATGATGGTGGAGCGGTTGGCGCCGGCAAGAAAACCGATCTTGAACTGGGCCCAGGAACTGCAGGTTAATGCTATGAAAAGAAACAGTGGCAATAACTTTTTCATGTACAGGTAATTTAATGGTAGTAATGGGTTTTCATTGAAAATTGAGCATTGAGCGTTTAATATTGAGCATTGGTTATTTTTTGTCACTACAAATATTGAATATTCAATGTTCAATATTCAGCGGCTATCCGTCTGCTTAATATCATTTTTTACAGATCAAACCTGATACCCTGTGCCAAAGGTAGTTTGTTCGTGTGATTTATGGTATTGGTCTGCCTGCGCATGTATACTTTCCAGGCATCGCTGCCGCTTTCCCTTCCGCCGCCGGTCTCTTTTTCACCTCCAAAAGCACCGCCTATTTCGGCGCCCGATGTTCCGATATTTACATTGGCGATACCGCAATCGCTTCCGTTTTGTGAAAGAAAATCTTCGGCTTCCCGCATATTGGTGGTCATAATCGCAGAGGAAAGGCCCTGTGGCACTCCGTTTTGTAAGCCGATCGCTTCTTCCATTGTTTTATATTTCATCAGGTATAGTATCGGTGCAAAGGTCTCATGCTGCACGATCGCGTAACTGTTTTTCGCTTCGGCCACACAAGGTCTCACATAACAGCCGCTCTCAAATCCTTTCCCTTTTATCACGCCGCCCTCCACGATGAATTTGCCCCCGGCGGCCTTGCATTTTTCAATGGCATCCAGGTACATTTTCACAGCATCCTTATCGATCAGGGGTCCCACATGATTTTTTGGGTTCAAGGGGTCGCCGATCCTGAGCTGCTTATAAGCATTAACTAACTTTGCTTTGAATTTATTGTACACTTTTTCATGAATGATGAGCCTGCGGGTGGAAGTGCACCGTTGACCAGCCGTGCCCACCGCCCCAAAAACAGCGCCCATTAGAGCCATATCGAGGTCGGCATTTGCGGTTATGATGATGGCGTTATTGCCCCCCAGTTCCAGTAAACTCCTTCCCAGGCGTTCGCCCACAGCCCTGCCCACCGCCTTGCCCATACGGGTACTGCCTGTGGCGGACACCAGTTGGATACGTGTATCGTGGCTCATCCATTCGCCTGTATCACGCCCGCCGGCGATAATATTACTAACGCCTTCGGGTACATTATTTTTTTTGAAGACCATTTGAATGATGTGCTGGCAGGCTACGCCGCATAGGGGTGTTTTTTCACTGGGCTTCCATACGCATACATCTCCACAAACCCAGGCAAGCATACTGTTCCAGCTCCATACCGCCACCGGAAAGTTAAAGGCTGATATCACGCCCACGATGCCCAGCGGGTGGTACTGCTCATACATCCGGTGCCCCGGCCGTTCGCTGTGCATGGTCAGACCATATAACTGACGGGAAAGCCCAACCGCAAAATCGCAGATATCGATCATTTCCTGCACTTCACCCAGGCCTTCCTGCAGGCTTTTTCCCATTTCATAGCTCACCAGTTTTCCCAGGTTTTCTTTTTGCGCCCTCAAAGCGTCTCCCACCTGTCGTACGATCTCACCCCTTTTAGGAGCGGGCCAGTTGCGCCATTCAAGGAATGCCGCCTGCGCTTTTTTGATCACTGCTTCATAAGCGGCGGCATCGGCGCCATTTACCGTTGCAATTAATTTGCCATCGACAGGGGAGTAAGAATGTAGTTTTTCTCCTTTGCTTTTTAACCATTGGAGGCCGGTTGAAACACCTGGGTTGACAGCTTGTATTTTCAAGGTCTTTAAAAAATCCTTCATAATATTAATTACAGGTTATTTATTGTGATCGTATTCATTTCTTCAAATTTTCTTAAGCTTACCTTCAGTTATTCATTTATGGCCATGCACAATTTTTAATTCTTAATTCTTAATTTTTAATTCTTTTTTTCGACATGGAGAAGTGTTGTTCAAAAATGTCATTGAAACTTTAGCATCATTGACTTCTAATACTGCTCATGCTCATTTGGAAAATCCCTTGTTTTCACATCGCTGATGTATTTTTTTACCGCTCCACTGATCTGCTCGTGCAGGTTCAGGTATTGGCGCAAAAAGCGGGGTTTAAATTCGGTATTGATGCCCAGCATATCATGCATCACCAGCACCTGACCGTCGCAGTTACCTCCGGCACCGATACCGATGGTGGGTATGTGCAGGCTTTCGCTTACTTCTTTTGCGAGCGTGGCGGGGATCTTTTCCAGTACCAATGCAAATGCACCGGCTTCCTGCAGCAGCAGGGCGTCTTTCTTTAATTTGGAGGCCTCTACTTCTTCTTTTGCACGAACCGTATAAGTGCCGAATTTATAAATGCTTTGGGGTGTCAGTCCCAGGTGCCCCATCACGGGGATGCCCGCACTCACGATCTTTTTCACCGAATCAAGCGCTTCTTCGCCCCCTTCGAGTTTTACCGAATGCCCGCCGGTTTCCTTCATGATCTTGATGGCGGAGGCCAGTGCGATCTCTGAATTGGATTGATAGGAGCCGAAGGGCATGTCCACTACCACCAGGCAGCGGTCGATGCCCCGAACCACGCTTTGCGCATGATAGATCATCTGATCCAGCGTAATGGGCAATGTAG
>JAYWAZ010000193.1:0-4743 GCA_043781975.1 Bacteroidota bacterium
TACTGGGTTTTAAACATTAGGAATGAAATCAGTGTTGATCCGTTAATCCGAGTCATCTGCGTTCTATCTCATCTCGCTATTTCGATCTTGACTTTTTTATTCTTGATTTTCTCATTCTTTATCAGTTCCAGTACATTCCCCACTTTTAATTTACGCACCGCTACGAAGGAAAAGAAATCTTTAACCGTGATCAGCCCGATATCATCCTGTTTTAATTTCCCCTTGTTGGAAAGAAAGCCAACGATATCGATCTTGTTCACCTTGTCTTTTTTCCCGGCCGCAATAAAGAGGGTGCTCCATTTCGGCTTTTCGGGCAGCGTATCCGTTTCGGGCAATGCTATTTGTTCAATACCGGAAGGGATATACGCCGGGAGTTTTTCCTCATCCGACAGGATCAGGATGGAAGTACCCCTTGCTTCCATGCGTGCGGTGCGGCCATTGCGGTGGGTGTATACGTCTTCGGTTGCGGGTAAATGGTAGTGGATAATGTATTTGATATCCGGGATATCCAGTCCGCGGGAGGCCAGGTCGGTGGTCACCAGCACGTTCACGGTACCGTTTCTGAATTTGCAGAGAGCGCTGTCGCGTTCCTGTTGTTCCATGCCGCCATGATAAAATTCATTGATAATGCCTTTGTCTTTAATGATGGCGCTGGTCCTTTCTACTGATTCGCGGTGGTTGCAGAATACGATGGTGGATTTGTTTCCAAGGAAACAGAGCAGTTTGAATAGGGTGGCCGATTTGTCCTTGTCATCCGAGCGTACCATTTTTACTTCCAGGTCGATGTCATCGGCGCCCGAGAGGTGATTGAGCCGTACCGGATCTTTTAAACCAATAAAATCGGGAACAGGAACGGCTTCTGTTGCGGAGGTGAGTATTCTTTTGGTTAATTTTTTCAGTGAGCCAACGATAAAGGCCATTTCTTCCCGAAAGCCCAGTTCAAGTGATTTGTCAAATTCATCAAGTACCAGGGTGCTGATATTTTCTGTTGAAAAATTATTCCTGCGGAGGTGGTCGGCCAGGCGGCCGGCTGTACCGATAATCAAAGCGGGTGCCTGCTTCAGGTTGTTTTCCTCCGTTTCGCGTTTATGCCCGCCATAACAAAGCGTTATCTTAAATCCCGTTGCCATCTTGCTGAAGACATCGCCGATCTGTATGGCCAGCTCACGCGAAGGAACGATGATGAGAGCCTGCGGCTGATTGATACCCGCTTCGAGTGACTGGACCAGCGGCAATAAAAAAGCCAGTGTCTTTCCCGAACCCGTTGCAGCCAGCAGGATGAGGCTATCATTATTTTTGATGGCCTCGGTCGATTCGACCTGCATTTCGTTGAGCCGATCAATATTTAAATTGCGTAAGATCTCGGCCGTACTGGTTTGTTGCATAGTTGCAAAAGTACGCTTCCTTTAATGAAAGGCATTGGTGATTAAAAGTCATTGCGTCATGGCAGATCAATGACTAATGACTCAATGACCAATAACATACGCCTGCTTTTATTTTATCCTGGTTCCCATATCGGTGGTTCCCCAGCATAAACGCTCGCAGATGATATGATCGGGCCTGTCTCTGTAAACTTTAAAATAGGAAATGCGATCATTGATGATGATGCCATTAAAGGATTCAACACCCGAGGTGAGTCCCTGCACTTTTGCATCGGAAACCCAATTGCCGGTAACCGGTGGTTTATTATATTCATTGTACCATGTAAAAGTACCATTTGCGTTTATCAGTAATGGCGGCGCCTTGGCACCCGTACCATATTGCCGGTATACATCATTCCCCTTTATAATTGTATTGGGATAGCTGGGTGTGAACATGGCCCATTTACCCATCAGGGCTGCAATATCGGGGTGCGTATTTGCAATGTAAGGAGCGGGCTTCAACTGGTTCCAGTCAACCACTTCATCCCATTTAGCGGAACATCCGTCAATTCTAACCTTGTAACGTCCATCTGCCAGTATTTCGATCACCGAGCCACGGGTGTGTGCGCCGCCATCGGGGTATAAAAGATCTACACGGCTGTTCATTGGAAACGTTGCAGTTGGTTTTGCATTGATTGACCTGATCTGGTCAGCACGAACCAGGGGGTAGTCATCCGAATATTTTCCGGGAACATCCATTTTGGCCTTGTACTGGATGGGCGTCCTGTCAGTAAGCACCATGTAGATGGTGGCGTTATCCCATTTGTCCATACTGCTTGTTCGTACCTGCACTTTATCGCCAACACGCCATGTGGTTTGAGCCGTGGCGGAAAAAGATAAAGTGGCGATCAATATGATAAGTGTAAGATTTTTCATGGTTACAGCATTTAAAAAAACGCAGTGCACCATTCGTATTGTGCACTGCAAAATAAAAATGTTTAAAATTTATTCTTAAAAGAACAGTATTACTGAATAAGGATCGCTCCCGAACCCGAGGTCTTGAGTTTTATTCCACCAATAGCCAGCGTTGAAAATGAACTGCCAATGGTAAATCCTTTGCTATCGGGCTTTATGGTAATATTGCCACCGCCGGATGCAACGATGTTACCGGCTCCTGATGCGACGATGTTTCCACCCCCGGATGCGACAATACCACCTCCGTTCGTGCTGATTATGGAAGCTGCCATCTGCACGCCATTTTGGAAAAGTACGGCGACAAGGTTGTTGTTGTAGGTTTTTTCAGAGTATTTAAAGTTTACGCCCTGGGCGGCCATATTTTTTCTCCATTCATAGACCGCCTTCATTAATTCCGTATAATCCTTCCAGTGCCCGTTAACATAGTTATTGATATTCCATTCAACACCCACCGGATCACGGCCCCAGGTATCATTATACACTTTTTTGATCCAGGGATCCCCGGTTGTTTGGGCAAACAGTTTTGAGCCCAGCAGAGCCAAAATAAAAAAGAGGCAGATTGTTTTTTTCATAAACGGGTTTTAGAATTTGATAAAGTAGGATAATTTCATCGGTCAAAGTAGACTATTAAATCAGTTCTTCACTTTTTATTTTCGGCTATGCGGATCAGTTATCAATTTTATGAATATGTACAATTTGTTATAAACGGGTCTGTTTTCATGAAAAGCCATTTGAATAGCGAACGGGGCAGGGTAGATTCATTTGTCCCGTGACCCATTAAGGATAAGGACCAAAAAAAGGGGATACTTTTGGTATCCCCCGGAATCGGTCTATTGCTTCTTCATCATCATCACTTTCCTTGGTTTCAACAGCCTGTTTATTTCCTGTTCCCAGTGGTTCTCGAACTTGATGCCATATTTTACCTGGCTGGCGGCTTGTTGTTTATTCTTTTTGATGTGCTCTTTACTAACGCCTTCGGTCATGCGTGGACTGGCGGTGATCCGGTCAATGCGGGAGCGGAGGTTGCCTTCCAGCATTTCCATTTTGGCTGAAATGTCATCTACCTGTAAATGGGTGCCAAAATGGTTGGCCTGCCACCATTTTCCGGTAGCGGGATCCAGCCAGCTCAGGTAACCGCCTTTTAAGACCTGTTTGGGCTCGGTGATGGCGCCTGTAAAACTGTACCGGATGGAAGTGGCTTTTACGGGATCAAAATAATGCGGGGTATAGAAATCACTTAGCATGATGCCATTGACCGAGTAGCAGAATTTATCATCCTCAGAAGGGTCGCAGACCTCCACCAGGTAATTCACGCGGCCCTGGCCTTTTTTTATGGAGCCGGAAGACACCATGTGGTTTCCGAAGGGATCCACCAGCATCTCACACATTTCATGGCTGCAGGTGAGTGGCCAGGCTTCGTCGAATGCCACCAGTGCAAAAGGTTGCCGGTATTTATCGCTGTGGTAACCTGCCGCTGACGGATCATCAATCTTATCCTTGATGATGATGGGCCAGTAACCTCCGGGTACGTCTTTCAATTTCTGGAAAGGGTCAACCGTGGCCTGCATGGACCAGATAGGGCCCAGGTCGCGGGTGGCCTGTTTTTGTAAAGCGGCTGCCACCTGGGTGAGTTCGCTTAATTTGATCTTGTTCGTTTTACTGACGAGGGCGATTTGTTTTGTGAGCATAAAATTTATTTTTAGGCGTGAGAAAAACTAATGGAGGGTTAAATTACAAATGCATTTTTAAAGATGCAATACCGAAAAGCGTGTATACATATATATTAGTACACATTCTGTAAGTATGATAGTGAGGTTTAAGTGCAAGTGTATAAAGCTCAAGATAAGGAATATAGTCTAATAATACTTCTATAATGTATTGCGTTATGTTGTACAGGTTAGCGTGCGTCTATGGCAAATCGTTAGCTTTGCGAAGCGGCGTAACTATGCAGCGGGGATAAGCGCAGGGTGCGGAGGTAAGAGAGGTTTAAATTGTTTTAAAGCTGCGGAGCATCGCTCTAAAAGAGCGAAGTTATTTGACCTTTTAATTACTATCGGAGAAAGGAACGGTGATGTTTTTATTTCCCATACTTCTGTTCCTTGTACTTGATTATCTCTTGCTGTAAATCATCCGGTATATTTTTTGCACGGAATTCTAAAAATCCGTTCTCTACTTTATCAACAAAGTAATTACCTCCACTATTTATAATTTTGTCTTTGAATGTAATCACAAAATCATCTGCGATGGCTTTATACTTTTTTTGAAGTATTTTGTTTCTATCCTCCATAATCTTCTCATTTATCTTCGCTCGTGGCGAGAGCAAAACAATTTAAACCGAACCAGCTTAGCCTGTGCGCCTGTTTACACATAACGTCAAGTTATAGAACTTTTTCATTGCCTTGTTGCC
>JAYWAZ010000194.1:0-4742 GCA_043781975.1 Bacteroidota bacterium
ACGGTGCATGGAGCGGGTATCGATGCCATCAGGCAACTGGCCGAAAAGAACCAGGTACCCATTAATAAAGTGCCGGTGGAAAAACTGAACAATTTCAATGTAAGCAACCACGAAGGTTGTGTGGCCCTGATCGCCAGGGTTCAATACCAGCACCTGCAGGATGTGATCTCCTTTGTGGTTGAAAAAGGGGAGGTACCTTTGTTTTTAATACTCGACAGCATCACCGACATCCGGAATATCGGCGGTATCGCCCGAAGCGCTTTTTGTTTTGGCGTACACGCCATCATCATTCCCGATAAAGGAGTGGGGGCCCTGAACGAGGACGCCATACTCACTTCCGCCGGCGCCCTGGAACAGATCGCCGTATGCCGCGTGAACAGCCTGATGAAAGCGGTGGATGAACTGCATTTGAACGGCATCAGGGTCTTCGCCAGCGAGATGAAAGCCCCTGGAAAACTGTTTGACATGAACCTCAAAGAACCCTGCGCCATCGTGATGGGCGGCGAGGAGCAGGGCATTTACCCGGCACTGTTAAAAATTTGCGACCAATCCTTCCGGATACCCATGACGGGTGATTTTGATTCCCTCAATGTGTCCGTGGCCACCGGTATCATTTTGTATGAAGTGATGAAGCAGCGGACTGCGCATTGACCCCAAATTATCATACAGATATTCAAAAGTTTTAACTTTGCCAAAGTTCAAAACTTTGGCAAAGTTCATTAGTTCCTTGATTAAAGAAGCGCCCAGCCTGCAGCGTATATGGCAGCTGTTATTCCCAGGGCAACTACTGCTATACCTACGGCAATACTTATTCCCCCTATAACATGGCTTCTTGTTGTTTTTTGTTTATCTTTTTCGATCACTTCCATTTTTTCAACGTTGCTGAGCGGCATGCTGAAAGGGCCGGGGGCCAGGTTACCATTTGGCGTTGTATACAGGTGTACTTCATTTAATACAAAAGCCTCATTTATGCCCGCATACTTTGATTTGTTGTATTTGGGTTTGTCATTTGCTCCTTTCCACAAATGCGTGGTATGATCATCCGTAACGCTTACCAGGTTGCACTGCATGCTTTTTTTATCGGAGGTCAGTGAAATGTCATTCATCGCATAGGCCATGCCGGTATCCCGGAGGATGAAATATTTGTGCTTCATTTTCAACTCCTCGATGCCTGAGGCGGTAGCAGGGCCCTTAGTGGTTATGGCTTTGTAATAGTTGCTGCAGGATGAGCCTGCGAAAATAATAACGATGGCGATCAAAATCTTTTTCATGATAGATTGTTTAGTTGAAAAAATGATTCATAAAATGATAAGGGTTATCTTCCAATAGGTATTGATAAAGTGACGCTGGTTATTTTCCTGCTTACATTACCGGGTAATCCAATGGGCGTTTTTTGCCCGGTCATTGTAAGCCTTGCCCTGCTCTTATTTTTTGCTGAAGCGATGAACAGGGGGATGGAGGCGATCATTCCTGCTCCGCCGGCTACCATTAAGATAGCTTCTCCTGAGTAGTTATGTACCTGGCTGCTCTGCAGGGTCACCACGGAAAAATAATCGTTTGCCGCCTTTGGGGCACCGGCGATCATTCCCGTTGCTACCAGCGCCAGTCCACCGCCCAGGCAAATCCAGGCTGCGGTCTTCTGTTTACTGGCCTTCAGGTAATAAGCATCCGAAGTGTACACGTTGTTTAACTTTGTTGCCGATGGATCAACCTGGCTATAGCTGCAGGCGGCCATTAGGGTAATTGCCGCGATTAAAAAACTGATCTTTTTCATGATGTATATTTTTTAATTTTAAGAATTTGTTTGATTACACAAATCTAGATCGGCCCATTGCCCTTCCCTAATTGATACCTGCAAGCCCCGTGTACCCTTTGGTAAATACTGATCTCCAGGCATGATTCATCCCCGGCCAATCTGGAATTTTGCAAAAAATGCCTGGTACGACCAGTTGATTGGCGTATTCTGCAAAAACTACCTTTGCCGGCCGGTAATTATTACTAAACTAATTCCAGCGAAACATCGGACTTATCAGCCATTCGATGTTTCTCTTTGTAATAAAATGCCTTTATCCTATCTGTGATCTCCCTTTGCTGGCGGGGAATGGTACCAAATAAATGGTCCCACCAGGTTATGGTTATGCCAAAACATTTATCCGGGTGCTTGCAATGGTGATGGATATGGAACCGGTGTACTTCCGGGAATAATTTCGCCGATAACTTCCTGTGCAGGAACCAATGCATCAGGGTATAGATCACAAAACCTGTGTACAGCCCGGTAAACAGGAATATCCAGTTCTTATAAAGGATGCAAAGTATGATCAGCCCTATATTGCCTGCAAAGAGGATCACTCTTTGCGCACCGGTGATCTTTAACTCGGTGGGATGATGATGGTGCTGGATATGCCGATCATAGCCGATGATCTTTGAGGTGTCGCCACTGCCGTGCATCCTGAAGCGGTGGTTAAAATATTCTATGAAGGTCCAGGTGAGCCAGCCCGAGAAGAGCATCAGCAGGCAGGCCATCGTTCGATCACTGCTTTCAATGCTGAACGCGATGATGACCAGTGGCAGCAAAAAGGCCAGGAATAGCAGGAATGCCTCGCCTGCTTTGGAAAATGGAGATGCTGAGCTTTTTATTTTATTCATGGTTTTCATGATCATATCAATTAAAGTTGATTGGCGAATTTGATAGAAAATGGTTTAGCCGCTTCAGCAAGCAAAAATTTATTGCCGACCGGAACGGAACTGAGTGCATTCATCTGCCGGTTGGTGATCATTTCTTTTAAAAAAGAAGGGATAAGACTGTTTAACAGCAGGAAGAACTTATTGACCTTTCCGGGAATGATCACTTCCTTTCCTTTCAGCAAGCCGTCGAGTGCAATGGGTGCAACATCTTCGGGATTCATGACCGACATACGCGCCAGCCAGTTACCTGACCTGTTCACCATGATGACAGATGTATTGGTGTTCATACCTCCCGGGCAAACAACACTGACTTGGATACCCGCCGGTCTCAATTCTCTTCTCAGGCTTTTTGAAAAGAAATAGATATAAGATTTAGTGCCGCCATAAACCTGCTTTTTCGCCAGGAAGAAAAAGCAACTTAAACTTCCCACGTTCAGGATATGGGCCGGGCTATTTTTTTTCAATGTATCTACAAACAGTCGGGTGACGAGGGTGGTGGCCATGATATTCAGCTTTATCTGTTTTTGATACATCTGGATGGACCCTTCTGAAAAAAGCATCGTACTCCCGATCCCCGCATTGTTGATAAGCATGTTGATCCTTAAATGCATTGCGGAGACCTCCTCGAACAGGGCGATACAATTCTGTTCATTCGACAGGTCCTTTTCAATGGCTATGACATCCACCCGGAAATTTCTTTTGATGAAATCGGCCAGGTAATAAAGTTCAGGACCGGGCAGTGCCACCAGTACCAGGTTCATCTTCCTGGAGGCGCAGTCCAGTGCCAGGGCTTTCCCAAATCCTTCGCTGGCGCCAGTTATCAGGCTGTAATTTTTATTATACATGATTTTTTGTTTTTAAAAAGTGAATGGTTTGCTGAAGCCCTTCTGTCAAAGGCGTAAGGTGGTATCCCAAATGCCGTATAGCCTTACCACTGCTGAAGGTCTTGTTACAAAAAATATGATGTACGGCTTTGGCACTTGCAAAAGGTTCTTTGCGGGTTATTTTATATTGTATCCATTGCAGCACCGCTAAAGTTTGCACCATGAATTTCGGCGCCTGCATCAGCAGCGCCTTTGTTCCGGAAAGGGAACGGATCATTTTAAAGAGGTCCACATAAGAAATATTCTCTCCGCCCAGTATGTATTTCTCACCGCCGATGCCCCTGGCCATGGCGAGGATATGTCCTTCCACCACATCATTTATGTAACAATAATTGGATAGCAGCCTGCCCGGTCTGGGAATGAATGTGAGCCGGCCCCTGATAAAATTCCTGATCACCTTGTTCACACTGATGGGATGTGTTTCAATGCCCGGGCCAAATACTTTGGAGGGAGAAACTATTACCGTGAACAAGCCCCTGTGTACATATTCCCTCACCAGGTTCTCGGCCAGGAATTTTGTGAACTCATAGTCATTGTCGAATGCGGTAATGCGTGGATCATTTTCGCACCTCGGCTCATTCAGGGAGGCGCCCATTACACCGCAACTGCTCGTGTATACAAATTTTTTAACGCCCGATTCAAGCGCTTTTGCCAGTACATTGTGGGTACCTTCCACATTTACCTTATAAAAGATATGGGGGTCTTTGGCAAATACTTTTACGAGGGCGGCAGTATGGTATACCTGCTCACAACCACGGATAGCTGCCGTGATGGATGACGGGTCCGTGATGTCGCCGGCGAATACCAGTATATTTTTATGACCGGGCACATTGAGCGAAGCGGGATTCCGTACCAATACATGTACTTCATTGCCGCGTTCGGCCAGGGTAAGGGCCAGTTGATGGCCAACATAACCGGTGGCTCCTGTAACTAAGATTTTCATTTGATGAGTTTTAGACGGGTGAAAAATTGATGGATGGGGGGTATTTCATATGACAGGGACAATACCAGGTGTAAGACCATGGCGGGCCATACCGCATGCAGGGCAATGGAAAAACTGCACAGCACTATTCCAAAGGGAATGCAGGCCCACATTTCCTTCTTATTGGTGAATACATGAATTAAAACGGTGAGTCCTGTGCTGATCATAATGGCTGGTAAAATGCCGAACCA
>JAYWAZ010000195.1:0-4720 GCA_043781975.1 Bacteroidota bacterium
TTGCCATTGATGTCGACAACTTCAACCCAGTAAACACCTGTACCATCATTGCTGAGATCAACAACCATTGGTGCGAACGGCACTCCCAGGGTATATTGCAGCGTAAGGATCCTCTTACCCAAAGCATCAAAAATGTTGATACCGTAAGGCTTCACATTATTATGTGCCGGATTGTACCTTACCAGGAACCTTCCAGGAGTTGGGTTCGGTGAGATGAACACCGTTCCTGAAGTGGAATCTCCCACCGTGATGGTGTTTGATTTATTGGTACAACCATTCACGTCGGTAACGATCAGGAAGTAGTCGCCCAGGTGATCAATATCGACCACGTATGAACTGGTGGTAGCTCCTACGACGGTGGCGTTATTCCTTACCCAGGTATAAGTGGCTGCTGCCGGTGATGATGTTGAAGAGATGGTCGTCAACATACCCGGTAACAGGTTCTTATAAGGAGAGGCATTGATCACCACTGTTGGCAGCGGATTAACCGTTAACACCCTTTGGAAGGAAGTCTTAGATCCGCAAGGCGAAGCGCCACTCACAACAACACGGTAGAGATTACCATTTAAAGTAACCGAAGGTGATGTAATGGTCAATGTAGCTGTTGTAGCACCTGAATAAGGAGCAACATTGGTGACATTGTTCCATGTATTGCCACCATCAGCGCTTACCTGCCATAGGTAAGTAAGGGATGTACCAACTGCAGACACCGTGAATGAGGTTGTTTTATTGGTACAAACAACAGCATTAACAGGCTGAACAGTGATCTTTACAGAATCCCAAACATTCACCGTTACTGTTGCTGGAGGTGAAGTACAACCAGGCTGAGCATACTTGAAGATGATGCTGTAACCGCCTGAGATACTTCCCACATCTCCACCTACCCTGTCTTCAACATATAATTTCCAGGTGCCGTTCATATTGCCCGTAAAAGTGGACAGTGTTGGGCTTGCCGGGAATGAAGGTCCGGTAACAGTTGGGCCGGGTGCAAGGAATGCAAACGGTGATCCATTTCTGTTTGTAGGCAGATACGTACCACTTGCCATCGGACTTGTAAGCGGCAATGATGCTGCAGCTGCATCGTTGTAAGTTAAACTCACATTGGATGCATTAATAAATGGATCGGCAACTGAATTTCCTTTTATCAACACATTTGTTGCAGATGGACTTTGCAATACCATATTCACGTCACCAGACCAGGTATGGCTGAAACCATTGATCTTGACTGATTCTACCGAAACACCTGTTGTTGGTAAACCCGCAACAACCAGATTGTTGGTACTAATAGCATTGTCATTGATCGTGATCGGAGCCGGGTTGGTGAAAATCGGGAAGGCATTGGGTCCTACACTTTGAACCGTTACCGTATAAGGATAAGTTCCTGAAGGCAATGGCTTTGCATACACACAGGTTGATGGTGTACCGGCTACATAAGGAATAGTAGCTGCGGCATCTGAATATAAACCGGCAACTGGAGACCATATACCTGCTGCAGGTGCGCCGTAGAGGTAATCAAAGCTCAGTGACCATGAGGTCAGTGTTCCCTGGTCGCCGCCAAAGGCGTCTTTCATGGCCAGTACCCAGTTTCCGTTAGGAATGGTGTACAATGGAGCCCATGTTGTAACGGTTGGATTGTAGCCTGTTGGGCCACCAAAGCCTGCATTCACATTAGTAATTACCGCATCGGCTTTAAATGTTCCCGTATAAGGATTGGTTCCCGTGCTCAGGGCGTTAACACCCGTTGAGCTTACGGTGGTATTTACAAATCCTGTAGTTGGACCTGTACCACCTGTAATTGACAACAGGTAATCGAGGTTAAGGATCTGTCCGTTTGGTGCTTTAAGGGCAATGACCACGTCTCCATCCCAGGTATGCGGCATGGTCCAGGTCACCCTCATGTTGGTGATCGATGCCGTAGAAGGCAATGGAACATTGATGGTGCTGGTTGAACCTGAAGGTGTGTTATCAGGAACAATTACACTGATGGGGCCTGAAGAATACGTGGAAGTGAAGGGTTGCGGTGCCAAAGAAGAAGTGACACACAACTGTATTGCTGCATCACCCAAACACATATTTCCCGGGTTTGGAGCTACCGTTGGCGCCGCCGGCGTATACACTACCGTGATAGTAGCCGTATTCATGCAACTTGTTGCACCATTGGTACCCGTTACGGTATACACGATATTTTGTTGTACCGGTGCGGCATAGACGGTGGCCAGGTTCTGGCCTGTATAAGCAATGGTTGCCTGTGCATCGATATATAAACCTGTAAGTGGAGACCATACATAAGAAGTGGCTCCGCTTGCTGTCAGTGCGGTACCATTGATACCTGGAAGACCACCACAAACCACAGGGCCTGCCGGTGAGATCGTTACAGCCGGTAATGGATTCACCGTTAAGATGGCGCCGGTTGAATTGGCGGCAGGCGGACATGTACCGCTTACCACGCAACGGTAACGCCAGCCATTCATTGCGAAGGTGGCACCCGTAATGGTCATTGTAGGCGTGGTTACACCACCATACAGCGCACCATTGGCGATATTATTATAAGTAGCGCCACCATCGGTACTTACCTGCCATTGGTAGGTAATGCCGGCGCCGGTAGCGGTGATGCTAAATGAAGCATTGCCGTTGGCGCAGATGGTGGTGGGGCTGGGTTGTGATGTAACAGCCGGCAGCGGAAGCACCGTGATGAGTATCTGTGCTGAGGTTTGACAACCGCCCGGTGCAGTACCAAGTACTGTAACAAGTGTTGTTACCATTGGTGAAGCAGCCACAGGATTGCCCGATGTAGAGCTGAGTGGTGGAGCACTTGGGCCCCACAGGAAGGTCCATCCCAGCGGTGGTGGTGCTGGTGGTGAGAAGAAGGTGATGCTGTATCCGCCTGCGATACTACCCACATCTCCACCTACCCTGTCTTCCACAAATAATTTCCAGGTACCGTTCATATCACCTGTAAAGGTGGACAGTGTCGGGCTTGCCGGGAACGTAGGTCCGGTAACGGTAGGGCCTGGAGGAAGGAATGCAAACGTTGCTCCATTCCTGTTGGTAGGCCAGTACGTACCACTTGCCATCGGACTGGTAAGGGGCAATGATCCTGCAGCTGCATCGCTGAATACTAAATTAACACCCGATGCACCAATGAATGGATCGTTAACTGAATTGCCTTTTAATATCACATTGGTAGTTCCATTGGGGTGCTGCAATACCATATTGACATCGCCTGACCAGGTATGGCTGAAACTATTTATGTTAACAGATTGTACAGTAACCCCTGATGTTGCTAAACCAGAAACCACCAGCGGGTTAGTAGTAATAGCATTGTCAGTGATCGTGATCGGAGCCGGGTTACTGAAAGTAGCCGGTCCGCCTGCTCCCACAATGGTGAGCAGTTTAGGATCCCCGGCGCAAAGCGGTCCGGTTGGATTATCCTGTATCTGGATACCGGTGATCGTTGCCGGTGATACCACCACGGTGGGCGTACCACTGTTACCCGTACCTACACAACCTGCAGCACTGGTAACTGAAACGATACTGTATGTTGTCGTTACAGGGGGTGTTACAGGAATATTAGCACCACTGGTATAGCCGTTAACGTTGAAATTACCACCAGGTCCGCCCGGAGGGTTGGCATTAAGTACCAGGTTATAAAGGCCTGGCCCGCCGGTGATATCAACTTTTAAGTTGGCCGTTGATCCCGTACAAGTGGTTGGGTTGAGTGTCGGGTACGTGGTATAAACCGCTTTATCGATACCGATATAATCTGAATTGATACCTACACCTACGCCACCGCTGTTCTCACAGAAATAGCGGAAGGCCAGGCGGCCTGCGAATCCTGCAGCGGGTAAACCCGAAAGGGTAATGGTATATTGTGTCCACGCCGTGGGATAACCTGTTGTCTGATAGGTGGGGTTGATATCAAGTAATAAGTTGGTGAAATCACCCACGCTGGTAGCTGTTGCACCAACGTTGGTACCGTTATTGTTCGTATTCATCCTTACCTGCAACCTGTCGGGACGTGCATTTCCCGGATCATGGCGGGTATAGAAACTGAATTTATCACCATTTTTTAAAACAACGGCAGGAGGGAACATCCAGCTGCTGAGCGTACCCAGTGCAGCACCTGCGTGGTTATAGTTGGCAGCGATATAATTTGCTCCTTCAAAAGCAGTGAATACACCGGCAACGCCCTGGTACCATACGGTGATCAGGCCCGGAGGCTGGCTTAAGAAAGCAGCCGACCAACCGGCAGGTAAAGCACTTGCAGGGTAGGGTGAGCTAACATTAAATCCTTCATCGATCAGGTTCACCGGAGGACCGGGGATCTGAACCTGGCTCAATACAGCAGCAGTTGATGCCGACTGAACAACAACGTTTACGGCTGTGCAAGGACCTGGTGTAACACAACCACCTTCACCCCTTACATAATAAGTGGTATTGACGGCAGGAGATACAGTTATAGATGGACCCGTACCTACCAGTGTTCCACCGCAGGAGCCGCTGTACCATTTCCAGGCAGTGGCGCTGTTCAGTGAAGCAGATCCGCAGGCAACACTCAATGTGGTTGAACCTCCCGCACATACGGTCAGGTTACCGGTCACGTTAGGCAGTGAGGGCGGTGCACAACTTGATGCAAGACCGTCAACGGTCACTGTATAGTTGGTGGCCGTACCCGGTGCGCCAAGTGTTGTGGGGTTGGCAGAATTTACAACGATCACCG
>JAYWAZ010000196.1:0-12922 GCA_043781975.1 Bacteroidota bacterium
ATATCGCTGGGTTAAACTGGTTCCCGACCAGATCGAAAAAAAAGCGATCGACGAAAGCGGCTTTATCGAAAAGAATTTTTCGGGAAAACTTCTGAATATGCAGCAGCTGCAAATTATACAGCAACGCATCCTGGAGTATTATGAAAAGAACGGGTATCCCTTCGCGGAAATTTTTTTAGACAGTATACGGCTTGACGAAGACAGGATGGACGCATTGCTGCGGGCCCGTAAAGGTCCCCTGTATCATATTGACAGCATACGGGTATTCGGTAAGGCAAAGATCAATAAGCGTTTTCTTTATCACTACCTGAATATCCCCAAAGGCAGCATCTACAGCAAGGATAAACTGGAAAAAGCAGACAAGCGTGTCCTGGAGCTATCGTATGTACAGCAAATGCGTTCGAATGATATCACGATGCTGGGCACGGGGGCGATCCTTAACCTATACCTGGCGCCTAAACGCAGCAGCCAGGCGAATTTTTTGATCGGATTTCTGCCCGCAAATGATCTGTCGGGAAAACTGCAGTTAACGGCGGATGTGAACCTTAATCTGAAAAATGTTTTGAATTCCGGAGAAACCATCCTGATGAACTGGCAGCAATTGCAGGTAAAATCGCCAAGACTTAACCTCGGATACCAGAAGCCCTATATCTTTAATTCCGCATTCGGGATTGATTTTTTATTCGACCTGTTTAAAAAAGATTCTACTTTTTTGCAATTGAATGCACGACTGGGCCTTCAGTATATTTTATCCGCCAGCCAATCGGGGAAGGTGTTCATGCAATGGCAAAATATTTTTTTGCTAGAGAACGGGGTTGATACGGTACAGGTGATCGCAACAAAAAGACTTCCCCCGAATATTGATGTGAATTCTGTGAATTTTGGTTTGGATTACGACTGGAGCAATACGGATTACAGGCTGAATCCCAGGAGTGGGAACGAATTGAAGGTCACCACTTCTGTGGGAATTAAAAATGTAAAAAAGAACAATACCGTCACCGCCATCAAAGACCCTTCTTTTAATTATGCATCCCTCTATGATTCTGTAAAGTTGCGTTCCTACCAGTTCCGGGTGAAGTTGATGGCAACTCATTATTTCCCGTTGGGTAAACAGGCCACGATGAAAACGGCATTGAATGCCGGTATTTATAACAGCCAGCAGGCTTTCCGTAATGAACTGTTCCAGATCGGAGGTTACCGCTTATTGAGGGGGTTTGATGAAGAAAGTATTTATGCCACCCAATATGCCGTTCTAACAGCAGAATACCGTTACCGGCTTGCGCTCAATTCGTTTTTATTCGGATTTGTAGACGGTGGTTGGGTAAAGAACAAATACCAGGCAGTTGATCTTAAAAACACCTTCATCGGCAGCGGCCTGGGGCTTGCCTTTGAAACAAAATTCGGTTTATTGAATATCAGTTATGCCTTAGGTAAAAGGGATGATGTGAAATTCAATTTGAGGGAATCATCCAAGATTCATTTTGGCTATGTAAATTATTTTTAGGGGTCAGAGACCGACCTTTGTTAAATAAATTATGCCCTGCTCATTGCTTAATCGGTATTACATTTGCAGCTAAAATACCTTTGTTTGAAGCCGGTAATTTACCTTCTCTTTTTTTGTGCCAGTTTTCCTGCTTTATCATGGGCGCAACAATTTGATAACTCAGCGAAAACAAAGGATACTTTCATCAATCCCTTTTATCCGGGCAGGGGGGTGCGGGCTGATTCGGCCACAGGGTTGTTACTTACGGAAAACAGTTTATTGAACAGCACGGGCAAGCCGGTTTCGATGGCGGCAATAGATAAAAAGCAACACAACAATGACACGTTGTTCTATATGCTCACCGGAGTGGTCCTGTTCCTGGCCTTGTTAAGATTCCTCTTTGCCAGGTACTTTACAAACCTATTCAGGGTATTTTTTAATACTTCCCTGCGGCAGAGCCAGTTAACCGACCAGTTGTTACAGGCCAAGCTGCCATCCTTGTTTTTCAATTTGTTCTTTATCCTCAGCGGGGGGCTTTACGTTTATTTCCTGCTGTCTTATTATCATTTGCAAAATGGTCATAACAGATGGCTGATGATGGGGGGCTGTGTAACCCTCCTGGGCCTGATCTATTTCTTCAAATTTTGTACACTCAAATTCACAGGCTGGGTCACCGGCTTCAAGGAACAAACGGGCACTCATATATTTATTCTTTTTTTAATAAATAAAATCATTGGTATCTTCCTGGTACCATTTACTATACTGCTGGCGTTTTCCGATAATGATATCAAAAGGATCGCCGTGTTTTCCTCCCTTGCTGTTATCGGTTTTTTGCTCCTGATGCGTTTTTTCAGGTCCTATGGATTACTCCAGAACCAATTGAAAATAAGCAGGTTCCATTTTTTTATGTATATCATCGGCATTGAAATACTCCCTCTTTTATTGCTCTATAGGGGCATGATGATTTTATTGAATAAAAACCTTTAATTTTGCACTACCACTGGAAATTCTTAGTATGATTAAAAACGGGGCAAAACAGGCTGTTAATCCATCTAAAGCAGTAAAACGAATACTTATAACCCAACCAAAGCCCGAAGGCGATAAGTCTCCGTATTTTGATTTGGCCAGGAAGCATTCCATATATCTGGACTTTCACCCCTTCATTGTTGTGGACGGTATTCCTGCAAAGGATTTTCGCCGGCAAAAGATCGACATTTCCAACTATACGGCGGTCGTTTTTACAAGTCGTAATGCCATCGACCATTTTTTCCGCATTTGCGATGAAATGAAGGTGAGCGTATCACAGGATACCAAGTATTTCTGCATCACAGAAGCCGTTGCCCTTTATCTTCAGAAATTCATACTGTACCGTAAGCGGAAGGTATTCTATGGCGCCGACGGAACCAATAAGAACCTTTTTGACGTGATCAACAAGCACAAGGAAAATGAAAAATTCCTTTATCCCTGTTCGGAGTCATTTGATAGTGAGATAACCAATTGGTTGAAATCCAATAGCTGTGAATATGCAACTCCCGTACTTTACAAAATCATCAGCAATGATATCACGGAAGTAATGGCAAGGAACTATGATGTGATCTGTTTCTTCACACCCGGAGGTGTAAAAAGCCTGCTCGAGAACTTTCCAAAATTCAAACAAAACGGAACTACGATCGGCGCCTTTGGAGCCAACACGTTTAAAGCAGCTGAAGAAGCCGGTTTGGTGCTGGACATCAAGGCTCCCCAGCCACTGGCGCCCAGCATGGTAAGCGCCCTTGAATTGTACCTTAGCTCTCTCAAGAAAAAATAACACCATATCCCGGGATCAACATCACCTGTGCCACATGAATGATTTATCTCTCCTGCCGGAAACTGACCTGTCTTAATTTTTTGAACAGTTAAAAGAGCCCTCCTTAATTTAAGTAATGCCACATCTTTTCACCAACCGGCTAATCAATGAAAGCAGTCCTTACCTGTTACAACATGCACACAATCCTGTGGACTGGTATCCCTGGGGGGAGGAAGCCCTGCAAAAAGCAAGATCATCCCATAAAATAATACTGGTCAGTATTGGATATGCAGCCTGTCACTGGTGCCATGTGATGGAAAAAGAAAGTTTCGAAAATGAATCGGTGGCGGCCCTGATGAACGAAAATTTCATCAATATAAAAATTGATCGTGAGGAACGCCCTGACCTGGATCATATTTATATGGATGCCGTGCAGGCGATGTCGGGTAGCGGGGGATGGCCATTGAATGTTTTTCTGACCCCGGAAGCAAAACCTTTCTACGGAGGAACTTACTTCCCCCCGGTAAAAGCGTACAACCGTGCCTCCTGGACCGATGTGCTGACCGGGGTTCAAAAAGCATGGTTGGAAACAGAGAACACAATCCTTGCACAGGCAACCCAACTTACCGAACACCTGCAAGTTTCCTATGAATTCGGGCAAAGTAAAGCGGGCCCTTTTACCGATGAACAGGGCCATACTATTTTTCAGAATATCATGAAAACGGCGGATACGGAATGGGGTGGATTTGGCAAAGCGCCAAAATTTCCACAAACCTTTACGATCCAGTTACTGCTGCAGTATCATTATTTTACAGAGGAGAAGACTGCTTTGGACCAGGCATTGCTTTCGATTGATAAGATGCTTGATGGAGGCATATATGACCAGGTTGGCGGCGGATTAGCCCGGTATAGTACGGACAGGGAATGGCTGGCACCTCATTTTGAAAAAATGCTCTATGATAATGCCCTGTTCACCGGGATCCTTTGCGAAGCTTACCAGGTAGCCGGTGGCTTAGGCCTCACTCAAGTCCAGGAGGAGTATGAACAGGCGATCCGGAAAACCATTGGGTTTATAGTAAGGGAACTTGGAAACCCGGAGGGCGGGTTCTATGCAGCAATTGATGCCGACAGCGAAGGGCATGAGGGTAAATATTATGTTTGGCAGAAGAAAGAGGTGGTGGACCTGTTAGGGAATGATGCTGAACTATTCTGTGAATTTTATGATATTTCGGATAAGGGAAATTGGGAAGGGACCAATATCCTGCGCATTCGGCAAAAGGCCTCGCTGTTCATGGAGGAAAAGGGAATAAAGCCTGAAGTATTCAGGAGCAAAATAAACAATGGCTTGGCAATACTTTTATCGGCAAGAGATAAAAGAATAAGGCCCTTACTGGATGATAAAATGCTCTTGAACTGGAATGCGATGATGATTACAGCATTATGCAAAGCCGCGGCGGCATTGAAGGACAAAGAATACCTGGAACTTGCTGAAAAAACTTTCCGCTTTCTGACCGGCCATTTTAAAACAGGGAATACCGGCCATGGTCTGCACCACACCTACAAAGGAAAGCAGGCAAAACATCCTGCTTTCCTGGATGATTATGCCTGCCTGATCCAGTCTTGTATCTTTCTGCAGGAACTTAGTTCCAATGGCGATTATCTAACCTATGCAAAGGAGCTTGCGGGTCATGTCATGGAAAACTTCATGGACGAGGGGTCTGGCTTTTTTTTCTTTACCCACAAGCAACAAACCGATGTGATCATCCGGAAGAAAGAAGTGTACGATGGTGCAACTCCTTCCGGGAACAGCATTATGGCGGAAAACCTGTTCTACCTGTCGGTCATTTTTGACAGGCCCGACTGGTATCAGCATGCAGAAAAAATAACCAGTACTTTGCTCAATGCGGTGGTCAGATACCCGGGTTCATTTGGGGTTTGGGCATCGGTACTTTTGAGGCAGTCCCGAAATGTTAATGAAATTGTAATTTCTGGCCAAAACTGTTACCCGCTCCGGGATGAATTACTGACTTTTTATATGCCCTGTAAAATTTTGCAGTGCGGCATTTTACCGGATGAGGGATTTCCTTTGCTGGCGGGGAAAAATTTTGATTCGGGACCCCTGATTTACCGGTGTAAAAAGAGGTCTTGCGAAGCCCCTGTAAAATCGCTGGAAGGCCTGTTTTCACTGATCCGGAACAGTCCTTAAATTCATGAAAAACCGCACAATATTAATTGGTTTTGGTCGTTTAGACTTTTCAGGATAATAAATTGTGAAAAAATTAATTACAGAATTATTTGGAAAACGATGATAATTCAAAATAATCATTACATTTGCCCATTACTCTCAAAGTTAAAAACAATGATGAACAGGTTGTTCTACTTCATAGCCTTTGTAGCTGTGATTTTTACGTCTAGCAGTTGTAAATTGCTCCGTGGTAAAAACAAGTCTGGCGGGTCGCTCCCCAATGATGGTCAGTTGCACGGTGTTGCACCTGCTTCAAAGTGGAGTTTGCCAAAACCTCCCGGGATGGTGTATATCCAGCCCGGAACATTTCATATGGGAGCCAGTGATGAGGATTTGAGCTATGCATTTACGGCACGTAACAAACAGGTTTCCATCAGTGGGTTTTGGATGGACAAGACAGAGATCACCAACAACGAATACCGCCAGTTTACCAATTGGGTACGCGACTCCATCGCCGCCAAATTAATGCAATACGTGAAGCAGGGTGCTGATGGTAACGAATACATTGATCAGAAAAGGGCAAAGACGATCAAATGGGGTGATAAAACGACCATGGAAAAGATCGATGCCATCATCGTAACTCCCGACAACCGCATTTTTGGCAAGAAAGAATTAGATGCCAACAAAATGATCTATCAGTCCGAAACCTTCGATTATAAAGCAGCAGCCCAAAACAGGGATGCTACCATTCCTCGGTCGAAATTCATCATCAAGCGCAATATCCCTATTTACCCCGATACCCTTTGCTGGGTACGTGACTTCGCCTATTCTTACAGCGATCCGATGGCCCAAAAATATTTCAACTACCCTGCTTTTGGAAATTACCCCGTGGTTGGCGTAAACTGGAAACAGGCCACGGCATTCTGCGAATGGCGTACTCATTTACTGAATTCTTACCTGATTTCAAAGAAAAGGGCCACAGAATCCGATTTCAGGTTACCAACCGAAGCCCAATGGGAATATGCTGCCCGTGGCGGACGCTCTCAGTCTGATTTTCCATGGGGAGGTTATTATCTACGTAATAAAAAAGGTTGCCTGTTGGCCAACTTCAAACCTGGTCGCGGAAACTATCCTGAGGACGGAGGCTTATACACCGTAAGGGCAGATGCCTACTGGCCAAATGATTTTGGTTTATACAATATGGCCGGTAATGTAGCAGAATGGACCTCTTCCCTGTATTATGAAGGCGCCTACAGTTTCCAGCATGACCTGAATCCGGATATCCGGTATAATGCCAAGGATTCTGATAAACCACGTGATAAACGTAAAGTTGTGCGTGGCGGATCATGGAAGGATGTTGGATACTACCTGCGTTGCGGTACCCGTTCATACGAATATCAGGATACTGCAAAATCTTATATAGGTTTCCGTTGTGTAATTGACTTACCCCCGGTAGCAAAAAAAGGTGATAAATAATCGTTCCCGAAACTAAAGAACCAATGCTCGTGCCTGTATAATACTATGCAGGTGCCCTAAAACTTTTGTGTAATTAAACTTTAAATAACCTTCCAGTTAAAACCTTAAATTTTTAAATCATGCCTCACAACAAACGAACCTTTTTAACTTTAATTGATGTAGCGGTAAGTGCAGGAGCAGCAGTGATCATTTTTGCAGCCTGGGCAAAACTTACGCACCAGGCCTATGCCGATATGATGTTAACGATTGGTATGTGGACAGAGACGGGTATCTTCCTTGTATATGCGCTTATCGAGTGGATTAAGCCAAAACATCATGAAGAAGATGACGAGCCGGCAGAAAGCATTCAAAATCCATCATTGCAATCCATGGATCAAATGTTGCAGCAGGCGGATATTACACCTACAAGTCTTAAGAGACTGGGTGAGGGATTCCAGAAATTACAAGGTACCGTAGGCAATATGAGTGAGATCGGCGACGTGGTAAAATCTACCGGCGAACTGAATTCAAAAACAAAAGAAGCCACGGTTGCTCTGGGCAGCATGACCACCGCTTTTGCCAGCAGCGCAGCTACCATGGGTACTTTCGGCAGCGCGGCAGAAAGCGCAAAAGGCTTTCATGAGCAGGTACAGGTATTGACCAAGAACCTGGGTTCATTAAATACGATTTACGAATTGGAACTGAAAGAAAGCAATAACCACCTGAAATCACTGAATACCTTTTATGGCAAATTGGCTGAGGCCAGTCAGACCATGATGGGTACGGTTGACGATGCCGCTAAAGCCAAAGAGCAGATCAGTACCCTGGCCAATAACCTCGGTAAACTGAATGCTGTGTATGGTAATATGCTGAGCGCAATGCAGGGACGTTAATATCGGGTTTGCATTTGACCGCCGGGAGTTATTTTATGTGACTTTTAGTTGATCAGCAAACGCAAACGGCAAACAAACAAAAATCTTAACAATCGTAAATTCTAAATATTATGGCTTTACCTAGAGAGCCCCGACAGAAGATGATCAATATCATGTATTTGGTGTTGACCGCGATCCTGGCGCTGAACGTATCCGCTGAGATATTGGAAGCCTTTAAAACAGTAGATACCAGTTTAAAGAATTCTACAGCCAATATAACCAAGTCGAATGATGTGTTGTATAAATCACTGACTGATAAACTGGCTGACCCCCAATCGCATGAAAAAGCAGCCATTTGGCAGCCGAAGGCAATAATGGCCCAGGACCTGTCCGCAAAAATGTCTGAATATATCGATGACCTGAAAGAGCAATTGAAGCAGGGAGCGGGTAAGAAAATGGTAGATGGTAAAGAGAGTTTCAAAGAAGATAACCTCGATGCATCCACGCGTTTGTTCGAAACCCATGGGAAAGGTCCTGAACTGGAAAAAAAGTTAATGGAATACAAAGAGGCCATGATGGGTATCGATTCTTCCATTCGTACCCAGTTTGAAAATAATTTTCCGGTAAGTGTGGAAATTCCAAAAGGACAGGAAGGGAAAGTCAGAAGCTTTACTTCTACTTATTTCCATATGACACCAACCGTGGCTGCCCTTACCATGTTGAGCAAGTTTCAGAATAATATTAAAAACGCGGAGAACCAGGTGATCACTTATTGCCATAACCAGATCGGTGCGGTAAAAGTTATCTATGATAAGTTTCAACCCATTGCTGCGGCAAGTTCCACTTATCTCATGCCCGGACAGGAACTGGTGGTTACTGCAGGTGTGGGTGCTTTTAATGCAGCAGCAAAACCTGTTATCAGTATCGGGGGAACAACGATCTCTCTGAATGAAAACGGTGTTGCAGAGAAAAAATTCAATGTGTCAGGAAGCGGAAATCAAAGAGTGCATGTTTCAATAAATTATACAAAACCTGATGGCACTCCGGATCATCTGGAGAAGGATATTGATTATACTGTGGGTATTCCAGGCGGCGCGGCTGTGATGTTGGATAAAATGAATGTATTTTATATTGGTGTGGATAACCCTGTTACAATCGGGTCCCCGGTAGGTTGGGATAAAACCAATGTATCCATGAGCGGCGGAACGATCAGTGGTACCGGTTCCTCAAGAATGGTAAGGGTAACCACTGTTGGTCCGGCCAGTATTGTGGTTACTGCCGACGGGCATTCCAGCACTTACCCATTCCGTGTTAAAAGAATTCCCGACCCAGTATTTAAAGTGGGTGACGGTAAAGTAAGGATGCCTTCTGTCTCTTTTAAAAGCCAGCAATATTGCAGGGCAGAGCTGGAAGCTTTTGATTTTGACACCAAGTACAGCATTGTTAGCGCCACCGTTTATTTTTCAGGCGCTAATTTCCCGAATGTCGCCACCGCCCAGATAAATGGAAACGGTCTTGCTGGACTGGCAAATTTCATTTCACGCTGCGGCCCGGGCTCTGTGGTAACTTTTGATAATGTGAAAGTATCCGGCCCCGATGGGGTACGGGTGATTGAAGGCAAATCAATTGCACTCTATTAATTATTAATAAAGAACAGCTATGAAAATGCATTTGGTAAAATACCTGGTTTTGGCAATGAGTTTATGCTTGATTGTTAGCGTTGCCGATGCTCAAAAGAAACGTACCGCGGCAAAGCGAACAACCACGCGTAAAACAACCAAATCAAAAACAAAAGCCACCGTTCAACCAACGGTAGCGGTTGCCGATACCACAAAGCCTGTGGCCGTGGTTACATCGATACCGGTGAGTGATAGTTTGCCCATCCCGGTTGTAAAAAAATCTTTACGCCCTGATGAAGCAGTGGAGACTACCGTGTTGAAAGACAGGACACCGTTGCCTTATGAAAATTTGCGGGCCGACGATGCCTTGTTCCGCCATAAGATATGGCGTGAAATTGATACCCGGGAGAAGATAAATCTTCCTTTCCGTTATGCCGCCAATGAGAATAACGGCAACCAACGTTTCATTTCAATTCTTTTAAAAGCCATTGATGACAGCGCGGTTACTGTTTTCAGTAACGTGGACGACCGTTTCACTACACCCATGACAAAAGCAGAAGTGGCAAAGGTTATTGGCGGGGATTCCATACCTGTTCCTATCATTGATTCCAACGGAGTTCAAACTGGTATCGTATACAAACGCCCGGAGATCAACCTGGATTCATTTTATAAATTCAGGATAAAGGAAGAAGTGATCTTCGATAAAGAAAGTTCAAGACTGTTCTGGAGGATCCTGGGTATTGCTCCCGTGAAAAATGTGATCACGTCAATGGGTATTAACCTTGGTGAATCAGAGCTGTTCTGGGTATACTATCCCGACATGCGGCCCATATTTGCAAAATACGAAGTATATAATGGTAAGAATTTTGGAGCAAGGATGAGCTGGGAAGAATTGTTTGAAGGGCGGATGTTCTACGGAAGGATCATTAAAAGTACAATGGACAACCCGTATGATCTTTTTATAAAGAATTTTAAAGGATTATCCGAAAATACCATTCTTCAGTTAATGGAAGGCGAAAATATAAAAGAAAAAATATTTAACTATGAGCAGGACCTTTGGAGTTATTAAAGGTCAATGATCAACTGATTAGACAGTCCCCCCGATGCATCGGGGGGCTTTTTTTGTATTAAAAAAGAAGTTAAGAGCCTATCTGCAGAAAAAATTCAGGGACTTGCCGATACCCGCTTCGTGGTATTGGTAATATTGATTGCTTTACTTAACTTCGTCTCGGTTTTTCATAGGATATTGGATTTTAAAACGGGGCAGGATCTCTATCCAGCCCCTTTTTTATTGGTAGAACCTGACCCTATTGACTTTTAAAGTATTTGATCAGCAGGTTTGTCTTGGACGGGCCGATTATTTTTTCAATTTCTTCCTCACCAGTGATCCTGATATTTTTTACGGATTTGAATTCCTTTAGCAATAAATTGGCGGTGGCCTTGCCGATGCCTTTTATTTGTTCCAACTCATTTTTGAATGTACCCTTGCTTCTCAGGTTCCTGTGAAAACTGATACCGTATTGATGTACTTCATCTCTTATGCGGCGTATCAGCTTCAGGCTTTCACTGTTCCAAGGCAGCCGGATCGACTGGCTGTCGCCCGGAAAGAATATCTCTTCTTCATTTTTTGCGAGTCCCGCTACCGTAACGCTGCCGGGTATGTTCAGTTCACGGATACTTTCCATTGCAGCGCTTAACTGCCCCTTTCCACCGTCGATGATGATCAATTGGGGCAGGGACTTGTTCTCATCCTGTAAGCGTTTATAACGGCGGTACACCACTTCCTTCATGGAAGCGAAATCATTGATGCCGGTAACCGTTTTTACATGATACCGGCGGTAATCTGCTTTGCTGGGTTGCCCGTTCCTGAAGCATACCACCGCAGAAACCGGGAAGCTTCCCTGGAAATTGGAATTGTCAAAACATTCAATGTGCAGGGGAACGGCGGGCAACTGCAGGTCCTTTTTTATCCCGTATAGCACACGGATCTTCTCATCGGCTGTTTTTTCCTCCAGGTTAAGCATTTTCTTTTTTCTAAGTTCTTCCCTGAAAAAATCTACATTTTTTTCAGATAGGGATAACAGTTTTTTCTTGTCGCCACTCCGCGGTACAGTGATCGTGATATTTTTTTCGGGATATTCTATTTTAAAGGGTACGATGATCTCCTTTGCTTCACTGTTGAAAGTGGCCCTCAGTTGCGCTACTGCAAATGCAAGTACCAGGGCCGCCGTTTCTTCCAGTTGCTTTTCCAGCATTATTGTTTTTGTTTGCACGATACTTCCATCCGTAACAGCGAGATAATTTACATAAGCGCTGTTCCCTTCTTCCAGGATAGTGAATACATCCACGGTTCCCATTTTAGTATTTGTCACTGCCGACCTGGACTGGTATTGCTGGAGGTGTTCGATCTTTCCCTGAAGAAGGGCAGCCTGTTCAAACGCCATTTGCTGCACGAGTTGCTGCATTTCTTTTTTAAAATGCTGTATCACCGGAGAAAGTTTTCCTTTCAGGATATTGACCAATTGCTGTAACTCTTCATGATAATCAGCGGCCGTTTGCAGGCCTTCGCAGGGTCCCTTGCAATTGCCCAGGTGGTATTCAAGGCAAACCTTGAACTTACCCATCTTTATATTCCGTTCGGTCAAATTTAGTTTGCAGGTACGCAGCAACGTTGTTTGCTTCACAAAATCCAGCAGTTCCCTCACCTTTAGCACCGAAGTATAGGGACCCAGGTAAACGGAACCATCATTTATTTTACGGCGGGTAAAGAACACCCTTGGAAAAGGTTCATTCTTGATCACGATATACGGATAGGTCTTACTGTCTTTAAGGCTGATGTTGTACTTGGGCTGAAACTCTTTGATCAGTGTATTTTCCAACAGGAAAGCGTCCTGTTCGCTGCTCACGATCGTAAATTCAATATGGTGTATGCGCTGTACCAGCTCACGTGTCTTATTATTCGTCAGAGACTTAGAAAAATAAGAGCTCACCCTTTTGCGCAGGTGTTTGGCCTTGCCTACATACAGCAGTTCATTGGCCATATCAAAGTATTTGTAAATACCAGGCGATGTGGGGATGGTAACAGCAATAGCAGAAAATCCTTTTGGTGTCATTTTTTATCAGAAATCCCAGGTGATCTTTTCTTCTTTTTCAATAAGGGTGGTTCCATCAGGTTTATTGAGCAGGACCGTGGTCTTACACCATTTATTGCTTTGCCAGGTCAGCTGTATCGTTTTTGACTCACCGACTGTTTTTACCATATATATCCTTCTTACATTTCCGGACGCGGGATCGATATATACATCCCAGTGCTTCAGTGTCATGGAATCGGGTAAGGGGCCCGTGGCATCATAGGAGAGTGTATAGGCATCTATGGACTGATCCATGAATTTCTTTTCGGTAAATAAAGAAACGAGGTTTACAGAATCTATTTCAGGATGCAAAAATTCGTCAATGGCCTGGGGGATATCTTCTTGTTTTAACCAATTGGAATCTGTCCGGTTATTTACAGTATGATATTTT
>JAYWAZ010000197.1:0-12905 GCA_043781975.1 Bacteroidota bacterium
TATCCTGCTCACCAATAAAGGCAACAACACTTTGTATGTGCGCCTGGTAACACAGGGCCAGCCCCTGAGCGGCGACAGTTTAAAAGTGAACAATAACCCAGCCGTATTGAGCATGAGTGTAAGTTATGTTACGCAGAACGGTAATCCGGTTGATATCAGCAGCCTCACCCAGGGAACCGATTTTGTAGCCAAAGTGGTGATCAAAAACCCGGGCAAACGGGGTTACTATACCCAGATGGCCCTGTCGCAGATATTCCCGAGTGGCTGGGAGATACTGAATGCAAGGATGACGGGCGGAGAAGGTGCTTTCAAATCTTCCGGCTCCACGTACCAGGATATCCGTGACGACCGGGTGTACACCTATTTCAATATCGGCGCCAATGAAACGGTGACCTATTATATCCAGCTCAATGCGTCTTACCTTGGCCGTTACTTTTTGCCGGGTACATATTGTGAAGCCATGTACGACAACAGTATCAGGTCGGGCGTTAATGGCCGGTGGGTGCAGGTGGTGAATCAATAGGGCCCCTCACCTATCCTCTCCCCGGCGGGGAGAGGGAAATGGAGGAGATAGATGCGAAGATCGAAGCGAATTGAAAAAACCCTGTCGGCGGTCACAGACCCCGACAGGGTTTTTTATCGATAGTTTTTATTTTTTACCGGCTTCGGTAATTTTGTTCAGCATCGTTGTCCCAAGAGCTATCGGGACTCACTTGTACCGTATACCTTTGTGCAACCCCTACAACATTATCATAATTGAAGAATTTATTTTCAGATATACCATCCGGATTAAAGAGACTCCGCACCAAAACCAAGGTAAAAATATTGGTGCTGCTGGGGCTTATGCTATGGTTCTGGCTCTCCCTGCCGCATAAATTATTCAATGCGCCTACCAGTTATGTCATTGAGGATGCGAACGGTAACCTGCTCAACGCCACCATCGCATCGGATGGCCAGTGGCGCTTCCCTTATAACAAGAACGTACCGCATAAATTCATTGACTGCATCACCACCTTTGAGGATAAACGCTTTTTCAAACACCCCGGAGTGGATCCCGTCGCCATCGGCCGGGCCCTGGTAAAAGACATCAAACAGGGGCAGGTTGCCCAGGGCGGAAGCACCCTCACCATGCAGGTCATCCGCCTTTCCAAAAAAGATGATGAGCGCAGCATCTGGAACAAACTAAAGGAAGCCATACTGGCCCTACGGCTCGAATGTTCCTATTCAAAAAAAGAGATACTGGCACTCTACGCCTGCAACGCACCCTTTGGCAGCAACGTGGTGGGACTGGACGCCGCCTCCTGGCGGTATTTTGGAAGGAGCCCCGACAAATTAAGCTGGGGCGAAATGGCCGCGCTGGCCGTATTGCCCAATGCACCCGCCCTGGTACACCCGGGGAAGAACAGGGAAGTGCTGCTGAAAAAAAGAAATGCCCTTCTGGAAAAATTACTGGCCGCGGGAAAAATTGATAAAAGTTCCTGCGAACTGGCCAAGCTGGAATCCTTGCCCGGAGCACCTTTGCCGCTTCCGCAAAACGCCCCGCATTTGTTGCAGCGTTTCATTACCGACAACAAAACATTCAAAGGAGATTCAAAGATCATGACCACCATCGATGGCAACCTGCAAAAAAATGTGGCGACCATCGTACAGCAGCATCAATCTGTTTTAAAAGGCAATGGCATCAACAATGCCTGCGCCCTGGTACTGGATGTGGAAACGGGAAACACATTGGCCTATGTTGGCAATATCAGCGACCATTCCAACACTTCCATGGAAAGCGATGTGGATGTGATCGGCGCACCCCGTAGCCCGGGCAGTGCATTGAAACCAATATTGTACGCCGCGATGCTGAGTGATGGATTGATACTTCCCAATTCCATCATTGCGGATATCCCAACGCAGATCGGCAGTTATGCCCCAAAGAATTTTGACCTGAATTATGACGGCGCCGTACCCGCAAGCCGTGCACTGGCCCGCAGCCTGAATATCCCCGCCGTGAAATTATTGCAGCAATATAAATACCAGCGCTTTTATGAAACCCTGCAGCAATGCGGCATAACCACATTGAACCGTTCCGCCGACACCTATGGTCTGAGCCTGATCCTCGGTGGTTGCGAAGTGACCATGTGGGACCTCGCCGGCGTCTATGCCTCCATGGCACGTACCCTTAGCCACCAGGCAAAAAATCATGGCAAGCCCGACCCAAATGATTTTCATCCTCCAAATTATATCGCTAATACAGATCCAGCATTGCCCCCATCCCCTAAAGGGGGGTTGAACATCCAACATCCAACATCCAACATTTCTTTAGACCCCACTTCCATCTGGTTCACCTTCCAGGCCATGCAGGATGTGATGCGCCCCGGCGAGGAAGGGCTATGGCAGCAGTTCAACTCCTCGCAGAAAGTGGCCTGGAAAACGGGTACCAGCTTTGGTTTCCGCGACGGTTGGGCGATCGGTCTCACACCCAGGAACGTGGTGGCCGTTTGGGTGGGCAATACCGACGGTGAGGGAAGGCCGGGGCTTATCGGCGTGCAAACGGCGGCGCCGATCCTCTTTGATATATTTCGTTTACTGCCGAACGTTAGCTGGTTCGAAAAGCCGGGCTACAATTATTCATTCGTGCCCGTTTGCCGCCAGAGCGGTTACAGGGCCAACGTGGACTGTCCGGATATAGACACATTATACATGCCGCCCAACGGCATTAAAGCGCCGCTTTGTCCCTACCACAAGATCATTCACCTGGATGCCACCGGCAATTTCAGGGTTACGGAAGCATGTGAAAGTCCGACTTCCATGCAGCATAAAAGCTGGTTCATCCTGTCGCCGGCCATGGAATATTATTACAAACAGCACAATGCCGATTATAAACCGCTTCCCCCCTTCAAGCCCGGCTGCAATTTTGGAGAAACGGGAAAGATGATGGAGATCATTTACCCCCAGCCCGATGCGAAGATCTATGTGCCGCTGGAGATCAGCGGCGAAAAAGGGAAGACCATTTTTACCGCGGCACATCGACGTGCCGGCGCCAAGATCTTCTGGAGCCTGGATGATGAATTCGTGGGCACCACGCAAAACTTTCACCAGATCGCTTTGAACCCCGCCCCCGGCAAACATATCATCACACTGGTTGACGAGAACGGGGTAAGCGTATCAAGACAATTTGAGGTACTGGAAAAAGAAAAGCGCTGAAAATCGCTGATTATGTTGATTGCAAAATCGCTGATTATGATGATTGCACAGATTTCACAGATTTTTTAATTCAAAGCGTATTAGAATTTTTAAAAGATATAAGCATCCGAAAAGAGCGATCAGCGAAATCTGTGATTATCATTTTTAATCTGCGATCATTTACCATTTCAATCATTCTCCGCCGAGGTTCGTGGCACACGAACCTATATATTAAGTACAGTCTTGGTTCGTGAGCCACGAACCAAGGTATATTTGCCTGTCTCTTCTTCGCTACTGCTTCGGTACTGCCAGGGTACTGCTTCGGGTTTGTTCGGTGTCTTCTCGAAGGAGTTGCGAAGCAGTTGCATGGAAGTTGCATGGAAGACCCCTACCATTCCCGAAGAATGAGCGTCCTCTAGCCCCCGGTATCCTCACTGAGGGGAATGCATTTTTTATCCCTGAAACTGGCCGGTGAAGACAGTTATCGCTGACCAGGGTAAAGATTCCGATCTGCGAAATCAGCGAAATCTTTTTAATCTGCGATTCGATTTCTCCTTACTTTTAATTCTTAAAATCATTTATATGCCCATACGAATGGAAGATGATCCCCAGGATCAGCAGGACTTTAATGACAGCAATACCTCAGGTGGTGGTAGCACCGGCAGCGGCGGGAGATTATTGAGTTTCTTACCCATGCTACTTGGATTATTCAGCGGTGGCGGCGGCGGAAAAAAAATAATATTGTTATTGCTGGTCGCTGGCGGCGCGGCTTATTTTTTCTTTTTCCGTAAAGGAGGAACTGCTGTTGACACCGTAAAGAATCTTTTTTCGCAAAGCGGTTATAGTTTCAGCCCCGAGCAATTCAAAAAAGCAAATGTATATGAAGGCCTGGAAGCCGATAACACAAAAAATCCTTTACCGGAGAGTGTTTCTTTATTGCGCTTTGCGCCCGACCGGCAGAACCAGGGCAAACAGGGATCCTGCGTGGCCTGGAGCAGCGTCTATGCCGCAAGGTCAATCATAGAAGCCGCATCCACGGGGCAAAACGGGAACAATACAGCTTTTAGTCCGGCCTTTGTTTATAACCAGATCGCTTTGGAAGGATGCCAGGGTGCCTATATTCAGAAAGCCATGGAAGTGATGACAAATACAGGTGCCCTGCCCTTCAATGATTTCCAGTACAACGACCAGGATTGCAGCAGGCAGGCCGGTTCATCCCTGATGAGCAAAGCATCCCAGAACAGGATGCACGGCTTTACCCGCCTCACCGAAACGGATGACGTGAACGGCATCAATATCCGTGCGGTGAAGGAACACCTGGCGAAGGACGCCCCCGTGGTGATCGGCATGATGGTGGGCGGAACCTTTATGCAGGATATGATGGGCAAGGAACTGTGGGCGCCTTCCGAAGAAGACCGCAGCCAGATGGGCTTTGGCGGACACGCCATGTGCGTGATCGGTTACGACGACCGCAAGCAGGCCTTCCAGCTCATGAACAGCTGGGGACCGGAGTGGGGGAATAACGGTATCGCGTGGGTGCGCTATGCCGATTTTAAACAATTCGTCCGCGAAGCCTACGGCATCGATCCCATGCCCAAGCGTGGCGCCGCACTGAATGTGGGATTTGAATGTGCCATCGGACTGGTAAAGAACGAGGGTAAACAATACATCCCCTTACGGGTGAGATCCGGAAATATCTTTGAAACGGTGAGTACGGTCAGTCCGCGTACAAAATTCAAAATGGAGATCAAAAATTCCACCGAATGCAATATCTATATCTTCGGACAGGAAACTGACGGCAGCAGCTATACGCTGTTCCCCTACCCCGATAAAACGGATCCTTCAAAGACCGCGTTCTCGCCTTATAGCGGCATCACCGGCTACCGGCTCTTTCCCCGCGGGAAAAGCATGGTGCCCGACAGCATCGGCCACAAAGACATTTTCGCCATCGTGGTGACCAAACAACCCATTGACTGGTATTCCACCAATACCGCCATTTCAAAAAGCAGCGGTGCCGATTATGGCGCCAAAGTATCGGATGCCCTGCATGGCGCCGTTATCAATAATGTTAATTTTAGCGCCGGTAACGGCGGAACCATTAATTTTAAGGCAACGAACGGCCAGCAGAATGCGGTGTATTGTATCGTAGAGATCGCGAAATAGCAGCTGTTACAAAATAATTTAATAAATCAACATGAAAGCAATTTTAATCTTCGCGTTTTTTTTGATCTGCGTTGCAGGCAGGGCACAGGAAACTAAATTGTACAACCCCGCCGCTGATGCGGAAAAAGACATTGCCGCCGCAGTTAAAAAAGCGAAGGCAGAAAACAAGTTCGTGCTGCTGCAGGGTGGCGGTAACTGGTGCAGCTGGTGTATCGAGTTCGCCCGTTTTTGCAAGGCGGATCCCAAGATCGATTCTGTTTTGAAGGCAGGTTTCATCTGGTACCATTTCAACTGGAGCAAGGAGAACGAGAACAAAAAACTCTTTGCCAAATACGGTTACCCCCAGCGCTTCGGCTTCCCGGTCTTCATCATACTGAATGGCAAAGGTGAACGCATCAACACACAGAACAGCGAATACCTGGAAGACGGTAAAAAAAGTTATAACCGCGAAAAAGTACAGGCTTTTTTGGAGATGTGGTCGCCCAGGGCGCTGAATCCAAAAATGTACGGGGATTGATCGCAGATTAAATGATGAACCACAGATTGTTCAGTTTATTGATCATGAAAATCTGTGACGCTTGTGAAAATCTGTGGTAACCAATCTGCGAAATCAGCGTACTCAATTATAATCTGCGATTCATGAACAATACCGAAAAATTTCTGCAACTTATAAATAACCCCTTTAAACTAAGATTGTTCTTATTATCAAAATTGCCCAGTGCTTTTTTTTCGGGCGTGCGTGTACTGGTAGCCGATGAAGAAAAATGTGTGGTGACCGTGCCCTACAAATGGTTCTCAAAAAATCCCTTCAGAAGCACTTATTTCGCCTGCCTGAGCATGGCCGCGGAAATGAGCACGGGCGTACTGGCCATGGCACACCTCTATAAACGCGATCCCGCGGTAAGCATGCTGGTGACCAGGGTAACGGGCAATTTCAATAAAAAAGCTGTTTCCCGCAGCACTTTTACCTGTGAAGACGGGTTGCTGATCAAAAAGACCATTGAAGACGCCATTTCAAGCAAAGAAGGGAAGGTGATCACCGTGAAATCATTTGGAAGAAACCCCGATGGCGAGATCGTGGCCGAATTTGACATTACCTGGAGTTTTAAAGCAAGATCCTGAATATAATTCATTGCCCATCATTGCCGTTGGCTTGGCCAATGGCAATGAATTAAATACAATATAAACTTACTCTATTTTGAATTGTGTAAATTACATTTCCATTTGAATCAGTAAATTATTAAAATTATACTGCCG
Organism: Bacteroidota bacterium; assembly: GCA_043781975.1. Taxonomy (GTDB): domain Bacteria; phylum Bacteroidota; class Bacteroidia; order Chitinophagales; family Chitinophagaceae; genus Ferruginibacter. The sequence goes on from JAYWAZ010000197.1 coordinate 6,592, forward strand.
GGTGGAAAAGTTCAAGATTGTTGCCCCAGTACAAGAGTGCGACGCAACGATGTTTAATAGAATTACAAATGCTGGTGACACAAAAATCAAAACATTACCTTCTAACCAATCTTCTCCATTTCCTTCCGCCAGCTGGCGGAGTGAGATAGAGGGGGCTTTTTTATTATGTCAACTGATCTCCAAAAACAACAGGCATTAGAATACCATTCAAAGGGAAGGCCCGGTAAAATTGAAGTGGTACCCACAAAAGAAGCAAAGACACAACGCGACCTTTCTTTAGCTTATTCGCCTGGGGTGGCCGAGCCCTGCCTGGAGATCGCGGCCAATCCCGAAGACGTTTACAAATACACCGCCAAAGGAAACCTGGTAGGCGTTATCAGCAATGGTACGGCCGTACTGGGCCTGGGCAATATCGGCCCCGAAGCGGGCAAACCGGTGATGGAAGGAAAGGGTGTACTCTTCAAGATCTTTGCCGACATCGATGTTTTTGATATCGAGATCAATGAAACCGACCCGGAGAAATTCGTGCAGATCGTTAAATCCCTGGAACCCACATTTGGCGGCATCAACCTGGAGGATATCAAGGCACCCGAATGTTTTTATATCGAACAGGAATTAAAGAAGCGCTGTAATATCCCCATCATGCACGATGACCAGCATGGTACGGCCATCATCAGCGCCGCCGCTTTACTGAACGCGCTGGAGATACAGAAGAAGAAAATTGAAAAAGTGAGGTTTGTGGTGAATGGCGCGGGTGCAGCGGCCATGGCCTGTATGAAATTATATGAATCGCTGGGTGCAAAACACAGCAACTTCATGGTCTTTGACAGGAAGGGGCTCTTATATAATGGACGGGGCGAAGTGGATGAATTAAAGCAAAAGTTCTGTGCCGACGCAAAATACAAAGATTATAACCTGGCAAAAGCGATGAAAGACGCCGATGTTTTCATTGGCCTCAGCCAGGGCAATGTGATCAATGCGGAGATGGTGAAAAGCATGGCCAAAAATCCAATTGTGTTTGCGATGGCGAACCCCGATCCGGAGATCGACTATGACCTGGCAGTGTCTGTCCGTAAAGACCTCATCATGGCCACCGGCAGAAGTGATTTTCCCAACCAGGTGAACAATGTACTGGGCTTCCCCTATATCTTTCGTGGCGCGCTTGACGTAAGGGCCACGCAGATCAATGAGGCCATGAAACTCGCAGCAGTAAGGGCTTTGGCCGATCTCACCAAAACACCCGTGCCCGATATCGTGAACCTTGCCTATAATGAAACCAATATTTCATTCGGTCCGCTTTATATCATTCCCAAACCATTGGATCCGCGTCTACTGTCTACCGTTGCACCTGCTGTTGCCAAAGCAGCGATGGAAAGTGGTGTGGCCAAGAACCCCATCACCGACTGGGAGGGGTACGAGCTGGCGCTGAACAAACGCCTTGGCCTCGATAACCAGTTGAGCCGCGTGATCGGCAACAAGGCGCGCAAGGATCCCAAGCGGGTGGTCTTCGCGGATGCAGAGAATTTAAAGATATTGAGGGTGGCCCAACTGGCACAGGAAGAAGGGGTGGCCTACCCCATCCTGCTGGGCGATGAAGGCAGGATCCAAAAGATCGCTGACGCCAATGGCATCGACCTCGATGGTATGCCCATCATCAATCCCAAAGACGAAAAGAATGACGCGGTGCGTAAAGAATATGGCGACCTGTTCTTTGCCAAACGGCACCGCAGGGGCGTGAATAAATATGAAGCGCACAAGGCCATGAAAGACCGCAATCATTTTGGATGCATGCTGGTAGAAGCCGGTGAGGCCGATTGTATGATCAGCGGGCTGAGCAGGAATTACCCCGATACGATACGCCCCGCCATACAGATCATCGGTACCGAAGAGGGTGTGACCAAGATCGCGGGCATGTATATTATGTTCACCAAACGCGGGCCCCTGTTCCTGGCGGATACCACGGTCAATTTTAATCCCACTGCGGAGGAATTGGCGGAAATAACCTTACTGGTTGCTAAAGAGGTCCGGCAGTTCAATATCAAACCGCGAATCGCCATGCTCTCTTATTCCAATTTTGGCAGCAGCGATTCACCCGAAGCGACCCTGGTGCGTAAAGCAAGGGAGATCGTGAAGTCGAAAGATAAAACACTGATCTGTGATGGCGAGGTACAGGGTATCCTGGCCTTCAACAAGGAGATCTTAAAAGAGAATTATCCGTTCACTGAGTTACTGGATGGCGAAGTGAATACCCTCATCTTCCCCAACCTGGCCTCGGGCAATATCGCTTACAACCTGTTACAGGAAGTAGGCGGTTCGGATTCCATCGGACCCATCTTACTGGGACTAAAAAAACCCGTGCACGTGTTACAGTTAGGCAGTTCTATCCGCTCCATATTCAATATGGTGCTGATCGCTGTTGTGGATGCGCAAATGAAATGCAAGACGGATACCAAAGAAGAGATCAGAAAGAGTAAATGGTGGAAACGGAGCAAGAATCAGCCGCATGATATTTAATGTACGATGAACGATGCCAGATGTACGGGGCATCACAAACCAATGAATTATTATTACATTCGTACAGCGTACATTTAACATCGTACATAGCATCACAACTAACAATAAGAAGCCTTCATGAGTTTTTTCACCCACTTTGGCCGCTACCTTTTAATGATCAGGGGCATGATGACCCGGCCGGAGAATATGCGGATGTACTGGAAGGAATTCATGCACCAGTGCGTGGAGATCGGCATTGGTTCCCTGGGCATTGTTGTGATCATCTCCGTATTCATGGGTGCGGTTAGCGCCGTGCAAACGGCCTACCAGCTGGTAAGTCCGCTGATCTCCAGATCAACCATTGCACAGATTGTACGCGACACCGTTATACTGGAATTTGCGCCCACCGTTGTCTGTATCGTATTGGCCGGCGTTGTAGGCAGTAAGATCGCCAGCGAACTGGGTAATATGCGGGTGAGCGAGCAGATCGATGCGCTGGAGATCATGGGCATCAATACCAAGGCCTACCTGGTGATGCCTAAGATTCTGGCCACACTGGTGACCATCCCCATGCTGGTGATATTATCCATGGCCCTGGGCATCTGGGGAGGGCGCCTGGCGGGCTCAGCATCCAATATCCTGTCGACCGATACCTATGACCGGGGCCTCCTGGAAAATTTTGTGCCTTATAATGTAACCTTTGCAATGGCGAAAGCCTATACGTTCGCATTTATCATCAGCAGTATCCCTGCATATTATGGTTATTATGTAAAGGGCGGCGCTTTGGAAATAGGCCGAAGCAGTACCACCAGTGTGGTGGTGAGTTGTGTCATGATATTGTTTGCGGATTATGTATTGGCTGCGTTGTTGTTGTAACAAAGCCACAAGTAACAAGCTTCAAGGGAGAAGGCATTTGGGAGAAAGCTTTAAGCAGCAAGACCAAGGGAGAATGCGGAGTAATACCTTTTTGAATTACATACCCTGGATTTTTTTGAAAACTATGGTTTATGAAAGATTTTAAAAGACTGATCGTTTGGCAAAAAGGATTTCAACTTTTTATAGGAACGCATAAATTTTGCAGGAAATTACCAGCGGAAGAAAAATTTGAACTGGGTTCGCAATTAAGGCGAGCTGCTTTTTCTATACCTCCCAATATTGCTGAAGGAAGTGCAAAAGCCACCAATGCACACAAGAAGATTTACCTGGAAAATGCTTTAGGTAGCGCTTTTGAAACAGAAACAGCTTTTCTTGTAATAATTGAATTGTATCCTGTTTTTAAAACAGAATGTGAGATATACTTAGGACTGTGTATCGAAGTACAAAAAATGCTGGTGGCATTAATTAATAAATTTTTGTAAATTAGAAAACCTGGCATCTGATTTTGCTTCTCCCTTGAAGCACTCCCCTTGCAGCTTATTATGATCGAATTTAAAAACATAAAAAAATCATTCGGCGATAAGGTCATACTCAATGACGTCAGTCATGTGATGCAAACCGGTATTTGCAACCTCATCATCGGCTCCAGCGGCAGCGGGAAGACCGTGTTGCAAAAATGCCTTGTAGGTTTATTTGAGCCGGACGAGGGAGAGATCATCTATGACGGACGCAGCTTTACGGAAATGACCGACGAAGAAAGAAAATTATTGCGCCAGCAGATCGGCATGTTGTTCCAGGGTTCCGCATTATTCGACAGCATGACCGTACAGCAGAACATCATGTTCCCGCTCGACATGTTCACGAAGCAATCGTATTCAGAAAAAGTGAAACGGGTGAATGAAGTACTGGCAAGGGTGAACCTCGAGGATGTCAATAAAAAATATCCCGCAGAATTAAGCGGCGGCATGAAAAAAAGAGTGGGTATCGCAAGGGCCATCGTACTGAATCCAAAATTCCTGTTCTGCGACGAGCCCAACTCGGGGCTTGACCCGCAGACTGCCATGGTGATCGATAAACTGATCTCCGACATCACCAAGGAATTCAACATGACCGCCGTGATCAATACCCATGACATGAACAGTGTGATGGAAATCGGGGAGAACATTCTATACCTCTACGACGGGCAGAAAGAATGGAGCGGCAACAATAAAGAGATCATCTTTTCCAAGAACCAGCGCCTTAACAATTTCATCTTTGCCTCAGAATTTTTACAGGATGCCAAAGACATGCGTATGCTGGAAGCCAAAGGAAAGATCGCCAACGACAGGGATATGGATGAATTGCTGAAGTAATAAGGCCGGCCTCCCTAAATCCCTCCCAAGGAGGGACTTCAGACCCAACGAAATCAAACAGCTTTTTTCTTTTCAAAGAATGGTAAGAAAACTTTCATCAAGCCGAGTCCTATCATAGAAATGGTGTTGAGCAGAGACCCGATAGGTATCAGGGCCAATGAAGCTTATTCATTATACAAATGCCGGTAACAAAATATTCTCTTCCAACAATACCGCATCTACCCTATCTTTGCGGCACATTAATACTCAGTAATTTTTAATTATTAATTCTTAATTCTTAATTGTACATGTCAGTTCTCGTCAATAAAGATTCCAAAATAATCGTACAGGGGTTCACCGGTACGGAGGGTACATTTCACGCAACACAGATGATCGAATACGGCACGAAACTGGTAGGAGGTGTTACGCCGGGAAAAGGCGGCAGTTCCCATCTCGACAGGCCGGTTTTCAATACGGTAGCCGACGCGGTCAAAACGACCGGTGCGGATGTGAGCATCATATTTGTACCCCCTGCTTTTGCTGCCGACGCCATCATGGAAGCCGCTGACGCGGGTATCGGGTTGGTGGTATGCATCACCGAAGGCATCCCCATACAGGATATGGTGAAAGTGAAGAATTACCTGCAAACCAAATCAACCAGGTTGGTTGGACCCAATTGTCCGGGTGTCATTACAGCCGAAGAATGTAAAGTGGGTATCATGCCCGGTTTTATTTTCAAAAAAGGAAGGATCGGCATCGTATCAAAAAGCGGCACATTAACCTATGAGGCCGCTGACCAGGTGGTGAAAGCGGGTATGGGTATCTCTACGGCCATTGGCATTGGAGGAGACCCCATCATTGGTACCACAACAAAAGAGGCCGTTGAATTATTCATGAATGATAACGAAACAGATGCCATTGTGATGATTGGTGAGATCGGCGGTGGCATGGAAGCCGAAGCGGCGAATTATATCAGATCGACGGGCAATAAAAAACCGGTGGTTGGTTTTATCGCCGGGCAAACAGCCCCCCCGGGCCGCCGTATGGGCCATGCCGGCGCCATCATAGGCGGAGCGGATGATACCGCCGCGGCTAAAATGAAGATCATGGCGACCTGCGGCATTCATGTCTGCGCCAGTCCCGCCGATATCGGCAAGACGATGTTGGAAGCTTTAAAAAAATAATGAACCTTTATAGTTTAAATCATTCAATCATGATCATCGTAGTCAACCACCAAATCAACAACCCTGCTGATTTTTGGGCCTCCGCCCAGAAAAGCCTTCCCGAATTGCCGGTAAGCGGCGTACAAAGGATCATCCAGGTAATGCCCAGCAATGATATGGCACAGGCTACCTGTGTATGGGAAGCCGACAGTATTGAAACACTGGATACTTACCTGCGCAGCAAAGTATTTGCCTGGAGCGAGGAAACCTATTATGAACTGAATGGCGCCGCAGCCATGGGTATGCCTCAATAATTTTTTTACCTCACCCCTTATTCCCCTCTCCTGGAGGAGAGGGGAATAAGGGGTGAGGTAAAAAAGAACCAGAACTTTCGCCCCGGCCCTTAAAGTATAGCCACATCGTTCAAATTTTATTTATTGGCCTGTATGTA
>JAYWAZ010000198.1:0-4668 GCA_043781975.1 Bacteroidota bacterium
CAAAAGGGAAGGAGGTTTTTGAGGGATACCAAGCGGTTGTACGCGGTGATGAAGGCGGCGGATAGGGTGATCAGTTAGTTCGTAGTTTATGGTTCATGGTTCATAGTTCATAGTTCATAGTTCATAGTTGGGGTTGGTAGCGCGGTGTGCATTCAACAACTAAACAACTCAACACCTAAACACCCGATAAAAGCGAGTGAAGAAATTAGTAAAGATATTTTTTTGGGGACTGATCATCAGCTTCCTGGGTTCGTTGCCGCTGGGCACGCTGAACGTGGCGGCCATGCAGATAGGCATTCAGGAAAGCATTGCCGATGCCATGTATTTTTCATTTGGTTCCCTGCTGGTGGAAATGGTCTATGTGCGCTTATCACTGGTAGGGATAGACTGGGTGCGCAAACAGGAAAAACTGATGAAGGTGATGGAATGGATCACACTCGTCATCATCATCGCGCTGGCGGTGGGCAGTTTTATCGCGGCATACAAGTCTGACGGCGGCGCTTCCAAAAACGTAATGCTGCAAAACAATATGCACCGGTTCCTGCTCGGCATGTTCATGTGCGCCATCAACCCCGTGCAGATCCCTTTTTGGTTCGGGTGGAGCGCCGTGCTGTTCACGAAAAAGATACTGGAGCCCAAACAGGGCCAGTACAACAGTTATATCCTGGGTATCGGGCTGGGAACTTTGGCGGGAAACTGCGTTTTTATTTTTGGCGGAAAGTGGATGGTGCAGAAGATCGCCAACAGCCAGCAATACCTGAACTGGGTGATCGGCGGAATCTTCGCCCTCACCGCGCTGATACAGTTCATCAAGATCATGCGGCATAAGGACGCGGTGCATAAATTCACACACGCGGATAAAAGCAAAAAATAATATTCATCACCAAAACAAAAAAATATATGTCACTCAAAGATGCATTCATCGCCGAATTACAACGCGAATCCGTCAATACAAAAAAAATGCTGGAAAGGGTTCCATACGACAAGCAGGATTGGAAGCCACACGAAAAGTCAATGACGCTGGGCAGACTGGCCGTTCACGTGGCTGAGATACCGCACTGGATCTCAGACATCATCAATATCGATGCATTCGATTTCCTGCAGCACTATCATCCCAATAAGGCCGCTTCTACCGAAGAACTGATCAGTGTTTTCCAGGAGAAGATGGATACCGCCATCGCCGATCTTGAAAAAATAAAGGAGGAGGACTTCAATAAAATATGGGTGGTAAAACAGGGAGAGCAGGTGTTCTTTAATATTCCCAAAGCGGCCGCCATCAGGTCATGGGCCTTCAGCCACCAGGTGCATCACCGTGGACAGCTATCGGTTTACCTGCGTTTGCTTGACGTGCCCGTTCCGGGAATGTATGGGCCTACGGCAGATGAAAGCTTTATGTAAGGAGGTTGAAGGTTGGAAGTTTGAGGTTTGAGGTTGGAAGTTGGGGGTTCAATCAACGATGAATAATTTGCACCCCTCCTTTGTGGAAGAGCGATGGGCTTCACAGTCGTCGCCTACATGATAGGTCATGCCCCAGGTCAAGCTAAATTTCCTGCCGTCTTCGAGTTCGGTCTCCATCTCACCCTCCAGGCAATATATGATATGCCCTTTTTTGCACCAGTGATCGGCCAGATAACCGGCAGAATATTCCACCATCCGCACCCGAATATCATTCATCATGAACACACGCCAGTAAGCCTTGCCGGTGATACCCTTGTGTTCTTGTGGTGCAATGGCCGACCAATCGGTTGTCTGAAAAGGAAAGGGGGCAAGTTTCATACATGGTGATTTAAAATAAGCCGCGGGCAACTAAATAAATTAGTAAATTACCCTGGAAATACTTTGTAAAAATAAAGGCTCCCAACAACAAACAACAATTATAAAACAACAAACATAAAACATCAAACTCAGTTGTACGCCATTGTAGATATCGAAACAACCGGCGGTTATGCCTCCGCCAATGGCATCACCGAGATCGCCGTGTACATACATGACGGGAAAAGGGTCATCAAACATTTTGAAACGCTGATCAACCCGCAGCAGGTGATCCCTTCCTACATCACCGCACTTACGGGCATTGATAACGCGATGGTGCAGGACGCTCCCTCTTTTGATGAGATCGCGGAGGCATTGCACGAACTATTGCGTGAAAACATCTTCATCGCCCATAGCGTCAATTTCGACTATTCTTTTGTAAAGCACCAGTTGAAATCAGCGGGGTATGAACTTTCAGCCAAAAAATTATGCACGGTCAGGCTGGGCCGTAAAGTATTTCCCGGCCTGCCTTCTTACAGCCTGGGAAATCTTTGCCGCTCCCTGGATATCACCCTTGAAAACCGTCACCGTGCCGGCGGCGATGCCAGGGCCACGGTGAAACTGTTCGAACATATGCTCAGCAATGGCGCCCAAACGCATATCGACCAGATGCTGAAGCGTTCTTCGGGCGAGCAATGGTTACCGTTACATTTATCCAAGAGTGATATCACGAAACTGCCGGCCAAACCCGGTGTGTATTATTTTCATGACGTCAAGGACAAGATCATTTACGTGGGGAAGGCCATCCATATCCGGAAACGCGTAAGCAGCCATTTTACACAGAACGACCCCGACCGCAAACGACAAAACCTGTTGCGCACCATTCACCGGGTGAGTTTTGTGGAATGTGCCAATGAACTGGAAGCCCTCGTGCTGGAAAGCACCGAGATCAAAAGATTGTGGCCGAAATATAACCAAAGCCAGAAACAGCCCTTACAGAAATACGGACTTTACCTCTTCGAAGACAGCCGCGGCTACCTTCGCCTGGCGATAGATAAGAAGAAAAAAAATATCGCCGCCCTGTATCATTTCAATTTATTGCAGGAAGGTTTGACCATGCTGAAAAAAATGGTGGAGGAATTCGGACTCAATGAGAAATTATGTTTCCTGGACAAGACGGTGATCACTGCATCCGACTGGAAAACGATCGACCCGCAGGCCATCTATAATTCAAAAGTGAAGCAGGCGCTGGATGCGCTCGACAGCCGACTGCCCACATTCGCGGTGATCGATAAGGGCCTCCGGGAAAAAGAAAGGCTATGCCTGCTGGTGGAAAGGGGAAGCTTCTGGGGGATGGGATATCTGCCTGCCACGGCTCCGGTTAACTCTGCCGTTGCGTTGAAACATTACCTGAACCCCTATGCCGATAATGATTATATCCGCAACAGCATTTACGCTTTCGCGGATGCCTATCCCGGGAAAAAGATCAGCCTGCAGCGTTAGTAGGCCCCGACAGGGTTAGTTCATAAATCCCCGACAGCGGTTGCGACCCTGTCGGCGGAAAACTGGTAAGATTTTTATTTTATTAATAACCGCTGTCGGGGTCTGCGACCGCCGACAGGGTTATTTTGTACCTTTAACACTTAACTCATTCAACTTGCAAACAGCACAATACAATCTTAAGGTACAGAAAGGTATTGCTGCCATTTCCATCATATTGTTTATCATCAAGATCATCGCCTGGTATCTTACCTCCTCGGTAGCCATATTAACGGATGCGCTCGAAAGCATCGTGAACGTGGTGGCCGGACTGATCGGCGTTTACAGCCTCTATGTCTCAGCCAAACCCCGGGATAACGACCACCCATACGGGCACGGCAAAGTGGAATTCATTTCTGCGGCCATTGAAGGTACATTGATCTCGGTCGCGGGCTTCATCATCATCTATGAGGCCATTAATAACCTGCTGCATCCGCATACGATCAGGCAACTGGACTATGGCATCATCCTGGTGACCATCACCGCAGTAGTGAATTATTTTACCGGGGCCTTTTGTATCAAAACGGGCAGGAAAAACAATTCGCTGGCACTGGTCGCCAGCGGGAAACACCTGCAGTCGGATACCTGGTCCACCCTGGGGATCATCGCGGGATTGCTGCTCATCCTGTTCACCCATATTCCCTGGTTAGACAGTGCCGTGGCCATGTTCTTCGCGTTCATCATCATTTTCACCGGCTATAAGATCGTGCGTTCATCCGTTGCCGGTATCATGGACGAGGCCGACAGCGCCCTGCTGAAAAAAATGGTACTGATGCTGAACCGGAACCGGAAGGAGAACTGGATAGACCTGCATAATCTGCGCATCATCAAATACGGGGGCACCATCCACCTAGACTGTCATATGACCGTACCCTGGTACCTGAACGTGCATGAAGCGCATAAGGAAATAGACAGTTTATCGGGAATGGTAAGGGAAGAGTATGGTGAGTCGGTGGAACTGTTCGTGCATTCCGACGGATGCCTGGAATTCTCCTGCCGCATTTGTTCAAAAAGCAATTGCAATGTGCGCAAACATGCTTTTGAAAAAAAGATCGAATGGACGATGGAGAATATTTCGAGTAACAACAAGCATACGGTGGATACGTGAGCCCGTTCAAAAGTTTAAGTAGTGGCTCATTTTGATTTGCAAATGCTGAGAAATGTAAATTTTCTGTCATTCCGAACGAAATCATTCTGTCATGCTGAGGAACGAAGCATCTCAACGAACCATAAGTAATATGTTATTCATTTAGACAAGCAACAAGCCTCGATGGCTGTACAGATTGATTTAGTGTGTCATTGAGATCCTTCGTACCTCAGGATGACAACCTCGTAGAATGAAATTGCTATGTTCTTCCCACGACAATTGTCGGGGCA
>JAYWAZ010000199.1:0-12767 GCA_043781975.1 Bacteroidota bacterium
GATCATCCGGACAAAAAAATAAATTCCCGGAAAAGATACCGACCGATTTTTCACTGGCCTATCATGTTGATGGGGGCATGCGGTATTATTCCGAAGACCTGTTCATTTCCAAAGAGAGTTGCTCTTATGTTATCGATGATGGGGGCAGGAAAACAACAAAAAAGTTCATGCTATCGGCCGCGGAAATGGATGCAATGTATGATATCCTTAAAAATAATAGAACAGACCAGATAAAATCCAGGACGGAAGATAATGTGTATGACCGGGGTGGCATCAGCATCAGCATGGCCTGGGACAAGGGCAGGCATGAACTCCAGGTATCGGATGCGCAACTGACATTCGTTGAAAAAAAATGGTGGGGTCAATGGCAGGCCATCTGCAACTACCTGGCTGATCTAATAAAAAGAAAAGCAAAATGATTCAAGTGGGGCCGCAATAAAGGTCATTGGCTCAATACATTCCAGGTACTGGTGATCTTCCTGCCTTCTTCATAGATCTCGGCCATCTGTTCGGAAGTAGGTTCATCTTTTAGTTCAGACGTGATCAACGTTTTTTCATTAACCCCTGCAACTGCGGTACCCAGTGAAACAATATCCGTACGCACATTTCTTATATCCTCTTCCGAAATGGTATCGTTGATATCACGCAAATGCCGGTGGATCTTTTGATAGGTAATAGTATCCTCAAATGACAATGAAACAACAGGCATTGCGGCCTGTTTGGCATTATTTGATTTCTTTCCCATTGTAAGTTGGCTTTCATACAATATAAGCAAAATCGTGCCAATAGTTTATCAAACCAAAAAAAGTTAACACAAAGTTCATTTTGGGCCGGATCTGCGATTTTTTATGAAAAAAAGGAGGATGATATAACGGCCATAAAACCAGATCAAAAAGACCATCTGGATAAGGTTGATCAGGCCTTTGCTTAAAAAAACATGAAAAACAGGTAAATAAGGTGCGTTCAGTAACGGTTTCGGTCCTTGTTAAAACCCGGTTTATTATAGCCACCTCCTCCGCTGTTACCGCCGGGCTTTGTGTTGCGGGCTTCGGCCTCTTTTACAACAAGTGGTTTTTTACCCAGGGAAATATCATTCAGGTTTTCAATAGCGTCTTTTGCCTCTTCGGTATTGGGCATTTCCACGAATCCAAATCCGCGGCTTTTTCCCGTTTCCCTGTCAAGTGCAACTTTTGCGGATGTAACGGTACCGAATTTCTCAAAAATTTCTTCCAGCTCCGCATCATCCAGGTCATAAGGAAGGCCGATTACAAAAATGTTCATACTGGTACTTTTTATAAATGTACATTATTTTTTTTAGTAAAAAGCCCGGATAAAAAACAATCGGGTGTTAACATAGCCCCTGGGACGGGAATGAAATAATATCTTTAGTGACAAAACTGTTCTGATATGGGTATGACCGACCGTATGCAGGAATTGAAAAGGTTGATCACGGTCAATCATTCAGGCCAATTGTTTTGTGTAAAAAGCACCCTCGTCTATTCCTTCTTTTGTAAAACCCATGACACGGATGAATCTTTCATGTTGTTTATTCAGGGCCTGCTTATATACCAGCCGCTGAACCCCTTTTGAGAGGAGGAATTTGTTCTCCCGGTTAAAGATAAACCTGCCCACTTTGTAATCCCTGTATCTGGCAACGGTATAATTCAGCCTTACTTCAGCCGTTCCCGCTTCATCCAGCGTGGCCACGAAAATATTTGCGATCACCAGGTCACGCAGCACTACAAAACTGAGGTGATTGCCCGGTATCTCCTTTTCGTGAACATAGGAAGGAAAGTAAAGGGCGATATCCTTACTGTAAAAGGATAAGAACCTAAGCACGAGTTGCTCTCCGCCCCTGAATTCGATCAGGTCGAACGCCTCTTCTGTCCGATAGATCCTTACCAGGTAAAAAAGATTGATCATTAACAGGATGGCATTGGTGAGGATGACCGGGAAAGCGTGTATCAGGATACCATATACGATAAATGCCATACTTCCCCCGGTATTGAACCACCTGAATTTAAGGTCATTATTGATCAAAAGGGAAATGGCCAGCAATACAGAGGCCAGGTAGCCAAATCCTACGGGAATGAGCTCGTTCATACACCATTCGTTTAGGGCAAAATTAACCCATTTAAACGGCGTTCCGCATTATTGACTAACTGTTCTGCCAAAACGATTTTATACGGGTTGTTGCGATTTACTGATAAAATAAATATCTTCATTGAATAAACGCGGTACCATGAGTATTCATATCAGTGCTAAGGCCGGAGAGATCGCCCCGGTTGTGCTAATGCCGGGTGATCCGCTGAGGGCCAAACATATCGCCGACAATATGCTGGAAGCGGTTACCCTGGTGAGCCATACCCGCAATATCTTTTTTTACACCGGGAAGTATAAGGGAGTACCCGTAACGGTTGGTGCCAGCGGCATGGGTTGCCCTTCCATCGGCATCTATTCCTATGAATTATACAACGAGTATGGTGTTGAATGCATCGTAAGGATCGGAACGGCAGGCGCCTATTCAGGCGATATGAAGTTGTATGATGTGATCAACGTGGATAAGGCATTCAGCGAATCCACTTATGCCCGGTTCGCATTTGGCATCCATGAAGATCATCTTGCACACCAGGGAGCGGCCTATGAAATCATCAACAACACGGCCGCGAACCTGGGATCCGCGATAAAGACGGGAAACATTCATTCCAGTGATATATTTTACAGAACGACCCCCGGTATCCCCGCCATTGCGTCTTCGAATAACTGCATCGGCGTTGAAATGGAATCCTTCGCCTTATTCGCCAATGCCCAGGTGCTGCAGAAGATGGCGGCCACGATCCTTACCATTTCCGATATCATTCCAACCAGGGAAAGTATCAATGCCGATGAGCGGGAACGTTCCTTACAGGTCATGACCAACCTGTCGTTGGAATCGGCGATCGGTATTCATCAATTCCTCGAAAAAAGCAAATAAGCTTTGCGGAACGCAGCAAGTGCCCGGGTGTGAATACTACCCGATCATTTTTTCCATGATGGCAAATTCCAGGGTTGTGTGGGAACACCAAAGCGGTTATCAGCCGGCAGTGGTTTTGTTTCACCTGTCAGGTGGTAACCATGCCTTTCGTACCAGGCGATCAGTTCTCCGCGCAATGAGATCACGTTCATGAAGATGGAAGGGCAATGATTTCGCTTCGCATGACCGGCTGCCGCTTCCAGGAGCTTTTTTCCGATACCGCCTGCCTGCATTTCGGGTGCAACAGTGAGCATGCCCAGGTATAATCCCCGCTCCTGCTTTTGCAGGTACACGCAACCGTTGATCTTTCCCTCATCAGAAGTATATTTCAAAACGATGGCGCCCGGCTTTGCCATTATCCCGGTAAGCGTTGGAATATCCGTGCGCAGTTCACCCTGCAAAAGGTCCGCTTCTGTCGTCCAGCCTTTTCTTGAGGCCTCACCCCGGTAAGCGCTGTTGATCAGGGGCACCAGTTCCGGAATATCGTCAATGCCTGCCACGCTAATGTTCATGCCATAAATATACAACCGAAGGTGAATTCAAGCGGCATGGCGGGCTGTAAATAAAAAACTGCCGGCATTACCCGGCAGCAAAATGATCATGGCAATGATTTTATCTGTCGTTAAAAATTTTTTGAGATCAAGGGGGCGTTATTGACGATATCGGCGGTCAGCTGCAGCTTTTTCACCAGGGGTATATCGTTGTTCCTGCTGTTAAAGAAACCGGAGGCCTGGGGGTCGTCTTTTACCAGGTCTTTCATCAGGGCCGCGGTATAAGGAAGGATCGGACCGTCGGTACCGGTTTGTATAAAGAACTCGTCTACTTTGCGGTACCCGTTGAAATACTGCTTGTCGTAAATACTTATCTTCCCTGAGGAGAGGCGCATGACAAAACCGGGAAGGGTTTCCACGGCCAGGTAACTGCGGCGGCCAGACGCGAATATCTTTTGTGAAATGGCGTAATGTTCATTGTCCTGATAGACCCTGATATCATTTCCATTGATAATGATGTTTCCATCGGCCACCAGGTGGGGCGTCATCATGATGCCGGTCACCAGTTTTAATGTGTTGTAATTTTTTATGGTGCCATCGTTCATTTCCACGAAACAGTTCTTTTTAACCAACGCGGTTTGTTTAGCGTCTGCATTATCCTGGGCGTACAGGGCATTACCCGTGATGAATGAGCTGAAAAGGAAAAGGATGGCATACAAGAATGGCTTGGGAGGGTGGATTTTTTTCATATTAGACGGATTTATATGTATCTAAACGGAAAAATACGGGGATTATTGTACCACCGGGGAAGAAATGATGATACAGATCCGGCAATGGCCTATAATAACTCCAAAACCCGGACAGTTGCGGGTTTTAAAAAAGACGTCTGGAAACGATAGCCGAATTCATAAAGGGAGGTTGACACCGGATGGAATTATTGATTCCAGGGGCAACTAAAATGATTGATAAGCGTTCTCTTTTTCATCATCACTATGATTTGATACTAGTTGAGCTTAAAAAGCGGGCGCTGTTTACAATCCTGGAATTTAGTAGGGTCTTCGGCTACGGGGCAAAGCCCGCGGGAAATTCTTTTAATGGTTTGTGATTGAGCCGTCCCTAATATCTGGTCCCAGGAAATGTTGGTATGCTGGGGTCCCAGGAATTTTTCCATCGTCTCTCTTAAATTGAATGTGAATATACCACCCTCATTATCATTTCCTGAGGACTCTTCTTTCTTCGAGGCGGCTGTCATCAAAAGGGAAAACTGGCCAGATTCCAGGAAAATCGTCTGAGCGTTATTCTTTACCCATCCAAGTGAACTTACCCTTGTACTCGGAACTTTGTCAGCGTGTACAGGTGCTGTTCCGATGGGCGAATTGCAGCAATCACTGAAAACCAGGTTTAAGTGAGCGCCCTTGGCTCTTATAATTTTATAAATATCTTCCATATTCAATGAAAAATCAGGGCCGGGTCTTTGAAATTTCTTGTCCCGGAGATCAAGGTATGGAAATAAGCGATTGTCGGTTGTATCACAAAAACCGTGGCCTGTATAATAAAAAACAACAATGTCGTTGCTGCCGGGTTTAAGTTCATTCAGGGCAGTTTCAACATTTTTTTTACTGAAAGCGGTATCAGAAATTTCTTTCGGGACGAATGGAATTTCCAGGAATTCGGCGACGGCCTTATATGTATCCGTAATTGCCTCTTTGTCTACGATACAGGTTTTACCGATACTGGCATCCCTGGTATTGGCCACTAATAGTAAGAACAAGCGGGCATTATCATCTGTTACATGTCTTGTTGTGGTTTTAAAAAGGTTCACAAAAAAGTCTTCATTTTCAAGAAAATACTGCCTTACCAATTCTTTGGTAAGGTCTTTCTGATCTAAAAGCTGCATTTCCGTGACATTTGCCCTGACCCCTTTCCTGGTTTTTGGATCGAATAGATCTACTTCCATTGGCTCAAACATACCTGATTTGTCGTTTTTGCGAAACCGGAAAAAATCGGCTTCAAATTTTGTATCTGCATGTCCAAGGATAATTTTAGGATCCCTGCATTCAAAACAAAGTATCGTAGTGTCTGGTATCCCGTTGGCATGATCATCAAAATGCTCGAATAGATTCATATCTATGATTGTCCTGGATCTATCGGCATGATTAAGAAAACTTACACGCAAAAAACCGGTGGCGTCTTCATTCCTTACCAGAAAGACCTTGTATTCCGTGGTATCGTTCACGAACCGGTAATCAAATTCATACAGGGAGGTTTGAGCCTTTATGGAATTACTGATACCAAGAACAACTAAAATGATAATAAGCGTTCTGATTTTCATAATCACCATGATTTGAATATTAGTTGATCTTAAAAAGCGGGCGCTGTTTGCAATCCCGGTATTGCGTAGGGTCTTCAGGAACGGGACAAAGGCCGCGTGCGATCCTGATAATCGTTTGCTTTTGAGCTTCGGTCAATACCTGATCCCAGGTAATACCGGTATGCTGAGGGCCCATGTATTTTTCCAATGTCTCTCGTAAATTAAAAGTGAAGATGCCCCCTTCATTATCGTTTCCGGAGGATTCCTCTTTTTTTGAAGAGGCGGTCATTAACAGGGAATATTTACTGGGCGCAAGGAAAAGCGCCTGGCAATTATTCTTCACCCAACCAAGGGAACTCACCCTTGTACTCGGCACTTTATCAATATGTATGGGAGCATTTCCAATCGGTGAATTGCAACAATCGCTGAATACCAGGTTGATGTGGGCGCCTTTGGACTTTATGCTCCTGTAAATGTCTTCCATATTCAATGAAAACTCGGGACCGGGCCTTTGAAATTTCTTATCCCTGAGGTCAAGATAGGGGAATAAACGACTGTCAGTGGTATCACAATAACCATGGCCTGTGTAATAAAATACAACAATATCCTTGCTTTCCGGTTTAAGCTGATCCAGCGCTTTTTGGACGTTGGCTTTATTGAAAGCAGTATCCGAGACCTCTTTAAGAACGAATCCGATTCCCAGGAATTCGGTGATAGACTGATAAGTATCGGTGATCGCCACCTTGTCGACAATACAGGTTTTACCGATGCTGGCATCCCTGGTATTCGCGACCAGTACCAGGTACAACTGGGTTGCCTTTTCTTCATTGGTGAGGCTTCTTGATTTCAATTTAAAAAGGTTCACATAAAAATCTTCATCCTCCAGAAAAAACTGCGAGACCAGTTCTTTAGTAAGGTCAGACTTGTTCAGTAATTTCATTTGGGATACTTTGCCTGTAACCTTGTTAAATGATTCCGGGTCGGGTGACAGTACTTCCAGTGGATCAAACATGCCTGTTTTTTCATTTTTCTTGAACCGGAAAATATCCGGGTCGAATTTAAAGTCCTTATGCCCAAAAATGATTTTTGGATTCTCCCCTTCAAAACAAAGGATCGTAGTGTCGCGTATTCCGCCTGGAGACTGGTATGTTGACGGAAATTTATCATAATGTTCATTCAGATCCAAATGAACGATCACGGGTGTTTTATCGGCATGATTGCGAAAACTGATCCGGAGAAAACCGGTGGCGTCCAGGTTCCTGACCAGGAAGGCCTTGTATTCCGTGGTATCGTTCACGAACCGGTAATCAAATTCATACAACGATGTTTGTGAATGAACGGAAGGGGTAAAAAAAATAGCACATAGCATGACCAGGAGGAAGCTTACTTTCATGTCAAACTGTTTTGAATTGTTTCTGAAAATAAATCTACAATATATATTTGATTTAGCATACATGCCGAACCAGGGTTATATGACCGCTGTTCAAAATTATTTTACCGGCAATAAATATCCAAAACCGTTATAAAAAGTTAAATTGGACCTTGCAAAACGGCATTTACCATTCAATGCCAAAGTTCATGACCCGCAGGGGCAAACTGACATCTATGAAAAAAGTTTTTCTTTTGCTGGGCCTATGTTTTTTGTCAGCACATGTGATTGCACAAAAATCAGTGGCCGACAGCCTGGCGCGTTTGCTTGCCACTGAAAAGACGGATACGAACAGGGTTAAGCTGATGTGGCAACAGGCTGACGCTTCCAAGAATTACGACCCCGAAAAGGCATTGATCATGGCGAGCAGGGCACTTATCCTTGCGGAAAGGATAAAGTATTTGGCCGGACAATCAAGTTCCCTGAAGATCATGGCCAATACCTTTCAAAGGCTGGGTAATTACCCCCGGGCGTTGGACTATAATTTTAAAAAGCTGAAACTGGATGAAAAGATCGATATCCCCCTCAGCCTGGCCAGTGATCTGATGAATATAGGCATTGTATATGCTTATATGGAAGAATACCAGAAGGCGCTTGATTATTATTACAGGTCCGATTCGATGATCAGGCGCTATGATATTGGTTATCTTAAATATTTCAGTGCCCAAAACCTGGGGGATGTTTATGACCGGCTCAATATTCCGGATTCGGCCTTTTTCTATTTCAACAGGGCCATAGAACTGGCTAAAGCCATTAAAAACGATGATTTCACCGGGTCTTCCATGACGGGGCTGGGGCATACTTACCTGAAACAGAAAAATTACATGCTCGCACAGTCTTATTACTTGTCGGCGATCATATACCTGAAAGCTTCCAATGACGATGATAATCTCTGTGAAGCGACGCTGGGGCTGGCCAAACTTTATAAGGAAACAAAACAGAAGGACTCCGCAATTTATTATTCAAGGATGTCGCACACATTGGCGCAAGGAGCGGGCTTCCTGTCACGCGACCTGGACGCTTCAGAATTTTTAACGACTCAATTCAAAGAATTAAAAAATATCGACAGCGCTTTTTTATATATGAACTATGTACAGGTGCTCAACGATTCGGTAAACAGCAAGAGCAGGATACGGGAAGCACAGGTATTGTCGATCAATGAACAACTGCGGCAAATTGAATTGGAAGAAAACAGAAAGACCGTACAGCGGGAAAGGGTTCAGCAATTACAGTTGCTTTTTATTGGAATATTTATCCCGGGATTTTTCCTGTTCACCCTTTTACTCAGCCGTATCAGGATACACGTCCGGGTGATTAAGATACTTGGCATCATATCCCTGCTCATCCTGTTCGAATACCTCACCCTGTTACTCCACCCCTATGTGGCGGAACTCACGAACCACAAACCGGTGATAGAGATGCTCATCTTCGTGTCCATCGCTGCCATATTGATACCCACCCACCATCGCGTTGAACACTGGCTGATAAAAAGGCTGGTCAGTGATAAGAACATAGCTGGTCAGGGGAGACTGAAGCTGAAAAAGCAAAGGATAAAAATGAAGAATCCGGACACAGAACCTGGTCCGGATTCAATTGCATAAACCTACACATCGGGAACGAAGGCTCTCAATGGCTGTTTCAAATATGCCTGGTGTTTTAAGGATTTACCGTTGGCCTGGTCTTCATCGTATCCCTTTTTACTGTAGAATCAGGGGCCATCTTTTTAGAAGTATCAGGGGCCATCTTTTTTGTACTATCCTTAGTGGTGTCTTTATTGTCACCGTTATTACAGCCCATAGCCGCAATAGATACCAGCATAATCCCACCCAGGATAAAAAGCAATGTGTTCTTAGATCTTTTCGTATGCATTTTTGTTAGTTTTAGAGCATAAGGATACTATTAATTTCTCAAAAAGTCAAACTTTAACCAAAAAAATAGCGGGGAAAGCTTTCCTGCTGATCGATATGGTTATTTATCAGGTAAACAATACCTTTATCCTTTAAGCCAACTTAGCTCAGCTGGCAGAGCATTTCATTCGTAATGAAAGGGTCGTCGGTTCGATTCCGATAGTTGGCTCATGTTTATTGTATGGTGTCTTACCTGATGCCGACCCAAGGTTAATTTTTTTGATGGAACCGCTGGTAAATGGACTACCTTGTCAGGTTCAACTCAAAGAATGAATAACCCATTTGACCTGCTAATAGACAATTACCTCGACAATAATGTGGGAATCGACCCCGGCTTTTTAACCGCAAGCCTGTCGGCCGGCTTACAACAGCATTTACAGCAGTTACTGCATACCGATATGATGACCACAGCCGGTATCGGTAATGAGCATGTAAAGGATGAGCAGCAAAAAATGAGGGGCGATAAAATTTACTGGATGGATAAAAAACACGATAACGTCTATGAACAGGAATTCCTGCAACTGGCAGAGGATTTTATCGAACGTCTGAACAGCACCTGCTATACGGGTATCAACGGGTACGAATTCCATTACGCCATTTATGAGGAAGGCAGTTTTTACAGGCGGCACAGGGACCAGTTTAAAAATGATGCCAACAGGAAATATTCGCTCATCAATTATTTGAACGAAGACTGGAAAGAGGAAGACGGCGGGCAGCTATGGGTTTATGAAAATGAAACCGTACAAAAAATATTACCCCGCTCACAAACAGCCGTTTTCTTTAAAAGCGATGAGATGGAACATGAAGTGACCATGGCCAACCGGCCCAGGATGAGTATCAGTGGCTGGCTGAAACGTGTATAATCGCAATCTCAGCAACAGGCATCCCGCAGCATCTTCATATAGGTCAGCCCCTTTTCTCTCGCGAAATCAATGTTGCGGTTCGGAATATTTTCAGGATGTTCATAATGTTCCAGGGCCTTATCGATACTTGATTCACGCAGCAGGTGCAGCATCGGGTACACCGACCTGTTGGTATAATTTGCCGCGTCATTTTCTGTGGAACCGGCAAAACGGTACAGGGGATGAAAACTGGCCAGTTGGTAAATGCCTTCGTATCCTTTTTGTTTTAATGATCTTTCCGAGCCGGCTAAGATATCGAGGTAGTCATCAAACCGTTTGAATGCATTGGGAAAAATCAGGAAAATGGTCTCAATATTGTCATCCTTGTCCAGCCGTTCCGTTTCCCTCAAAAAAGCGTCATTGCAAATAAAAGTATCCGCACTTTCTTCCACCTGGTAATGTACCGTTTGCTGTTTCATCACGTTGGCTGCAAAAGGACAGAAATTACAGCCCACCACCACGTCGTTGATCCATTTTTTTGTCTGGTCGATCATTTGCTGTTTGGTGATCATTTTATATCAGGTATTCGTACCCGGTAAAGCTAGTTGAATTCATAGCAATGTCTCCATTTTATTTGCGGGATTTGACAATAAAAAACCCCCGAATGAACGGGGGCTAAACCAAATCGAACTGCTTATGAGAAAAGAATTGATTGTTTTAAATTTGTTCCCTAAAGGTGAAATATTTTTTGCAACTGGTTATTACAGATTCCCGGATGATCCTTACATGATTCACACATTCGATCGAGCGCCTCATCCTCCTGTTTTATGGCAGGGGTTACTCATTAAAAATCATTACAACACCGATGGCTGAGTGGCCCTGAGTTGTGCAAGGGCGGCCATCACCCTTTTCCATGACCTGGGCCCGTTTTTGTTGACCGTTGTTGAATCGGTATTGCCGTAAAACCCAATGATGTTTTCTTTAAGACCTGCATTTAAAAGAAGGTATTGTGATTTGTCGAGCCTTAATAATAATGTACTATAACTTTTATCAGCCAATTTGTATTCTCCCGGAACTGTTTTATTACCGGTGTCAAAATCAATATTTGCAAAGTTCAAATTCCCGGTACTCAATATTTTCATAGCAGCAACGCAGTGCAACAGTACCGTATCAAAACTTTCTATGAATAGTTTTTCGGCCACGGGGCCCGGATCTTTCAATTTAAGCGACCGCAGGGGTCCTACTTTTGGTAGTACCCGGATGAGCCATCCCAGTGCATTGGCAAAAATGCCGGGCTTCCGCTGTTTTTTTCCAAAATCCTGGTAATAATTGGTCCGGGCCATCTTATACCTGAAGCTTCGGCTGGTTGCTGTTGGCTGCAATTCCAGGATCTCCTTTCTCTTCATGGTCCATGCCGCTTTTGTCAATACTGGGAATAAACTGTGAACTGACCAGCGGAAGGTTTCAATGGCAAGGGAGAGGTTTTTAAAGATATGATTGATATCCAATCCATATGTTTTACTGAAGGCCCGCTCTAACAGCGGACGTGATACTTTGAATCCTATGAAATCGTGGTAGGCCTGCGAAGCGTAATTCCCTTTGGCCGTTTCCAGCACATCAAAGGCGAATTCCATCCGCTTGTGTGAAACATGGTCCTCTTCATAGGTCACCAGGTTTCCGAATTTCCGTTTTATTTTGGGATACACGATCGGCACACACCGGTTGGTGCCGATAAAATGTCCGTATTTATCGGCCATATAATGACTAAGGAATCCTAACGCGAACGCGTATTCATTAACATCCTGCGCTTCTTCCAGCAAAGCGATCACAAAATCGCCACTGCGTACATAATGCACCAGGTTAGTAAACAAAGGGCTGCCAAAGGGGAAATAGCCCATATCCGGAGCGATCGCTCCTCCATATGCATAGGAATGGGCTTCCTTAAGCTGTTCTTCGGTTGTACCGGGGTACTTGTGTTGGAGTAAAGGCTGAATTGATTTTTGCCAGCAGGCGTCAATGATCGCTTCGTGGGTAAGTACCGAGTAAGCACCGGATGAAAAAGGGGTTAATAATAAACAAAGCACGATGGTCAGCAGGTGCATTTTTACACGAAGGAGTTTCATATTGTTATAGAGCGTTAACCGCTGCTATAAAATTATGATTCCTTTACCGGCCCGTTGTTACATCAATCCGGGTAGGAGTTATATAATTCACACTTTTGATCATTCTAAGGCATAGTGAATAAATTACTGGCGTCGTTATCAAAGAAGAAAGGATAAGAGGTGTTGGTTATCGATCCAGTCTTTTGATCTTGCCGCTGATGCTTCCAAATTCAAAGATCCGGAAGATGCTTACCAGGGCGCTTAGCCAGAAACCGGGATGGAGTATTGTTTTTCCGAATGCAGTAACATCCTTATCCCGTTGGGAGATATAGGAATCCTGTGCAGCGGGATCTATCAGCGGCGCATAATCAATGGCCACCTGCCAGGCCGCATCACGTGCGATGGTCATAGAGAAACCGGCAATGGCGTTTTCCAGTTTACCCGCATTCAAACGGGCGATGATCTTACTGAGCGGCCACATATCGTACAGACTTGTTTTTACCTCTTCAACCAGGTCGTTCAAAACGGTATTTATTTTATTGAAATCGTTATGAATGTCATTCACCGAGCCGCCCGGTGAAACGGTGGCGGCGGCGATGCCCAGGTCGAGGCTGATATGCGCATTCATGCCTGCAAGGAGGTGGTGTATCACCATGGGTTTCCAGGAGCGGG
>JAYWAZ010000200.1:0-4625 GCA_043781975.1 Bacteroidota bacterium
ACCCACGTGGAGCTCATGCCCGTTATGGAATTCCCTTACGACGGGAGCTGGGGCTACCAGGGCACCGGGTTCTTTGCAGCTACCTCCCGGTTTGGTACACCCGAAGCGTTCATCGCCATGATAAGCGCTTTTCACCAGGCGGATATCGGCGTGATACTGGACTGGGTGCCTTCGCATTTCCCCTATGATGCGCACGGCCTGTTCATGTTCGATGGCACGCACACTTATGAATATGCGGATATGCGTATGGGATATCATCCCGACTGGAACAGTTATGTCTTCAATTATAAAAGGGGAGAAGTGAAATCTTTCCTCATAAGCAGCGCCCGCTACTGGTTCGATAAATTCCATATCGACGGCATCCGCGTGGATGCGGTGAGTTCCATCCTGCGGCTGGATTATTCCCGTAAGGAAGGGCAGTGGACACCCAATAAGTTTGGTGGCAGTGGTAACCTGGAAGCCATTGAATTCATCAAGCATCTGAATGAGACCATTTACCGCGATTTTCCGGATGTGCAGACCATTGCGGAAGAGGCGACCGACTGGCCGAAGATATCGAAACCCACAACCCAGGGCGGACTTGGTTTCGGCATGAAATGGATGATGGGGTGGATGCATGATACGCTGGATTATTTTAAAATGGATCCGCTGATGCGGCAATTCCACCAGGATAAATTCTCATTCAGCATGATGTATTTCTATGATGAGAACTTCATGCTGCCCCTCAGCCATGACGAAGTAGTGCATGGCAAAAGCTCCATGATCTATAAGATGCCCGGCGATGAATGGCAGCAATACGCCAACCTGCGTTTACTCTACACCTATATGTTTACCCACCCGGGTGCCAAATTATTGTTCATGGGCAATGAATTCGCGCAAACCACCGAATGGAATTACAAGACGGAACTGAGCTGGGAACTGCTCCAGTTCGATTGCCACAGCATGATGCAGGAATGCGTGAAGAACCTGAATTTCCTATATGCTAAAGAGCCCGCCCTGCACCAGTTGCAATTTGATCCCGGGGGATTTGAATGGATAGACCTCCATCACAGGGAGGAATCGGTGGTGGCTTACCGGCGAAAGGGAAAAAATAAGAAGGACGACCTCCTGGTGATATTGAATCTGACCCCGGTGGTACGGCATGACTGGAAGCTGAGGGTGAAAGGAAAATCGGCATGGACCGAGGTATTTAACAGTGACCTCAAAAAATACTGGGGTACCGGCAAAGTGTATAATCCAAACCCGGAGGTTAAATTAGTGGATAAAAAGAACCGTCTTTTTGAAATAAATGTGCACCTTCCGGCGTTAGGAGCTGTGATATTCAAATAAGTGGACCAATTCTTGTACCACCCCATTCATATGAAAAACATACTTACGCCTGTTTTTTTATTGTTTACCATAACCGTATTTTCCCAAAATAGCGATAGTTCCGTGTATTTCTACCGGAAAGGACTGGAGGAGAAGGCCGCGAAAAGATGGATGGTATCTTCACAGTATCTTGAAAAGGCCACCCGGTTAAATCCAAAGTATACCGCTGCCTGGCTCGAATCCGGATACGTGAACCTGGAGATGCGCAAGACCGATATGGCCAAAATGGATTTCACGAAGGTCATTGAAGTGGATCCCGGTAATGTTGCCGCCAGCAAGGAACTGATCATCCTCTATTACAGCTATCATCAATATCAGAATGCCATTGACCTGGCGGAAAAATGTACAAGCTGTACCAATACCGGCAGGATCATCGCACTTTCCTTATTCCAGCTTGAAAATTATGACGGCGCGGAAAAATTATTGCTCAAACTGGTGAAGGAAAATCCCACCGATGCGGAAATAATGTATACACTGGGAAAAACCTATATGGAAATTGAGTTGAATGAAAAGGCCATTCCCTATTACCGGAAAGCCATTGCGCTGGATGCCACCAGGGCCAACTGGGCGATGGAACTGGGGCTCCTTTATTACAGCACGGATAAATTCAAAGACGCCGCCACCTGGTTCAATAAAGCTACCGCCCTGGGATACCCGCAAAATGCTGCGTTGACCGAAAACCTCGGTTATGCCTATGTTTTCAGCGGTGAATTTGACAAGGGCGAGAAGCTTTTGCTGAATATCCATGATAAAAAGCGGGGTGATAAGGACATCATCAGGGATCTTGCCCAGGCTTACTATGACCATATGTTGTTCGACAAATCACTGGAATTTTGCCAGAAGCTGCTTGAACTTGACCTCAAGGATGCAAAGGCGCTTTACCAGGCCGGGCTTTGTTTTCAAAAGAAAGGAGAAAGGGAGCGGGGCATGCAGATGTGTGACAAGGCCATTGAACTGGATCCCTCGCTCAGGAAACTAAAGCAAAAGATATCGGGCCCGGAATTATAATGTATTATTTAAGTTTTTACGATTGATATTTTAAGTTGGCCGGGAGATTTTTCTCCCGGCTTTTATTTGGGCGTTAAAAAGATCTCCGCCATCATGCACCTTGCGCTGCCACCACCCACCGATTCAATATGGTTTAACGGGGAATGTAAAATGCGGTTATATTGCAGGAGCGTTGCAAGCTGGCTGCCGCCAAGGGATTGGTAGGCCTGCGTTGACATCACCAGCAATAACTCCTTATCCGCATTGATCACCTGCAACATATTCCCTGCAAAACAACGAAGCTGTTCCAAACTGATCTCAATGATCGCTTTACCGGTTCTTTCCAGGGTGGTAATGACATTTTCCCGTGCTGTTTGATCGTTTATTGCTTCAAGGCAGATCACCGCATACCGGTCGGCCACGGACATCATCACATTGGTATGATAGATATCAACGCCGGTTTCATCCTTTGCAGAAAAGGAAACACAGTCGAATTGATTGATGATGCAAAATGAATTGAGGAGTTCAACTGTGGTCCTTGGCGAGATACAGGCATAGGCCAGGTGGTTCACCCTGTCCAAAACCATGCTGCCCGTACCTTCCAGGTAATATCCCAGTTCTTCATAGTAGGTCAGATCGATGGTTTCGTTGAAGACGAACTTTTGTTTTAACGCATTCAATATCAAATGTTTTCTTTCCAGGCGGCGGTTGGCCGCGAACATCGGGTATAGGAATACGTTACCATTTTCATGAAAAGAGACCCAGTTGTTTGGGAAAATGGAATCGGGTGTGTGGTCTTCCCCGCTGTCCTTAACCACGGTCACATCGATCTTATTCTGTTGAAGTAGATTTACCAGGTCACGGAATTCTTTCAGCGCTTCCTGCTGCACACCTGCTTCATTGTTTTTCTGAAAGGCATTGTTGACCGCTGTTTCAGCATTGAAACCAAAATCTGCAGGTTCGATCATTAAGAGGTGCGACGTATTTTGCATAACGGGTCAATGCTTTTTTCCAAAGACCATTTCGCCGGCCCTTACTTCGATGGATAAATGGTTTTCTTTGGGCGGTATGGGGCAATGAAAGCCTGTAGCATAGGCGCAGTAAGGATTATAGGCTTTATTAAGATCCACCCACATGGAATGACCCTGAACATCGGTGATGGAGAGATCCAGGTAACGACCCCCTCCGTAGGAAGAATCGCCGTTGGTTAAATCCGTGAAAGGCACGAAAAGATAGTCCTTATATTTTTCCGTTTTCATTAGATCCTTGCTCTGGTAAACAACAAGCTGGCTAGCCTTCCCCGATAAATTAAAATGCAATATCCCGTACCGCAGGTAATACTGCAGGGTATTGGCCGATGTTTTCATGATGATCCCAACACTGTCCCGAAGTTTTTCAAGTTCGCAGTTAAGCAGGTAAGCGGTATCAGCCCTAAAAAAATGGAAATACTTTTTATCTTTTTTCTTCACCACTTCATGCGTGGCCACATAATTGGCCTGCCAGGCTTTAATGGAATCGATAGAGGCATTGTTTTTTTGTGCAGCCGAAGGAAGGGAAATGAAACAAAGCAATAACAGGTAAAAACTGCTTAGTCTATAAAATATCTGCGAGATCAGTTGAATCATGTTAATCTGCGATTTAATTCATCATCAGCACATTCACACTCCGCTGCAGGATATTAAAGGCAATCTCTGCCATCAGGTTCTCCTTATCCAGCGTGGGATTCACTTCAGTGATCTCAAAGCAACATATCTTCCGGTTCTGCATGAACTTACTGATCAGGTCCTCGGCCTCCCGCTCCCTTAAGCCGTTGCTGACCGGCGTGCCGGTACCTTTGGATATGGATGAATCAAGGCTGTCCACATCAAAGCTCACATAAATATCCGTACAGTCACTCAGGTAACGGAGCACTTTCCTGCATACATTCTCCGCCCCGTTGCGGCGTACATCACTGGTGGTGATCACTTTCATCGCATGTTTTTCGATGAGGTGTTTTTCTTCCTTCTCATAATCACGCAGGGAGATGAACACCACGTCTTCGGGCAATACTTTCTGATTGATCTTACCCAGTTTTTTCAGTTGGTCCCAAAGCTTCGCGGTCTTTTCATCCAGGTCATGCACTTTGGATTCGATATTGTCTTCCGCAATGGAAGCCGACAAGGGCATGCCATGAAGGTTCCCCGATGGAGTGGTATAGGGCGTATGAAGGTCGGCATGCGCATCGATCCAGATCACGCCCAGCTTGCTCTTGGGCTTCGCCATTTTTATGC
>JAYWAZ010000201.1:0-12637 GCA_043781975.1 Bacteroidota bacterium
ATGAAGCCATTGAAATGATGAGCAAACAAGCAAGGCCCGTACGTTTCATGTTTAAGTGCATTTATACAAATTTAGTGATGTACCCCGACACCTGAAAAAAGCCCCGAATCAAGAATGACTCAGGGCTGTATTTATTCACCTTTAAAAAAAATACTTATAAAACAGTTCGAATTTCGTAAGCTGTATTATAAAAGTACAAATTTTAATGAACTGTACAATATTTTTTGAAAGGATGGTCCGGGTTAATGAACGATCATTTTTTAATACCTGTAATGCTCTGCTTTGAACGGGCCTTCTTTTGAGATACCCAGATAAGCGCTTTGCTCAGTTGTCAATTCATCCAGTACCACACCGATCTTCGAAAGGTGCAGGCGGGCTACCTTCTCATCCAGTATCTTCGGCAATACGTACACTTTGTTTTCGTAATTGCTGGTGTTCGTCCACAATTCTATCTGGGCGAGGGTTTGATTGGTGAAGGATGCGCTCATGACAAAAGAAGGATGACCCGTGGCGCAACCGAGGTTCACCAAACGGCCTTCGGCCAGTACGATGATGTCTTTTCCGTCGATGGTGTACATGTCCACCTGTGGTTTGATGGTATTCTTGGTATCGCCATAGTTGGCATTCAGCCAGGCCATATCGATCTCGATATCAAAGTGACCGATATTACAAACGATGGCCTTGTCCTTCATCAGGCGGAAATGCTTTTCCGTGATCAGGTCGCGGCAACCGCTCGCTGTAACGATGATATCCGCTTCTTTAACAGCTTCGATCATCGGCTTCACTTCAAAACCATCCATGGCGGCCTGCAGCGCACATATCGGATCAATTTCAGTTACGATCACACGACAACCCGCGCCCTTCAGTGAAGCAGCTGAACCCTTACCCACATCACCATAACTTCCTACCACGGCAACCTTGCCAGCCATCATCACATCGGTGGCGCGGCGGATGGCATCCACCAGGCTTTCCTTGCAACCGTATTTGTTATCGAACTTCGATTTGGTCACCGAATCATTTACGTTAATGGCCGGAATAGGCAGGCTGCCCTTTTCCATTCTTTCATATAAACGGTGCACGCCGGTGGTGGTTTCTTCACTCACGCCCCTGACATGTTGTATCAGTTCGGGATATTTGTCAAATACCATATTGGTGAGGTCTCCGCCATCATCCAGTATCATGTTCAAAGGACGGTCGGCATGGCCAAAGAACAGGGTCTGTTCAATACACCAGTCACCTTCTTCAACCGATTGACCCTTCCAGGCGAATACACCGATACCGGCTGCGGCGATGGCTGCTGCTGCCTGGTCCTGTGTGCTGAAGATATTGCAGGAACTCCATTTTACTTCGGCTCCCAGCGCTATCAAAGTTTCAATTAACACCGCGGTTTGTATGGTCATGTGCAGGCAACCCGCGATACGGGCACCCTTCAGAGGCTGTGATGCGCCATATTCCGCACGAAGCGCCATTAAACCGGGCATTTCGGACTCGGCTAATTTGATTTCCTTGCGGCCCCATTCGGCCAGGCTCATATCTTTTACCTTGTATGGAAGACTAAAATCAATTGCATTTTTTGTGATCGCTGACATAGTTATAAAAATTTTTGCAAAACTAACGAATTGGCCCGTATACACCCAATTTTTATTGAAGGGAATCCGGGTATTTATACATCAAGTCGGAGTTAAATGGAAAGGTTCATCACAAAATCATTCATAAAATAACCATTGCCTATATCAATGTCTTCATCACGGGTAATGATAAACCCGGCCTTTTGATAAAAATCCAGGGCTTTGTTATGGCGGTTCACATTCAACTCAAGGTCGGTGGCATTTTTTTGTTTGATATCGCTGATGATGAAATCCAGTAAAAATCTACCGATACCCTTGCCTTGACAGAAGGGGTCGATATAAAGTTTGTGAAGACGATAAACGATTTTATCAGCGGAGATCGCTTCATTTTCCGGAAATGAGGTCTCAAGCGGTGAATAGGATGCGAAGCCGCAGGGCACTGATGTTTCGAGTGCTAGGATGAAATGGTGATGCTGTTCTTCGATCTGTTTTTCGAGGGATGATGTGCTGTAAATGAGATCCAGCATATACCGCATCTGCTCAGGGGAAATAATGGAACCATACGCAACGGGCCATATCCTTTCGGCCAGCGCCTTTACATGGGGAATACTTTCCGAACCGACTTTTTTTATTTCGATCATTACCTGATTTTGATCTTCAGCGTTGGGGCGTAGAAAAAATGGCCCTGGGTATCTTTCGCAACGATATCAAAAAAATACAATTCTTCACCGGCTTTTAGTTGCTCGCTGATGCTTTTGACCCAGATCGGTGGCAGGGGGGTTGACTTGAAAAGGTCGGCAACCACGCTGCTGGTTGGAGTCACTTTTCCGGTCTGTTCATCTTCCGTCACGCCCTGTTTACGGTACAGGAACTGGTAGGAGGAAATGCCGTAGGTATTTTTTTTATTGTCAGCGATCTGCAGGGGAAATGCTACCAGTTGCAGCCCTTCATCAACGGTGACCAAAGCGGAATCGGCATGGTCGCCCAATTTGGTGGTTACCCTTGGCGGGATAAATTTGGGCACGACCGTTAGTTTGGGCTTTACCGTTTTTGGAGGCTGGGCCATTACCGGGGTGAAACCGGGTAACAAGAATGCCGACAAAAAAATATGCTTCAAGGGTATCATTATTTGCAATTAAGTGTGTCACGAATTTACGTTACAATTTCCATGCCTGCCGGGTTTTAACTAATCGTTGACAGGCTTTCCTCGATGGTTTTGATCCTGGCCTCGGCATCGGCTTTCTTTTTTTGTTCAAGGGCCAGCACTTCGGGTTTGGCGTTCTGGACAAAGCGTTCGTTGCTGAGTTTTTTTTCTACCGATAATAAGAACCCTTTCTGGTGTTCCAGGTCTTTGATCAGGTCGTCCTTCAGCGTGGCTGTATCCAGAACCTTTTCCGTTTTAATATAAAACTTATCTTTTTCAACTGCTACCACGATGGTGTTGGTCAAAGCTTCATTACAATACGCGACCGACGCGGCGTTGACTTGTTTACTTAAAATGGTTTCAATGCTTTTGTAGCTTTGGGGGGCCAGTGTTTGTATATACAACTGAATGGCTTCTTTTGGTTTTACCTGGTTCTTATTCCGGGCATCACGTATCGCGGAGATCACCTGTTTCAAAAGATCACCGGCCTGTAAGACCTTTGCATCGGCGGCTTTGATTGTTTTAACATGCCTTACACAGAGGTCTTCATTTTGATCCTTCAGCAAATGAAACATCTCTTCCGTGATAAAGGGCATGAAGGGATGCAGCAGGACCATCAACTCTTCAAAAAATTCAACGGTCTTGTTATAAACCGTGGCATCAACTGGTTGTTCAAATCCGGGCTTCGCCCATTCCAGGTACCAGCTACAAAAATCATCCCATATCAATGAGTAAGTGGTCTTTAATGCTTCGTTTAAGCGGAACTGTTGCATCATGTCTTCCACTTCGGACTTTACCTGGTTCAGCCTGTTCCCGAACCATTCCAGCGCAAAGTTAGGAGTCACATGTTGGGAGTCAGAAGTTGAATGCTGAACTCTTAACTTCCAACTATGAACCAGTTTGACCGCGTTCCATAATTTGTTATTAAAATTACGGCCCTGTTCCAGCGCCGATTCGTCGAATAAGATATCATTGCCCGCGGGGGATGCGATCATGATGCCGAAACGTACCGCATCGGCGCCGTACTGGTCGATCAGTCCCAGCATATCGGGCGAATTGCCCAGGCTCTTGCTCATCTTTCTTCCCTGCTTGTCGCGTACTATACCGGTAAAGTATACCTGCTGAAAGGGTTTTTCGCCCATGTATTCGAATCCCGCCATGATCATGCGGGCCACCCAGAAGAAAATGATCTCAGGGGCGGTCACCAGGGTATTGGTAGGGTAGTAGTACCCGACCTCTTTATTTCCCGGATCGCTGAATCCTTTGAAAACCTCAAAAGGCCATAGCCAGCTGGAGAACCAGGTGTCGAGGCAATCATCATCCTGGGAAAGCTTCAAGCTGCATGCCTCAAGCTGAGCAGCGTTTGGATCAGTAATGTCTTCCCCTTGCAGTTTGTAACTTGCAGCTTGTAATGCTGTTTCAGCAACAAAGACATTTCCTTCGGCATCATACCATGCCGGTATCCGATGCCCCCACCAAAGCTGGCGGCTGATGCACCAGTCCCTGATACCTTCCATCCAGTGGCGGTAAAGGTTTTTGAATTTGGGTGGGTAAAATCTGATCTCTTCTTTCATCACTGCTTTCAGGGCGGGCGTTGCCAGGTCTTTCATGCTCACCCACCATTGCAAACTGAGGCGTGGTTCCACTACGGCGTCTGTGCGTTCGCTATAGCCTACTTCGCTTGTATAATCCTCGGTCTTTACCAGGTATCCTTTTTCTTCCAGTTCCGTCACTATTTTCTTCCTCGCATCAAAACGGTCAAGTCCGATATAGATCTGCGCTTCGGTACCCAGCGTGCCATCGTCATTGAAAATGTCCACCACTTCCAGTCCGTGTTTCTGGCCCAGCACATTGTCATTCATATCATGTGCCGGCGTTATTTTTAATGCGCCTGTTCCAAAATCCATGGTAACATAATCATCCGTAATGATTGGAATGCGCCTGTTGATCAGCGGTACCAGCGCGAATTTTCCATGCAGGTGTTTATAGCGTTCATCATCAGGGTGAACACAAATGGCCGTATCACCCATGATGGTTTCGGGGCGGACGGTGGCAATGATGATCCCGTTGCTGTCCCCATCCCATGAAGCGATGTCAGCTAATTGATAACGGAGATAATATAATTTTTGTTTTGTTTCTTTACGGATCACCTCTTCATCACTTAGTGCCGTCTTCGCCTTCACATCCCAGTTGATCATTCGCTTGCCGCGATAGATAATGCCTTTGTTATAGAGGGCAACAAAGATTTTTATCACGGATTCATAATAATCCTTATCCATGGTAAAGGAGGTCCGGTTCCAATCCAGACTGCAACCCAGTTTCTTTAATTGTTGTAAAATGATGCCGCCGTATTTTTCTTTCCACTCCCAGGCATAGGCGAGGAATTCATCGCGGCTCAGGGATGATTTGGCGATGCCCCTTTCCCGCAACATGGCCACCACTTTTGCTTCGGTTGCAATGGAGGCATGGTCGGTGCCCGGTACCCAGCAGGCGTTCTTTCCCTGCATCCTGGCGCGGCGGATCAGGATATCCTGGATGGTATTATTGAGGCAATGTCCCATGTGTAAAACGCCGGTAACATTGGGAGGGGGAATAACGATCGTATAGGGTTCCCTGTCATCGGGTATGCTGTTGAAATAACCCTTGTCCAGCCAATGCTGGTACCATTTTGCTTCGATTGCAGTAGGCTCAAAATTTTTGCTCAGTTCCATTTTATGATATTCGGTTTCCCGTTGTGCGCAAAAGTACAAAAAAGGATGTAGGAATCTGGTTTGAGGTTTGTAGTACGAGGTTTGTTGTTTACAGGCATTTGTTTTTCATGGCAGCGTCCTCGCCTGAACGGTTTCAGTCGGGTAGGGTTGTGTCAACCGTCTGCAGCAGGGCAGGATCACTTATACAGAATATCCCGGGGGTGAAACCTTTAACTTTCAACCATTAACTCATTTCCTCCGCCCATTTATCCCTGTCATCCGGGGAAAATTTCCAGGGGGCGAAATTATTTTCAATATTGCTGAACATCGCGTTCCATTCCTGCGGTGCGTTACTGTCTTCCATGACCAGGGAGCGGCGGAGTTCCAGGATGATCTCCAGCGGACTGATACTTACCGGGCATTCCTGTACACAGGCGTTGCAGGTAGTACAGGCGCGAAGTTCTTCCACGGTGATATGATTGAAAAGGTTCTTACCATCGGCTTTGAATTCGTTGTTGGCATTGATATTTTTTCCCACGGCTTCCAAACGGTCACGCGTATCCATCATTATTTTACGGGGGCTCAATAATTTGCCGGTCTGGTTGGCGGGACAGGCGGCGGTGCATCGCCCGCATTCGGTGCAGCTGTATGCATCCAGTAAATTTTTCCAGCTCAGGTCAAACACATCTTTGGCGCCGAATTTTTGGGGAGCGACATCACCGGTTGGGGCCAGTTCGGGCTGCATCATATACTTCACTTCATCCTGTACGCTTTGCATATTGTCCATTTTACCAACCGGTTGCAGCCGGGCATAATAGGCATTGGGAAAGGCCAGTACGATATGGAGGTGCTTGCTGTAAGGCAGGTAATTCAGGAAGGCGAATATGCCGATGATGTGCAACCACCAGCAACTTCTTTCCATGACGACGAGTGTGTTCGCCGAAATACCGGTGAATAACGGTGCAAGCATACCCGAAAAGATGAAATTGCCGGTATCATGGTAGTGTTCGCTTCCCTGCAATTGCAGGGCCCTGTCGATGCTGTTCATGCTGAGGAACAAGGACATCAGGATGATCTCCGTGATCAGGATATAGTTGGCATCGCTGCGGGGCCATCCGTTGAGATCCTTGCTGATAAAGCGATTTAACCTGATGATATTTCTTCTTACTAAAAAAATTACGCAAACGGTGAATACACCCACGGCCAGGATCTCAAAAAAGTCAATGACAAAAGTATAGAAGCTCCCGAGATAAGGCAGGAAGAGGCGGTGGGTGCCCAATATGCCGTCGAGCACGATCTCCAGTACTTCCACATTGATAATGATGAAGCCGGCGTAGATGATGAAGTGCATCACCGCCACCAGGGGATTCCTGAACATTTTTTTTTGTCCAAGAGCCAGCAACATCAGATTTCTCCAGCGCAGGGGTTTATTATCGCTGAGGTCTTCGGCCTTGCCCAAAAAAATATTGCGGCGGATCTGCATGATATTTTTTGAGAACAGCCAGATGCCTGCTGCGGCACATAAACCAAAAAGGATCTGCTGGAGAATTGGCATAAGTAATTATTGTACTAAGGTACGCAATGCATTTTAAAAACTTAAGGCGTTGAACCTGAACTTTCCGTTCGCGTATTCCAATGAGGGCATGGGAAATTTTACAACATTCAACAAAGTGAGCGCCAGTTTTATTCCTTTGTGCCTTGTCTTTATTTTGCTGAGGTCGATATCCGGCGCAAGGTACCATTGCCGGTACCGTTTGATATCGGTACGGTTGAAGTTGATATTGCCCGCAGTGTCCCTGCCGATATTTTCGGTGGCGCCAAACATGCCCTCGGCACCGGCACCGAAAGATACCATTAGCCATGGGGGCAGCTTGCTTTTTGGAAAGAAGGACCTGATATTGGCGCTTAGCCAAAAGGTTTGCCCGTTATAATCTTTAATGAATCGCTGAAGGTTGCTCTTGCCAAAGATCTGATCACGGCGTTGGTTGAGGGAGGGATCGCTATAGCTTTTACGGTGATTCGAAAACTTAAACTGGATACGTTGTTCATCCCATGTCAGTTCCTGCGCAATCAGTATGCCACTTCCCAGGATATTGGCGCTAAAATCTCCCCAGCTCCATCCCCATTGGGCACTGAAGCCATCCAGCGTTTCAATGATGGTTTGGTAAACGATACCGCTCATGCCACCGATCCATATTCTTTTCTTTCTTGAGATACCCGTCCACCGCCATAACTCCATACTGGTCTTGCCTTCGGCATAGGCACCAAAAGCATGGCTGATCTTGTCGATCTGAAGCCATTCCTTATTGTCATTGAAGGTATGAAAATGGGATTGCGGGTAATTTTTATACCAGGCAGAATATAAACCGATCATGGCAACACTGTAGCCGGTGATATTGGCGGCAGTGATTAACTTTACGCGGTTATTTATTTGTCTTTTGCTGAGCGGAACCATGTCCTCAGTAATCATTAAATCTTTGCCTGAACCTAGCAATTTCTCATAGTGGCTATTTAATTTGGCAGTATCCTGTGCCAGGGAATTGAAGCAAAAAATTAAACTGGTAAGAATGAAGAGGAATGCTACTCTGGTAAAAGAGTGCGACGCCACTGAAGCTGATGTATATCTTGAAGTTGGGCCCATAAAAAACAAAAATAGTCCTATCTGCACTTATTCATATACGAAAGATATTATTTTGAAAATTCGGTGGGGTTCAGAATGCTGTACTGGGGTGTGAACGTTGCGTGCGCTGGAGGCCTAAAATATTTCCGATAAAACCGTTTTTATTGCGGTTCGTTATTATATTATACACACGGTTGTAGGCTTTTACCCCTTCGTTCCGGCGTAAAATTTCATTGGCAGTTAAGGGGTAATTGGAGTAATCGATGGTCCTGGACAATGGGAAGATAAAAGACCCGTAAGAACTGGTTCTTACCCGATGAAAATTGAAACTGAGTTTTGTTGCTGTTATTTTTGTTGAATCCTGGGCTGCGCCTGTGAATGAGGCTGCCGATAAAAAAAGGCTTAAAATAATTTGTCGCTTTACAGCCGGGTAGCAAGCGGATATAATAAAACTGAATTTCATTTAAATAAAGTTACAATATCTGGTAATAAAGATACAGTAAACAATTATTTTTGGAAGTATAAATGTATAATTATGGAGGCGGCTACACAACAAAAGATCAATAACTGGCTTAGTGGCAATTATGATCAATCGGTAAAGGACGAGATCAGCCGCATGCAAAAAGAAGATCCGGCCGGACTGGAGGACGCTTTTTATAAGAACCTGGAATTTGGCACCGGCGGGCTTCGTGGCATCATGGGCATTGGCAGCAACCGGATGAATAAGTATACGGTTGGAATGGCAACACAGGGTTACGCGAATTATTTAATACAATGTTTTGGAGAAGGGATCAGCGTCGCTATTGCACACGATTGCAGGAATAACAGCCGCTTCTTTGCCGAAACAACGGCAAATATTTTTGCAGCCAATGGCATTAAGGTTTTTTTATTCGAAGCGCTTCGCCCAACACCGGAATTAAGTTTCACCATTCGCCGGCTGGGCTGCAAGGGAGGCGTGGTTTGTACGGCTTCACATAACCCCAAAGAATACAATGGATATAAAGCCTACTGGGATGACGGGGCGCAGATGGTGCCACCCCATGATAAGAACGTGATCGCCGAAGTGGAAAAAATAGCAACGGTGGATGATGTGAAATGGAGCGGTGGCGAATCAAACATCACCATCATCGGGACAGCGATGGATGCGGACTATCTTGATATGGTGAAAGAATTGTGCATTAATCCAGAAGTTTGCGTGGCACAACACGACCTGAAGATCGTGTACACGCCCATACACGGAACCGGCATCATGCTGGTACCGCAGGCATTGAAAAATTTTGGATTTGATAATGTACATATCGTGGAGGAACAAATGGTGCCCGATGGGAATTTTCCTACCGTGGTTTATCCCAACCCCGAGGAGACGGAAGCGATGAGCATCGGGCTTAAAAAAGCAAGGGAACTGGATGCGGATATCCTGCTGGGTACTGACCCCGATGCCGACCGTGTAGCCATTGGCGTTAAGGACAAGAAAGGCGAATGGATATTGCTGAATGGTAACCAGACGGCGGTGCTGGCCTTTAATTACATGATCGAAGCCCGCAAGGCAAAGGGGATCGCTGAACCCAATGACATGGTGATCAAGACGATCGTGACCACAGATATGATCGATGTGATCGCGAAAGCGAATGGTGTGGCCTGTTATAATGTACTCACCGGTTTTAAATGGATCGCTGAAATGATCAGGGCGAAAGAAGGTAAGGAGAACTATATCATTGGCGGGGAAGAAAGTTTTGGACTGATGATCGGCGACAAGATCAGGGACAAAGATGCCATCAGCGCCGTGGCGATCAGTTGCGAGATGGCAGCTTATGAAAAGAACAAGGGCAGGAATTTGTATGATAAGATGATCGACCTGTACCTGCGATATGGGCTATACAAAGAAGGCCTGGTGAGCATCACTAGAAAGGGGATGAACGGTGCCGCCGAGATCAATGATATGATGAAGGGTTATCGTGAGCACCCGCCTGTTGCAATTGACGGGGTTGCGGTGACTGAATTACTGGATTACCAGTTACAGGTGGGGAAGCGTTTAGGAAATGGGGAGACCTGGACGATTGATCTGCCCAAAAGCAATGTGCTGCAATTTATTTTAGCGGATGGGTCCAAGATATCGGCAAGGCCGAGTGGCACGGAACCCAAGATCAAATTTTATTTCAGCGTGAATACAAAATTGGATCATATAGATGAATTTGATGCAAAGGAAAAAGAATTGGATGCGAAGATCGGGCGGATAAAAACGGAAATGGGATTGAAATAAATTTTAGGTGTCAGGACAGCCCAGGCTTTTAGACCCCTTTCAAAATAACCAATGAGAAAATACGAAGATACCTACCGGCACAAGGGACTGAGAAAAAAACTGATCGATCTGCTCAGGAACAAGGGCATTTCGGATGATGCGGTGCTGGATGCGATGAACAATATCCCCCGCCATTATTTTTTAGACAGCGCCCTGGACGAGATCGCCTATGAAGACCGTGCATTCCCTATCGCAGAGGGGCAAACGATATCACAGCCCTATACTGTGGCTTACCAGACCCAGTTATTGCAGGTGAAGCCGCATGAAAAGATATTGGAGATCGGCACAGGCAGCATTTACCAGGCCAGTGTACTGTCGGAAATGGGCGCCAAGGTTTTTACCATTGAAAGGCAAAAGAAATTATTTGATAAGACAAAGGATTTCATTTTCAAGGTCAATTACCCCAATCTTAAATTCTTTTATGGTGATGGGTATGAAGGCCTGCCAACCTATGCGCCATTTGATAAAGTACTGATCACTGCAGCCGCGCCGTTCATTCCACCCAAATTAATTGACCAGTTAAGATCAGGCGGTAAAATGGTAATACCCCTTGATGAAGGGAGCCACCAGCGGATGCTGCGGATCACCAAAAATGCGGATGGAACCGTAAGTGAGGAAGCTTTTGATAATTTTTCCTTTGTGCCGATGCTGACGGGGAAGAAGGGGTGAGGGTTAAGAGTTCGGAGTTATGAGTTAGAATTGAACTTTTAAAATTAGGAGAAAACAATTAAACCATTCAATCGTTAAACAGTTTAACAGGCATGCGGCATTTTTCAAAATTTACGGTACTTTGCAACCTGGCTTTTTTAGCATCAGTTGTGTTGTGGTATATTGAATTTCATAATAAGCAGGCCGGACATAACGAGCGGGTCATTCAGTTGCCCTGGCTCGAAAGTTCGCTGGTGATACTGGGTTACGGGGCCATCATTGTTAACCTGTTTTTTTTACTGATCTGTTTTATTTTCGTTTCCCTCAAAGTGAGGTTAAAAGTGCCTCAATGGATGATCATTTTTAATGTGATAATGTTCATCTGCCAGGTTTATTTTCATTTCTTTTTCAAATAATATTATGCTACACAATATACTTAAAGACAGGCCCACAAAATTATTTGTCATCTTCGCCGCTTTTTTCGTGGCCAATGCACTGATCGCGGAATGCATCGGCACCAAGATATTTTCGCTGGAGAAATTATTCGGCCAGCATCCGCTGAGTTTCACGCTTTTCGGCCAATCGGGTCTTGGACTAAGCCTCACCTGTGGTGTGCTCCTGTGGCCGCTGGAATTCGTAATGACGGATATCGTGAATGAATATTACGGCCCGAAGGCGGTAAGAAGAATTTCATTTATCGCGGTAGGATTGATCGGGTATGCGTTCCTGATGTTCTATATGGCGATGGGCGTGCCTGCTGCCGATTTCTGGTATGGCACCGGTGTACAGGACGGTATACCGAACATGTCGAATGCATTCAACGGCATATTCGGTCAGGGGATGTGGATCATCTTTGGCAGTCTTACCGCTTTTTTGGTCAGCCAGATCGTTGACGTTACCGTTTTCCATAAAATTAAAAAGATCACGGGTGAAAAGAAAGTGTGGCTGCGTGCCACGGGCTCAACCATCGTATCACAATTGGTGGATAGTTTCATTGTGTTGTTCATTGCCTTCAAATTGGGAAAGGGCTGGAGCTGGCAACTGGTATTCGCCATTTGCCTGATCAACTACGCGTATAAATTCACCATGGCCATTATTTTAACGCCTGTCATTTATTTTGTGGAGCACCGCATAGAAAAATATGTGGGTGTTGAAACCGCACACAAAATGAAACAGGCCGCGATGGGGAAGGAAAGTGAATGAGTTCATTTGGACTTCGCGAAATTCTTATTGATCCATACCACGGCCTTACGGACATAATATTCGGGATCGTTTTCAAGTGGCTTTACCAGCTTTTTTATTTTTATATGCAGGGAGGGGTCCCTGGTGTACCATTCTACCAATACCAGGCTCAGCCTGCGTTCCCAGAAATTGGAAGACCGATTGTATTTTTCGGCCAGTGCAAAAATTTCTTCCTGGTGTGTTTTTAAAATGGGTTTCAACCCCTGCATGCCCATTGCATCGCATAATGCCCAGTTGTCAATGCCCGGTGCAAAGTATTGGATGAGTTCCAGGGATCTTGCCGCATCTTTTTTTGCAATGCAGCCCAGTATCTTAACCGCTAAGATCTTTTCTTCCATCGCTCCGGCATCCCAAAGCTCTTTTACCAGTTCAAAGCCTCCCGTTTTGAATGTTTTGGCCAGTTCATTCAGTACAGCCATCCTTACT
>JAYWAZ010000202.1:0-12621 GCA_043781975.1 Bacteroidota bacterium
TTGCGCCTGTTCGGTTGAAGGAAAATTCTCGAATGCCATATTGCAGGGGGTTTTCGTTGGTTTGAACAGCAATGATTATCACCAAAATTATGCCAATAATCGGGTTCTGATCAAAACGAATTTTTAAGGAAGATATTGCCTGCTGATAACAATGCCAATACCGGATGAACAGTGGATCTTCATTCATTGGCTAAGAGGTTAAAAGAAAGAAATAGTGACTTATTAAACTCTTTTTTCCTTTTTGCGATTAGCTAAGATTTATCTTTGCCCCATGAGCGCCGAAAAGATCATCAGTGACTGGAAGAAGAAAAGCTTCAGAAGCCTGTACTGGCTTGAAGGAGAGGAGGATTATTACATCGACATGGTGATGGATTACGCCGAGCATCATATCCTCAGTGAGGCGGATGCGGGATTTAACCTCACGGTCTTTTATGGCAAGGATGCCGAATGGGCCGCGGTGGTGAACGCTTGCCGGCGCTATCCGATGTTTGCAGAGCGGCAGGTAGTGATGTTGAAAGAGGCCCAGCAGATGAAGGATATCGAAAAACTGGAAAGCTATTTTGAGAACCCATTGCATTCCACCATTTTCTTAGTGGGGTATAAGGGAAAGACCCTGGATAAGCGTACAAAACTGTACAAACTCCTTAAATCATCCGCCGAAGTATTCAACTCCGAAAAAATAAAGGATTACAAATTGACCGAGTGGATCGCAGAACTGGTACGGTCAAAGGGATACACGATCAGTTCAAAAGCGGTGATCCTGCTCGATGAACACATCGGCAATGACCTGAACCGGATCGTGAATGAGATCGAGAAACTGGCCCTCAATTTAAAAGGCGGAAAGGAGATCACCGAAGATGATATTGAAAGGTATATCGGCATCAGCAAGGAATACAATGTATTTGAACTGCAGTCGGCCATCGCAAAGAAGGACCTGGCCAGGGCCATTACCATCATCCGGTATTTTGAAGGGAATCCCAAGGCGGGCCCGATACAGATGGTGCTCCCGGCATTATATGCCAGCTTCAGTAAAGTGTACACTGTTTTTGGTATGCATGACAGAAGCGAAGCGGCATTGAAGCCCCATTTTTATTTTAATGCCATCGCCGTGAAGAACGCGCTGGAAACCATCCGCAATTACGGTTATGAGGGTATCGAAAGGATATTGCTGCTATTGCACCATTACAATCTTAAAGGATTGGGGATAGGCGATACCGGTACCTCAGATGCCTCGCTGCTCAAAGAAATGGTGGTAAAGATGATCGCTTAAGAACCAAGCGCTGCAATGGCGTTCTGCTTATCAAGGGACAGTTGTGATTTCAATGCTTCGAGCCCGTTGAATTTTACTTCGTTGCGCAGGTGCTTTTTCACCGTTACTTT
Organism: Bacteroidota bacterium; assembly: GCA_043781975.1. GTDB lineage: Bacteria > Bacteroidota > Bacteroidia > Chitinophagales > Chitinophagaceae > Ferruginibacter. The sequence continues at coordinate 1,381 of JAYWAZ010000202.1, forward strand.
TAAGGTTTCACCGTAGATCATTTCATCAAAATCAAAAATATTCACTTCTACCATCCTGGCCGTACCGCCAACTGTTGGCCTTACACCGATATTCATCATTCCTTGCAGCTTGCGGTTTGCAGCCCCGGCCTTTAATTCTACCGCTACGGCATACACGCCGTTTCCGGGTACCAGTTTATGTTCATCACCTATCTGTAGGTTGGCCGTGGGGTAACCGATCGTCCTGCCCAGTTTATTCCCTTTAATGACCTTGCCGCTGAAAAAATAATCATAGCCCAGGAATTCATTGGCCGTTACGATATCGGCCTGCAACAGGGCTTCCCTGATCTTCGTTGAACTGATGGTCACGTTTTTCAACACGTGTTCCGGTATCTCTTTAACGGTGTAATGGTTGGCGGCCGCTTCTTCCTCCAAAAAATGATAGTCGCCGGTACGGTCTTTCCCGAATCGGTGATCATAGCCAATGATAATGGTATGGGGATGAAAACTGGCCACTAAAAAATTGCTGATATAGTCCCGGGCGTTTTGCGCCGCGAATGCGGTGGTAAATGGCACTACCACGAGGTGATCGATACCCAATTGCTCCAGCAATGCGTTTTTTTCTTCGGGCGTATTCAATATCCTGATCTCGTGCCGCGAAGAAGGCACCACCATCTTGGGATGCGGGTGAAAGGTGATGAGCACGGTTTCCCCGTCAATGGCAGCGGCTTCGGCCTGTAACTGACTGATGATCTGGCGGTGGCCGGTATGTACCCCGTCAAAAGTGCCGATCGTGATAACAGCATTGCGAAAAACCGGTAGGTCGTGGATGTTAGTATGTACCTTCATTTATAATTGGTGCAAAACTATGAATATTGAATATTGAATATTGAAAATTGAACATTTATTTTTGCCAATCAAATCATTGGAATGTCTTTATACTCAAAACGCGGTGTTTCTGCGCAAAAAGAAGAAGTGCACGCTGCCGTTAAAAATCTGGACTCTGGTCTTTTTCCCCATGCATTCTGTAAAGTATATCCCGATCTTTTAGGAGGGGATGATGGGTTCGTGAACATCATGCATGCCGACGGGGCGGGTACAAAGAGCATTCTGGCCTACCTGTACTGGAAAGAAACGGGTGATGCTTCGGTTTGGAAAGGCATTGCGCAGGATGCCATCGTGATGAACCTCGATGACCTGCTTTGTGTAGGGGTTTATGATAATATCGTCTTTAATTCAACGATCGACCGCAATAAACATTTAATTCCGGGTGAAATTCTGGAACAGATCATCGGGGGTTCGCAGGAATTGTTTGATGCGCTGAAAAAATTCGGGGTGAATATCCATTACCTGGGCGGGGAGACCGCCGATGTGGGGGACCTGGTACGCACCATCGCGGTGAACGGTACCATGACCTGCCGCTGGCCGAAGAACAGGATCATCAGCAATGAAAAGATCAAAGCGGGCGATGTGATCGTTGGCTTTGCAAGCTATGGACAATCAAGCTATGAAACCCAATACAACAGCGGTATCGGCAGCAATGGACTTACCAGTGCAAGACATGACGTGCTAAGTAAATTTTATGCAGAACATTTCAAAGAAAGTTATGATAATAATTTAGACAATGGAGTTGTATATATCGGTGACCACCGCTTATCTGACACCATCGAACCACAAACCTCAAACCACAAACCTCAAACCTCAAACCTCAAACCTCAAACTTCCATCGGCCAACTTTTATTGAGCCCGACGAGGACATTCGCTCCCGTAATGAAAATTTTATTAGCGGATCATTTCGATGCCATCCACGGCCTCATCCATTGCAGCGGTGGCGGACAGACGAAGTGCATGAAATACCTGCCGGGTGATTTCCGTGTGATCAAAGACAATCTGTTTGAGCCGCCGGAGATCTTCAAAATCATCCATCAAAGCAGCGGCAGCAGTAATAAAGAGATGTATGAGGTATTCAATATGGGTTGCCGGCTGGAGATCTATTGCGATGCGGCAGATGCCGCCACAATGATCGCCGCTGCGGAACAGTTCGGCATTGCTGCACAGGTCATTGGCAGGGTGGAGGAGGGCGATAAGAAAGAACCCTGCCTGCCGGCAGGCAGGTTGGTGATCAGGTTGAAGGAAGAAGAGATTGTTTATTAAGTAAGATTTTTTAACATAAGTTGAAGAAATTAATTTTTAATAAAGCAATGGTAAGGGCTAAATTTGCAGGAATAGTAATCTCTCGTTTCATATACTTCAAAAAAAGATGAATGGTGGTATCCAGTACAAGTGTGCGACGCCTTTGAAGATGAATTGAATTACAAATGCTGGTAACACAAAATAGAAAACACAAAACCGGAATATGTCTCAAGCAATCGTAGAACTAAAGAATGTGAATATTTACCAGGGTACCAGTCTGATCTTAAGTGAGGTGAATATTTCAGTGGATAAGGGCGAATTCGTTTACCTGGTGGGTAAAACGGGCACGGGTAAGAGCAGCCTGCTGAAGACATTGTATGGCGACCTGGAACTGACACAAGGCGAAGGTTGGGTGGCGGGACATAACCTGCGTGACCTGACCTGGAAGACCGTTCCATTCCTGAGGCGTAACCTGGGGGTGGTGTTCCAGGATTTTCAATTGCTCACCGACCGTAACGTGAACGAGAACATGAAATTCGTTTTAAAGGCCACCGGCTGGAAAGATGAAAAACTGATGGACGAAAAGATCGCTGATGTACTAGATAAGGTGGGACTGAAGACAAAGGGATTCAAAATGCCCTTTGAGCTCAGCGGCGGTGAACAGCAGCGCATGGACGTAGCCCGCGCCTTACTGAATTCTCCTAAATTAATATTGGCTGACGAGCCTACCGGTAACCTCGATCCCGAAACAAGTGATGAGATCATGGCGCTGCTCTTCCACATCTGCAGGGATTACAACACCACCATAATCATGGCCACGCACGATTATATGGTGATCAAAAAATTCCCCGCTCGCATGATCAAGACCGAAATAGGCAAAGTGTGGGATCATGCTACGATAGAAATGTCATAAGCCTTTTTGCATTCATTTCGTTATTGAAGCGATCCTGCAGTAAACCCTGCCGTTCCTGTATTTCCTGCTCCGTAAATGGTTGCTGAAACAATTGCAACATCTGTTGCCTGAATGCCGCCGCATCGTTAGCAATATGGCAATAGGGCTCCAATCCCGAACCTTCCATGGCCGCAGGATTTACCAGGCAATGCCTCCCGTTGAACAAGGCGTTCAGCAGCTTTAATTTTATACCCGTGGTATTGAATGAAGGAAGTATGTGTAACTGCGCTTTGGCGACCAGGTCCTCCATTTCTTTTTGGGAAGGATCAGCCACCAGGCAGGTATTTTTCTGCCGGTGAACCATGTTTAATAATTTTTTTGAGGGCGCTTTCCCGGCGATCACAAAGGGTATATCACACTGGCTAAAGACATTTTTTAATAACCATATCGCCGCCTGTTCATTCTCACTTACCGAAAGATTGCCCTGGTATAGACAAAAGCATCCCTTACCTTCTTTGCCGGCAGACAATGTATAGGGAAGAAAAACGGGGAGATAATGGACCTGCTGTGCATTGAATTGCTGCCGGTATCGCTCTTCATCCTTATCACTAACGGCAAGGAACAGGGCTTTATTGGCGATGCCCTGCTCGTATTTTTTTAAGAGCCGGCTTTCGTTGATCAAGTACATTTTTTTAAAAAGATTCATTTCCTGCTTTGCCAGTTGCCTGTAATACTCGTACTCGGTATTGTGTAGACGCACCAGTATCTTACGGTCATGCAACTGGCCGTTATCCAGGTAATAGGTACAATGGATACCTTCAAGCAAAACAGGGTGGTCGTCTTTCTGCAGGTTGGCGATCAGTTCGCTGCTTACCCTTGAATTCACGATGAAGGGCAAACGAAATGAAAAGCGGCCGATATTTTTTTTCCGGGGATAATACTGTACGCTGGCACAATATGCATTCAGTTCCTGTTGCGGGGGCCGGCCTTGTGTAAAGCAGTGCAGGTGCAGATTTACACCCAGTTGATGGAGCGACCTGAGTTTGTAAAAAAGATCCACCACACCGCCATAATCTGCAGGCCAGGGAACGTCGTGGGTTACTATGTGTAAATGCTTTTCTATGTTGTGCGTTTATTTATTATTGAATGGGGAATGGTTAATGGTAAACAGGAAATTGCCAAGGGTCATTTGCCATTGTGTATTTTCCATTCACCATTGACGTTTATAAAAATCATCCAGTCTTTTTTCCTCATTCTGCCAGTTCAGTATCTCCCTTGCTTTCAAACAGTTTTGCTGTAAACGGTGATAAAGTTCCTCATCATTCAATAGCCTGTTAAGCGCGGCTGCGATGGTATTGGTTTGCAAGTCATCTATCAAAACAGCCACTTCAAAATCCTCATTGATGTTTTTATATTCGGGAAAATTCATGGTCAGCTGCGGCACCCCGGCGTGCATATAATCAAAAAATTTATTTGCCAGGGAAAAGAACTGGTTCTGGCCAAAAGCTTCCACCAGGTTTAGCCCGATATAAGCCGTTGCAGTAATGCTTTCCAATTCCCACGGTAATAACTTTCCTTTCAGCAACACTTTATCCGCCAGATTGTTCGATGCGATCATTTTTTTCGTCTGCTCCAAAAAATTTCCGTCACCATAAATGAACAGCAGGGCATTCACGTCCTTCATAGCGGGAACCAGGAACTCCAGACCCCGCGCTTCATTTACAGCACCCTGGTACAAAATGATTTTTTCCTTAGCGGGCAGGGGATTGGGAAGTGGCTTCAGCAACGGCATATTCCTTATCACTTCATAATCTACGCCGTAGTTCTTTTTAAATGCAGCAGCGATACTGCCTGAGACTACATAGCCCTTGCTGAATCTGTGCACAAATTTTTTCTCTATCCAGTGCCAGAACCTGTAAACGAATGGCCTTGAAACGATCTCCTTTTGCTGAGAGAAATATTCATGAGCGTCATAGACCCTTTTTGTGTGCTTGATTTTCGAGGCGAGCCAGACAGGCAGCATGGTGTCGAGGTCTATGCAGCAGAGCAGGTGTGCCTTTTTGAAGAGGAGGTAAAAGAACAGACACAGGTTATATTCAGCATAAAAGCCAAATCCTTTTCTGAAAAAAGTGAATATGCGTTTCTGCCTGTAAGTTCTTTCCTGCAAGGGGGAAGTCAGATGGTGCCTTGTTCCGATCAGCAGTACGTCATAACCCGCGTCCACCACGCTTGTGCAGATACGGATCATGCGCTGGTCGTAGTTCAGGTCGTTGGTTACTGTAAAGATTAGTCGTTTCAAACCGGGCGATCGTGGTTAAAAAATTGCTTTTTTTAATTCAATTGAAATGGGCCGCCTTGCTAAGTCATGGCCCCGGGGCTTCCCCCTTCGGCAATATTCAAAAAAAATCCCCAATCCGCCACTTAAAAACCGATTTTTATATGTACTTTTGCCACCGAAATATAAAGAAACATAACAAAGACGTTATTAAAAAAATCGAGATGCCGCATTTAACAACCGAAAAAAAAGCTACTATTTTCACGAATTTTGGTACAAAAGCTACCAACACAGGCTCTATTGAGGGTCAGATCGCTTTATTGACAGAGCGTATCAACCACATTTCAGATCACCTGAAAGCAAACAAAAAAGATTTCTCTACCCAGCGTGGCCTGATGACGATGGTAGGTAAACGTAAACGTTTACTGACCTATCTCAGCAAGCACGACCTGTCTGGGTACAGGGGTTTAATTGAGAAATTGGGTCTGCGTAAATAAACTTTTCACAACCTTGTTATACGATTAATTCCCAACTGAAAATTGACAGTTGGGAATTTATCTTTTTAAACAGGTTTTATTGCTGTCTGTTTTTCCCTTCACCAGGTATTCACTGATCAAGGAAGAAAGGCCGGGTTGCCGGGGAACAAGAGTCGGCGTCAATCAAATTTAAACAACAAATTATGCCATTATTACAACCAAAGTCCGTTACGTTTGATATAGGCGGTGGCCGTATGGTTACTATTGAAACCGGTAAAATGGCCCGCCAGGCCGATGGTTCCGTAACCGTTCGCCAGGGCAACTGCATCATTCTTGCTACCGTTGTGGCCAATAAAGAGCCAAAAGTTGGACAGAGTTTTTTCCCCTTATCAGTAGATTACCAGGAGAAATTCGCATCTGCCGGCCGTATACCAGGCTCTTTTTTCAAAAGGGAAGCCAGGCTGAACGATTACGAGATATTGACCTCAAGATTGATCGACAGGGCTTTAAGGCCTTTATTTCCGGAAGACTATTTATGCGAGGTACAGGTATTGGTGTCCCTTATTTCATCTGATGCCGAAGTAATGCCCGATTCACTGGCCTGCCTGGCCGCTTCTGCAGCACTGGCCGTTTCCGATATACCCATCCAGGAGATCATCTCTGAAGTGCGTATCGGCAGGGTAAATGGTGAACTGATCGTCAACCCCAGCCGTACACAATTATCCACATCCGACCTGGAATTCATAATCGCCGCTACCAACAAGAACATCATGATGGTGGAAGGCGAAAGCAATGAGTGCCAGGAAGAAGATCTGGTCAGGGCTATTGAACTGGCGCACGAAGCCATTGGTGTACAGGTGAAAGCCCAGGAAGACCTGCGGGACCTTGTTGGTGTTACGTCTAAAAGAGAATATACAAAACCTTACCGCAATGAAGAACTGAATGAAAAGATCATCGCCTTTGCTAAGGATAAGGTATATGCGATAGCTTCAGCCGCTTCGGCAAAACATGATCGCAGCGATGCTTTTGAGGCACTGAAAACAGAACTGACCACTTTCTTGGGTGAAGAATTGCCTGACGAAGATAAAGCCCTGATAGGTCATTATTACGGCGATCTGCAGTATTATGTGGTAAGGGATATGATCCTAAACGAAAGAAAGCGCCTTGATGGAAGGGGCACGGAAGACATTCGCCAACTGGCCATGGAGATAGATAATTTACCAACTCCGCACGGCTCTGCATTATTTACAAGAGGTGAAACCCAGTCACTTACTACGGTTACCTTAGGTACGCCTTTAGATGAGTTATTGGTAGAGAGCGCCTTCAAATCAGACTATACCAAGTTCATTTTACACTATAATTTCCCTCCTTTTTCAACCGGTGAAGTAAAGATGATGCGTGGTGTTGGCCGCAGGGAAGTGGGACATGGCAACCTGGCCATGCGTTCTTTAAGGAAAATGATGCCGGGCAGCGAATATCCTTACACGGTAAGGGTGGTAAGCGATATCCTGGAAAGTAACGGGTCGTCCTCTATGGCAACCGTTTGTGCCGGTTCACTGGCATTGATGGATGCAGGGGTTCCTTTGGCCAAACACGTGAGTGGGGTGGCAATGGGGTTAATTAAGAAGGGTGACAATTTTGCGATATTAACGGATATCCTTGGAGATGAGGACCACCTGGGTGATATGGACTTTAAGGTAACGGGAACGCGTGACGGTATTTGTGGTGTGCAGATGGACATCAAAGTGGACGGTCTGAGCATGGACGTTATGCGCCAGGCACTTGACCAGGCAAAGAAAGGACGTTTACATATCCTGGATGCCATGTATGCCTGCACACCTGCCGCCAGGCCGGATGTGAAGCCTCATGCGCCACGAATGGTTAAATTAATAATTGATAAGGAATATATTGGTGCGGTGATCGGGCCGGGTGGTAAAGTGATACAGGAAATTCAGCGGGAAACCGGTGCTACCATCAATATTGAAGAAGTAGATAATCATGGTGAAGTAAGTATTTTCTCAAAAGAGAAAACAAGCCTGGATAAAGCTGTGGCCTGGATCAATGGGCTTGTGGCAGTTCCCGTTGTTGGGGATTCTTATGAAGGCACGGTGAAAAGCATCAAAGAATTTGGAGCCTTTGTTGAATTCCTTCCCAAAAAAGAAGGGTTGCTGCACATCAGTGAAATAAGTTGGAAGCGCCTGGAATCAATGGATGGTATTTTCAAGGAAGGCGATAAGGTAAAAGTGAAATTGCTCGATGTGGATCAAAAGACCGGAAAATTCAAACTCAGCAGGAAAGCCCTGATACCTAAACCCGAAATGCAGCCCCGGCCGCAGCAGGGTGAGCAACAGGCTTAAATGATATTATTGAAATGATGACCGTCCCGCCCCAGGTAGGACGGTTTTTTCTTTCCCAAATAAATCCCGATGAACTATTTACAATTTGATTTTGAGATAGAAGACGCCGCTCAGGGTGAAATGCTGATCGCGATACTGGCGGATGCGGGATTTGAAAGTTTTGAAGAAGATGATCATTGCCTGAAAGCATATATCCCCGAACCCGATCTTGATGAAGCTGCCCTGGTGGAAATTGTAAAAACAATGGTGGTGAATTATTCCCGGCGCCTGGTGCCGCCCGAGAACTGGAATGCCCGGTGGGAGAGCGGATTTGAACCGGTAAGGGTGCATGATTTTGCCGCCATCCGGGCGGGTTTCCATGAACCTGTCGACGGGGTGCAGTATGAGATCATCATCACCCCCAAAATGAGTTTTGGCACGGGTCACCACGCCACTACCTTCCTGATGGTTGAACAAATGTCGGCCATGGATCTTGCGGGTAAGGAACTGCTTGATTTTGGAACAGGAACCGGTGTGCTGGCGATCCTCGCGGAAAAAATGGGAGCGAGGGCGGTAACGGCCCTGGATAACGATGAATGGAGTATAACCAATTCGATAGAAAACTGTCTGGCGAACGCGTGCACAAAAGTATCCATCAAACGGGCCGATCAGATCGTTGATGACAAGATATATGATATCATCCTTGCCAATATCAACCTGAATGTCATCCTTGCCAGTCTGCCTGCAATTGCAAACGCCGCGAAAAGCGGTGCAACGATATTATTGAGCGGATTTTTTAAATCGGATGAATTACAGCTGTTTACCGCCCTGGCCCAAAACCGGTTTATTTGGGCTAAAACCACGCAAAAGGGAGACTGGATATGTCTTCGGCTGTATAAAAGCTGAGTTTTTCAGCGATTAATTTACATATTGATCATGAGTAATATGCTTAAATATCCACAATACCGGTTTTAACATTAAATAATCGTTATGATATATCGATAATTCGGTATTTTTGCATCCTCAACTCAAGCTTGGAAATCGGATGAAAGAATTACTTCTCATTTTTATTGCGTACCTGTTAGGCTCCATTCCAACTGCATTGATCATCAGCAGACATTTTTTTGGTGTTGATATCCGTGATTACGGAAGCGGCAATATGGGCGCTACCAATACTTTTCGGGTACTCGGTTCCCGTTATGGTACCATAGTGATGATATTCGATATGCTCAAGGGAATGGCTGCGGTTGCTTTATATAATTTTCTTCCTTATTATTTTCACAACGAACTGGAACGTACCAATTTCATGATCGGGCTTGGACTGGCGGCGGTTGCCGGGCATATATTCCCCATTTTTGCCGGCTTCAGGGGAGGTAAGGGGGTGGCTACTCTATTCGGGATGTTACTGGCGGTTCAGCCTATCATAGCGGTAAGTTGCGTGGGCGTTTTCCTGTTTGTATTGTACCTGACCCGTTATGTTTCCCTGAGTTCGATTTTAGCGGCCCTGTGTTTACCCATATGTGTTTTATGGATATGGAATGAACATGAAGTAATGTACAGGGTCTTCGCCTTACTGGTTGCTGCCCTGGTAGTATTGACGCATCAAAAAAATATTGGCAGGATATTACGTGGAGTTGAGAGCCGGATACCTATTTTAAAGCACCGCGACCGGCGAAAATCCCGTCGCCGGCATGACTGACGGAATACAGCGGAGCCACGCTGTTCCTGTTCCTTAACAATTTTTTCAATTCCAGGCTGTGCCATTTTAATATTGGTATGCTAATTGCATTTGCATTATAAAAACCCACCAACAATGAAAAAATTATTCTTTTTAGTAATGGCCCTGCCCGTTTTCATGGCATGCCATACCAATTCCATAACAGGACGTAAACAGTTGGGCTTATTTCAGGAATCTACCTTACAGCAACAGGCTTTAACGGAATATAAAAGTTTCTTGTCGACCAATAAGGTGATGAGTGAAACGGTCAATAAGGATGCTGAAATGGTAAAGCGGGTTGGTACCAGGATATCGAAAGCGATCACGGAATACTACACGCAAAAAGGCCTTGGCGCTGAACTCAATGGATATAAATGGGAATTCAACCTGGTTGATTCCAAGGAAGTGAATGCCTGGTGTATGCCCGGGGGAAAAGTAGTGGTGTATACCGGATTATTGCCCATTACTCAAAATGAGGCCGCGCTTGCGGTTGTACTGGGACATGAGATCACCCATGCCGTGGCCCATCATGGCAATGAAAGGATTAGCCAGGTGCTCGTAGCACAAGGATTCGACATCGTCGGAAATATTTTCACATCCGGCAATCAAAAAGCGAATTCCATCTTTAATAACGTATTTGCCCCTGGGGCGCAGATTGCCGTATTGTTGCCGAATTCAAGGAACCAGGAGTATGAGGCCGATCATTTTGGCTTATTGTTCTCTGCCATGGCCGGCTATAACCCAAGGGAAGCAATTCCTTTCTGGCAGCGCATGGCGAAAGCAGGGGAGAACACGCAAAAACCACCCGAATTCCTGGCCACACACCCCAATGACCAGAACCGCATCACGAAATTACGGGGCTATATGGACGAGGCGCTGAGTTATTACAAGCCCGTTGGCCACTAATATTTTTCCTTCACTATATTTTATAAAAAACTCCGTTATTAACGGAGTTTTTTATGTTGGGGCTTTTAACTGCCAAACTTAATGATTAAATTTGTGTTGCTGCAATTGCATGAGCATTCCTTTGATTGCCGATCCGCCTTATGAAGCCAGGACTGTAAAACCGGATCTCCCGCTTAAGAACCGGAACCCGGTTTTGAAAAGATCATCCGGTCCTTTTTTAAACCTTAATTGCATACTGCTTATGTCTTCTCAGTCATTGCTGGAAAAGCTGCAATTGAAAGATGAAAGGAACCTGCTCATACAGGGACTGCCTTCATCTATCGAAAAACAATTCATCAAATTGTCTTTTGCAAAGAATTTAACGCCCCTGCTGAAAAACAGGAAGATCGATTTCGCATTGGTATTCGCCATCAGCCAGAAACAATTGAAGGCCATTTTATCCGATGTGGTACCCGTTCTTCAACCTGTGGCCAAACTATGGATCGCTTATCCAAAACAAGCTTCAAAGATCGTCAGCGACCTGAGCA
>JAYWAZ010000203.1:0-4567 GCA_043781975.1 Bacteroidota bacterium
GATGATAAATGGGATTTCATTTCCGATCAAGGTTATGAAGGGGTAAGCATGATCGCCCTGGATAATGTATGGAGCGCGGTAAGGTTCAGGAAAATTGAAGAAGGGGAACAAAAAACGGTTAATTTCTGTTCCACCAATCCGGCGCCGGGCGTAGATTATAAGAACCGCACGGTTAAAGTGCCGGTTGAACTGCAGCAATTATTCAATCAGAATAAGCCTGCCGCCAACTTTTTCGATTCCCTGGCTTTCACCCACCGGCGCGAATACGTGGAATGGATCATCAGTGCAAAAAGAAGCGAAACTAAAACAAGAAGACTGGAGACCACGATGGAGAAGCTGATCGCAAGGAAGCGGAATTTTAATGAGAAGTAGATACCGGATGCTGGATACTTGATACTGGATCAGAGCCGGCGAAATAGTGGAAGCTTTTCAAATTTGCAGCGTGTATCTAGTATCAAGTATCCAGCATCCAGTATCACCTAAAGATTACCGTCCCCAACTGTTTCGTAAGATCTATTTCCATCTGTTTAAGCACCTGGTGTGTTTGTACCAGCATCAGTTGCTCTTCGGCCTTTGAGGATCTTTCAAGGTCGCGCTGGTTCTCGTCCATCAACCGTTTGATCTTTTTCAACTTCAGGTAATTGAGTGTGGAAAAAACCTCTTCTTTGAATAGTTCATCACGGGTAGGGATATGTCCTTCATAATGTTCTTTCCATTTGGGGCTCACTTCATAATTGAAATCCATGATGCTTACCACCAGCGAACTCATCGGTAGGTCGTCGTGGTATAAAAAATTCTTCGCGGTGGGCTCCAATCCAGCGTCATACCAATCCTTGTAGGTTTGTAAAACCCTCACCAGTTCTCTGTTATCGATCAGGTCCTCCAGGTGGTTCTCTTCGATCTCCCTGAAAACATATTCCACGATCTTCTGTTCTTCATTCCATTCACGCAGGCCGAATTCCAGCAGGCTCCTCACCATGGCCCGTTCATGCATTTCATCTTTGTTGAGTAATGACATGGCCTCATCGGCCGATTCATCCGTAACCGCATTTAACGCGCCCTCATTGGATTGATTATCTTCCCTTGCCTGGCGGTTCTCCTGTTTTGATATCTTTTCCCGGATGAATTTATTGACCAGGGAATGCAGGCCACTTTCTTCGATCTTTAATATCTCTGAGCATTGTTTTATATAATCCTGTTGGCGGGTAAAATCTTCGGCCTTATTTATCTTTGAAATGGTTTCCGCGACCTGGTTCACCACCAATGCTTTTTTTGTACTGTCGTTACCCACTTCCCCAAGAGCGATCTCCAGCTGGAATAAAATGAAATCCTTTTTGTTTTCGGCGATAAATGCGGTGAATGCAGCAGCCCCTTTTTTCTGTAAATAACTATCAGGATCCTCGTTATCGGGTATCAGTACCAGCTTAACGTGCAGGCTTTCCTCCAGGGCCAGGTCAAGCCCGCGCAAGGCAGCTTTGATGCCGGCGGTATCCCCGTCATAAATGATGGTGAGGTTATTGGTATATTTTTTTACCAGACGCAACTGGTCGGGCGTAAGTGAAGTGCCGCCACTGGCCACCACATTCTCGATGCCGGCCTGGTGTAAACTGATCACATCCGTATATCCTTCCACCAATAAACATTCATCCGCCTTATCGATGGCCTGCCTGGCGAAATAAGCACCGTACAGGATCTTACTCTTTGAGTAGATCTCATTCTCCGGCGTGTTGATATATTTGGGGGCCTTATCATTGTTCTTAATGATCCTTGCGCCAAAGCCCACCACTTTCCCGCTCTGGTTGTGAATGGGAAAAATGATCCTGCCCCGGTAATTATCATACATATTCTCATCACGAACATTCACCAGGCCGCTTTTTTGCAGGTATTCGGGATTGTATTGTGCGGCCAGCGCCGCTTTTGTGAATCCGTCGCGGGATTCGCCGTTAAAACCAAGCTGGAACTTGCGGATGATATCTTCCCGAAATCCCCTTTCTTTCAGGTAACTGAGTGCTATGGCCTGGCCTTCTTCAGTATTGAAAAGCACATCACTGAAATATTTTTGCGCAAAATTATTGATGATATAAATGCTGTCGGCTAACTGTTGCTGTTGCTTGTACTCAGGGCTTGTTTCGGTTTCCTCGATCTCTACATTGTATTTGGCGGCCAGCCAGCGAAGGGATTCGGCGTAGCTGTATTTTTCGTGCTCCATTAAAAAGCTGATGCTGTTGCCGCTGCGGCCGCAACCAAAACACTTATAGATCTCCTTGGAAGGTGAAACGGTAAAGGAAGGCGTCTTCTCATTGTGAAAAGGGCACAGGCCCAGGTAATTGGCGCCCCGCTTCTTGAGTTTTACAAAGGAACCCACGATCTCCACGATATCGATGCGGCTCAGTATTTGCTGTATGGTGTGCTGTGCGATCAACCGGTAAAAATGAATCTGTAATTTACACAACTTTGCATTAGAAAATCATGGATAAACCACAGTGATCGAAGCTGCGATAAAAGTTAACGGGATTTATGAAAAAACCACTTAAATTTCATCCTTATATTCAATTAACCAATATCTTTAACAACTTAAAAAAATAAAGCATGAAGAAGATCTTTTTTATTGTTTCATTCCTGATCGGGGCAGGGGCGGCGATGGCCCAGAACATCGAGGAAATCCGGACCTATGTATTGCTGAACCAATTCGTAAAGGGCAAGGAAGCCATTGACAAATTCTTAACTAAAACGGGCAATGAATCGAACGCCGAGGCTTGGTATTACAAGGCCTATATTTACAATGTGGTGTCAAGGGATTCAGGCCGCGCCATCAGTACCGGAAGAGAAATCAACCTGGAATCATTCAACGCGGTCAAGAAATACCTGACGCTGGACCCCAAGGCTAAACTGACGAAGGAGGAAAACAATTCAACCATTTACAACGTCTATTTTGTTTTCTATGATTTTTCCATCAAGTCTTACAACAGTAAGAATTATGAAGAATCCTACGCCAATTTTACCAACGCGTTGGATGTGCATGATTATATCTATTCCAATAAGCTGGATCCGCCAAAGGGGGCAAAGATACTCACCGCGCTGGATACCGACCTGGTATGGAACCTGGTGATCCTGGGCAATGAGCTCAAAAAGAACAATGAAGTGGTCAATTTTTATAAAAGGATCATAGATGCGAACATCACCGACCCCAAGTACCTTTCGGCTTATGAAGGTATCGTATTGTATTATAAGGAAGCCAAGGACCAGGCCCATTTCACAGAATACCTCGAAAAAGGCAGGAAGTATTTCCCGGACGACCAGTTCTGGGAGGCGATCGATATCGAATACGCCACGCAGGGACTAACCAATGCCGATCTGTTCAAAAAATATGATGAACTGACCGCAAAATACCCGAACAGTTATGTGCTCTTCTTCAATTACGGCGTAGAACTCAACAGGTTCGTTTATTCAGAAGAAAAAAGTGAAAATAAGGAGGCTTATAAAAACAAGATACCCGAGCTTTTCAAAAAGGTCATTTCCATTAAATCGACTCCCGACGCGAACATGATGCTTGCCAATTATTATTACAACAATTCCTTTGATTTCACCGAGGCGGCCACCAAGATCAAGGGTATGAAACCGGATGACGTTAAGAAAAAGAACGAACTGATCACTGCCTCCAAAAAGGCTTTGGATGACTGCATCCCTTATGCGGAAGCCGCCGTTGACCTTTTTGGGAAAATACCCAAACTGAAGAACAACGAAAAAGTTAATTACAAACAGGCCTACGACATGCTGATAGAAATATACCGTGTGAAGTTGGATCCAAAGAAATCAGCGGAGTACAAGGCGAAAAAAGAGGCGATCAATTAAATGGATCATAAAGTTTACACCTTGATTGAAAGGTGTAAACTTTATCCCCCGATCCTCATCTGAAATCCGCCGGGGCCGTTCTGCATGTCTTTTACTGATTTCAGATCAATATCCCTGGGTATCTCGAATTCTTTATCTGTGATCTCCTTATCGGTTACCAGTTTGGTCACCACTACGGTCATTTTCCTGCCCCGGTTCATGTTGCGTTCGTACTGCATGGGGAAACCATTAAGGCCTTCCAGGGGAGAGGGGCCTGCTGCCTGCGGGCTGAACCCGCCGAATCCGCCAAAACTGCCGCCGGTGCTGATAATGCCCGTCAGCTTCATTTCGGGAGCATACCAAACAGTGGTGGTATCTGATTTGCCATTGGCACGGGTGGTCACGATCAGGGCCTTTTTGCAATCATAGCCCGCTATCTTCCTGGTTTCTTCAAAATAATGGATCACGCTTACAGATGTAGTATCCGATGATACCTGCCTGCCATTCGGGTTCCTGCTTTGCATCATGCTGTCCATACGTTTACGTATAATCGCCTGGTCAGAATCCGAGGCGTAAAATCCCATTTTCTTTCCCATCATCTCCATGATGGTTGTGGTCATTTTTTTGCTGTTATCACGGATGGTGGTGGTCCTGCCCATTTCGGTTTCAGAGAAGGTCTTCACCAGGTCATTTTTCAGCCAGGTGGTTGTCTTGGTTTCACCGTCTCCGCCAAAGC
>JAYWAZ010000204.1:0-4564 GCA_043781975.1 Bacteroidota bacterium
AGGCGGTCAATAAGAATGTATAACTGTAGTTTAGGGAAAAATACTTTCTTTGATTCCAGCAGATCTTCGATCCTTATGATCTCTTTTCCATCATAGAGCCGGCTGAACCCTTTTTGCAAGAGGATATTCAACTCTTCCTTCAGTTCCCTGTGTTTTTGTTTTTTAAAAGGGATCAATATCAGCAGTTTTTCACCCTGGGGCTGTGCTTCGATCGCTATTACCACGTCGGCCACATCATCTTTCTTCACTTCCCTGCCACTCAATGGCGAAATGGTTTTGCCAACCCTGGCATAAAGCAGGCGCAGATAATCATAGATCTCCGTCATGCTGCCCACGGTACTCCTTGGTGTTCGGGTGATTACTTTTTGTTCAATAGCGATGGCCGGGCATAATCCTTTGATAAAATCCACATCCGGTTTATTCATGCGCTGCATGAACTGTCGGGCATATGCGCTGAGGCTCTCGGCATAACGCCGCTGCCCCTCGGCAAACAAGGTATCGATGGTTAGCGATGATTTCCCCGAACCTGAAACTCCCGTGACCACGGTCAATTTGTTGCGTGGAATGGTAACAGTAACATCCTTAAGATTATGCACTCTCGCCCCGCTGATGAAGATCCCATCGGGTTGTTTTACATGCTTTGCCTGTATTTTTTTTTCAACTATTTTCGGTTCCATTGTATAGTTGGCAAAAATACAATCTTGGACCGGCGCTATCGTAAAATTGTGAAAATCTTCTTAAAATAGCCCCGGCCTGAAGCAACGTATAAATACTTGACTTATTTTCAAGTCTCAAAAAAAGTTTAAAAAAAGTTTGGCGGTTTAAAATTTATCATTACTTTCACATTCCAATATCCAGTAAAGTGAAAAACCGTCGATGCCTATCTTCAAGACTTCTACGTCAATTTTTCCCCTTTTATTGGTTATGTATCTAAATCCTAAACCAAAAACTGTAGAAGTTTATGAAATGCCTAAACAACCTTACCGACCAGCAGCTCATCCATTTATATATGGAAGGCGATGCTAATGCACTTGCAACCGTTATCATGCGTTACAAGGACAAGATTTACACCTCCATTTATTTATTGGTTAAAGACAGGTACCTGGCCGAAGACATTTTCCAGGACGTATTTATCCGGGTCATCGACACACTGAAGGGCGGCCGTTACACCGATGAAGGTAAATTCCTGCCCTGGGCCATGCGTATCGCACACAACATGTGTGTTGACCATTTCAGAAAGGTCAAGCGCAGCCCCTCTATCAAAACCAGCGATGACCGCGACATTTTTGAAGTGCTTAATTTTTCCGAGCCCGGTGCCGATCAGTGCATGATGGCCGGCCAAAGCCATGAAAGAGTAAGGAAAATGGTAGATATGCTACCCGAAGATCAACGCGAAGTGATCATTTTACGCCACTACGCCGACCTCAGCTTTAAAGAGATCGCAGACCTTACCAAATGCAGCATCAACACTGCACTGGGACGCATGCGTTATGGCCTGATCAACCTTCGCAAAATGATGACAGAAAAACAAATTGCATTATAGATTCTACTAACCCCCAAACAGCACTGAAAAACCTCCTGGAAATTCCGGAGGTTTTTTTTATTTCCTGCTCATCGCCTGGAGGCCGCATTTTAGCCAGTCGGCGAATTTTTGCGGATCGGGCGTATAAAACTTGGTTTTGGTCAATGCGGTTTCACCCGGACTTATGATCGCATATTGGGGCTGGGAAGTGGCGCCAAAATTCTCTGTTTGAAAAGTAGCCCATTTATCACCCACGCTGATGATGGATTTAACGGAGCCCGAAGCCGTATTAAATACCGTTTGTTCCGTAGGAGGCAGCTTCGTCCTTTCGTCAACGTAAAGTGAAACTACCACGAATTCATTGCGCATCAGGCTATCCACTTCCCGGTTGGTCCATACTTTTTCTTCCATACGCCTACAGTTCACGCAGGCCCAGCCGGTGAAATCGATCAATAATGGCTTGTTCTCCGCCCTGGCCCTCGCCAGCGCCGTTTCATAATCATTATGCATGGGTTTTATGCCTGAAGTGATCAAGACGTGATGATTATAAACGCTATAAGATAACGGTGGGGGAAAGCCGCTCATTAACCGGAGGTTGGCCCATTTTGTATTGGTAAGCCCCGGAAGCAGGTAAACGGTCGTACCTGCGAATAACAGGATGAATGCGATCCGAAATACAGAAAACTTTTTCACTTTAGGGCTATGGCCGATCCGCAGCCATCCCAGCAGGTAAAAAACGATCGCCGCCGCGATGATGACCCAGGCGCCGATGAATATTTCTCTTTTCAATATGCCCCATTGTTCAACATTATCCGCGTTGGCCAGGAATTTTACGGCCAGCGCCAGTTCAATGAAACCAAGCACCACTTTTACATCGGTCATCCATCCGCCTGATTTGGGCAAAGAGTGCAACCAGTTTGGAAACATGGCGAACAATGCAAAGGGAAGGCCCAGCGCCAGTCCAAAACCCGCAGCCCCCACCGTTAGCGGCCAGGGGCCTTCATTGGCCACATTGGCCAGCAGGGTACCCAGTATCGGACCGGTACAGGAAAAAGAAACAATGGCCAGGGTGCCTGCCATGAAGAATATGCCTGATAAATTTCCGAGACCCGACCTTGAATCCGTTCTATTGGCCAGTGATGAAGGCAAACCGATCTCAAAGAAGCCAAAAAATGAAAGTGCAAACAAAACGAAGACGGCGAAGAAGACCAGGTTGAGCCATACATTGGTGGAAATATTATTAAATATTTCCGGACTGATGGTTTTACCGGCGATATGAAAGGGAATAGTGATCACCACATAGATCAGGAAAATAAAAACACCGTAAAGGGCGGCATTTGCGATACCCTTTTTCCTGTCCTGCGATTTTTTGGTGAAGAAGGTAACCGTAACCGGTATCATCGGGAATACACAGGGTGTGATCAGTGCGATCAACCCACCCAGCAATCCCAGTAAAAAGATGGCAAAAAGGCTTTTGTTCTCCGTGCCATCGTCCCCGCAGTTGTTTACCGGGTGTTTGATATCGATCGAATTTATTTTTATCCTGGACCCGGCTATTGTTCCGCCTTCCATCACTACATTGAAATTGAAGGGTGGATCGGGTAAGAATTCTTCCCCACGGTTAAAAAAGACCGAGAGTTTCCCCAGGAGGACCGCCGGAACCTTGTCTTTAAAACGGATCACTGCCTTCCATTCCACTGCGCCTTCTGAAACGGAAAACGTTTTATTACCGAAAACAGGTGAGATGATCTTTGTATTTTTTCCTGTTGAAGCAAAACTTTCAACTACGATCGTTGAATCTGATAAACTAAGATCGGCAGATAATGTTCCGTCAAGATCCTGTGCGGGAGCAAATAATTGCGTGCCTGCAGCGCCGGGAGAGGTAAAGACAATCACGTATTTACTATCGGCCAGCTTACTGGCTTTTACATTCCAATGGTATACCGATACGGCGGAAAATTCCTGCGAAAAGCAGGATGCCTGGAACAGAAAAAGCAAAAAAGCAGTGGTAATGAATCGGATGAAGCGCATGACATTCTTTTACAAAAAAACGAGTCCTGTAAAATGAACCCGGCAAAAACATTCGAATTGGATCATTTATCTTAATGCTACTGAAAAATCCAGTTTTTTCGGTGGCAGGCATTTCTTATCGTCACAGGTTTGAAATTCCACGCTGCCCACCACGTTGGTCTTTACGTTCGATCTTACTTTGATTTTTTGTATGAACTCGACCTTGTCTTTGTACTGGTTGGCAGATATGCCCAGTTTTTTATCCGTGAACACTTCCATCTTCCCGCTTTCCTTTGTTTTGCCGTCAAGTTTAAGCAAGGGGTTCTTTCCGAAAGTTATTTCAGTAGGGACGTTGATGGCATCGGCCGGTTGTGTTTGTGAATACAAATGCCAGCCGTTTTGAATGGTGGCTACCAGGTGTATTTCATAGGTTTTATCGGCGACCTTTTTAGCGTTAAAGCTCCACACCACGGGAGTAAGCACCTGTGCACTGGCTATCCCGGCGATCAACATAAAAACAGAACCCAAAATCAACTTTTTCATATTCATTCTTTTCAAACACAAAATTAGGGAATATTAAACGGCTATTTGTCCGAACCATGACCCATCGCCCTATTTAACTTTAATTTATACCGAACAAATGATTGAATACCTTTTTACCATCTTCATTTGCCAGGGCGATATTACAGGCCCTTTCGGGATGCGGCATCATGCCAAATACGTTCCGCTCCCTGTTACAGATACCCGCTATGTTATGAATGGCGCCGTTGGGATTGGAGGATGGAGTGATACTTCCTTTTTCATCACAATAGCGGTAGATCACCTGCCGGTGCATTTCCAGTTCTTCCAGTGTGGCATCATTTGCAAAATACCTCCCCTCTCCATGAGCAACGGGTATCTTAAGCGGCATGCTTCCTTCCGAAGCGGCTTCTTTGATAAAAACATTCTTACAGACAAATTGTTGTTGACCGTTGCGTAAAAGCACTCCCGGTAATAAGCCGCTTTCGCAAAGTATTTGAAACCCGTTACAAA
>JAYWAZ010000205.1:0-12551 GCA_043781975.1 Bacteroidota bacterium
ATACCATGTCTAAATTAATATTCTTCGATATTGAAGCAAGGAATAAAATGAAAAAAGGCGTTGACACCCTGTCCGACGCCGTAAAAGTAACCCTGGGCCCCAAGGGCCGCAATGTTGTTATAGAACGCAAGTTTGGCGCGCCAACCGTTACCAAGGACGGCGTTACCGTAGCCAAGGAAATAGAACTGGAAGACCCCATTGAGAACATGGGCGCGCAGATGGTGAAGGAAGTGGCTTCCAAAACGGCCGATATCGCCGGTGATGGCACCACCACCGCAACGGTTCTGGCACAGAGCATCATCAGTGAAGGATTGAAAATGGTGGCAGCAGGCGCCAACCCAATGGACTTGAAACGCGGTATTGATAAAGCGGTAAGCCTGGTGGTAGAACACCTGAAGGGACAGACGCAGACCGTTGGAAACGACAGTAAAAAAATTCAGCAGGTGGCCACCATCTCCGCCAATAACGACGAGGCCATTGGTAAACTGATCGCCGAAGCTTTCGCCAAAGTGGGCAAGGAAGGCGTGATCACCGTTGAAGAAGCTAAGGGTACCGATACCACGGTTGATATCGTGGAAGGCATGCAGTTCGACCGCGGATATATTTCTCCGTATTTCGTTACGAACAGCGAAAAAATGCAGGCTGAATTAAGCAATCCATACATTTTAATTTACGACAAGAAGATATCTACCATGAAGGATATACTTCATATTCTTGAGAAAGTGGCTCAATCGGGCCGTCCGCTGGTGATCATTGCTGAGGACCTGGAAGGCGAAGCATTGGCAACACTGGTGGTGAATAAACTGCGTGGCACCATTAAAGTGGCCGCGGTAAAAGCACCGGGTTTTGGCGACAGAAGAAAAGAAATGCTACAGGATATCGCGATCTTAACTTCAGGTATCGTGGTAAGCGAAGAACAGGGATTCAAACTTGAAAATGCCGACCTTACTTATTTGGGTACGGCCGAAAGCATCACGATCGATAAGGACAATACCACCATCGTTGGCGGTAAGGGCGCGAAGAAAGACATAACGGCAAGGGTTAACCAGATCAAGGCACAGGTAGAAGTGACCACATCTGATTATGATAAGGAAAAACTGCAGGAGCGTTTGGCAAAATTGGCCGGTGGTGTTGCGGTATTGTATATTGGCGCCGCCACTGAAACCGAAATGAAGGAAAAGAAGGACCGTGTTGATGACGCTTTACATGCCACCAGGGCTGCGGTTGAAGAAGGTATCGTGCCGGGTGGAGGAGTAGCATATATCCGTGCCGCCGCAAGTCTTGACCCGAAAGTGAGGGGTCAGATCGCGGATGAGCAAACCGGTATGGCCATCGTGCGTCGTGCGCTGGAAGAACCCATCCGTTGTTTGACCGCCAATGCGGGTATCGATGGTTCCATTGTTATCCAAAAGATCAAGGAAGGAAAAGGCGATTATGGTTTCAATGCCCGCACGGAAGTGTATGAAAATCTTTTCAAGGCGGGAGTTATCGATCCCACGAAAGTAAGCCGCGTGGCTTTGGAAAATGCCGCTTCGATTGCGGGTATGATGCTCACCACCGAATGTGTGATCGCAGACAAACCGAAGAAAGAAGAAGCGCATGGCCATGGTGCGCCGGATATGGGTGGAATGGGAGGATATTAAGAAATTTGGCAGTCGGCAGTTATCAGCCGGCAGTATAAAATACAGTCCCTCCTGCAGGAATGCAGGAGGGATTTTTTTGTATAAAAAAAATGAAGACCGTAATGATCAGTTGCAGGTACCCGAATGCCATCCATTGGTGACCCAGCGGTTGAGTTCAGCGGCCATATCATCGATCAGTTGCCTTCCGGTTATATAATTGTTGGCCAATGTGATGGTGAAGTTAGCCTGGCCCTGCCAGTCAACATACAGGTTCACTCCGTAATGATCATATCCGTCATTGGTATAGGTAACATTCAATACCAGGTTGGGTCTGACACCGTCTGCTAGTTTATAACTGTAGTTAAGTTTGGTCAGGGCATCCATTATCATGGAAGGATCATTCTGCCTGACGGTAGTAATGTCTTTCATGTTATAGTTAGCGCTGATATTGATCTTGAGAAGGATCGGGCTATAAGTTAAACCGGCATAATGCACGCAGGGATAGGTAACTGGTTTGCTGTACCTGGGTTTTGAAGTGGCACAGGCCAGCGCCATTAAAAAAAACAAGCCTGCAACAGCTAGTGTTAAAAGTGTCGATCTATATTTTTTCATGTCTGGTAGGTTTTAATACTTGAAACATTTTAAAGAACACAATTAATATGATTCCATAGGTGAGCAGGTCGAACCAATCAAAGATGCCCGGGATGAGTTTAAAATACTGGGCAAATTCAATGCAAAAAGGTAAGGACAAAATAATTATTTTTCCGGTGATTTGCAAGTAGTTTAATTCAGCTAAGATCACCGTTACCAGGTATAAGGCAGTGCACCAGCAGGCGTCTGAAAAATAGCCGGTCATGAAGTGCCTTATAAATGCATTCGGTATATAATATGTTTTCTCCGGCGGAAGGGGAATGAGCCTGAACAGGTATAGCCGGGGAACAAATAAATAATAATTGATAAAGCCCAGCAGTAAAGCCAAGAGAGCGAATGCCAGTAGTTTTTTATGCCTCCGTGATAGTTGCATTTTATGCATCATGAGCTTATTCATCCTCCTCAGCGTCATCATCCGCCAAAACACCGTGTTCATATCAACTCCCAGGACGGCATAGTGGATGCCGCATTGATATGACCAGCACCGTTTAATTCAATCGTTTCCAGAAAGCGCCGGAGCCATCGATATCGATGATCTCTTCCGTGATATTATGTTGCTGCCTGTAATCCATGACCGCTTTTTTACATCCCGGCACGGCACCAAAATCATCGATGATGAGATAGCCGCCAACGGATAGTTTCGGGTATAGGTTATCCAGCGCATTGATGGTGGATTCATACATATCACCATCCAAACGTAAGATGGAAAGCTTTTCAATAGGCGCCGTGGGTAAGGTATCCTTGAACCAGCCTTTTAAGAACTTAACCTGGTCATCGAGCAGGCCATACTTTTCAAAATTGTATCGTACCTGTTCTTCTGAAATGGCGAGTACGTTTGATAACGTATAATGGTTGTCGCCTTTGTCGGCCGCATATTTTTCTTCATCGGGTTTGGGTAATCCCTCAAATGAATCTGCCGCCCAAATGATCTTATCTTTTACGCCCGCTACTTTTAAGAGAGCCTTCATAAATATTACCGAGCCACCCCTCCAAACACCTGTTTCAATGAGGTCGCCGGGGATATTGTTTTTGATGGTGTCGTTCACGCAAAATTCGATGTTGTCCATGCGCTTCAGGCCGATCATGGAATCCGCGTAAGCGGGCCAATCGAGCCCCAACATTCTTCTTTGCTTGTTATACGGAATTTTTTCCCGGATGGTAAAATCGCTTTTCCTTAATATGCGTTCCAGCAGGTAAAGCAGCATATACCTGGGTTTATGCCCCTTATTCATTTTGATGGGAGGTGTTTCGCCCATTTCCATCCGGTGATAATCGATCAAAACTTTTTTTAACAGGTCAATATAAAGGTTATCACTCATAATTTTTTTATGTGGCAAATGTACGAAATAAGGAGGAGTAGAAAAAGTTGGCAGTTACAGTTAGAAGCCGGGAGTAATTATATGCTTCCTGGGGATGGGCATACCCATCGAAACTGAAAATAAATTATTCGCTATCCACAATTTCTCCATAATCGATCAGCAGTTCTTCTCCCGCGCTGATATCCCTGGTGGCTTCAAAATATTCACCTTCATTGATGGAGATAAGATTGGGTGAATCCGAATGATTTAAAAAATTCACCAGGTCCATTTTTTTGAAACCATGGTCGGGCACAAAATAACTGGCTTCATCATAGAGGCAATAATTCTCCACTAAAAACCTGGTATGTTCGGGCATGGTGCCAACGGCTTCTTTGGAAATGGTTATCCAGTGATCGTTTGGATCGGGTTTGCTGAACATATTCCTGCAGCCTTTTGGAATGTCAATGAGGGCGAAAACGCCGATACCTTCAATGGGAGAGGGCCTGATCATCACATAGGTATCGCATTGAAGTTCCTTTAATAATTCTTCTTTTGTCATTTTATTTAATTCAATTACGAATGTAAATACTATTCATTGAAATCCGCTGTCGGGGTTTGTCCCGATAGCAATCGGGACCGACAGGGATATAACTGCGACAGTGGATCATTTGTTGTTTTTCCAAATTAATCCTACATTCATTTAATGCAAGGCCGCCCCACATTTCAACGTACCATTGGATTATATACGGCTACTTCCCTGGTGATCGGAAGCGTTATTGGTTCGGGTATTTTCATGCGGCCGGCTGAGATGGCTTCCTTACTGGGTTCTCCTTTACAAATATTACTGGTTTGGGTGATCGGGGGTGTGCTCACGCTTTTTGTAGCGATGGTGAATGCGGAAGTGGGCGCCATGTTACCCGAAACGGGCGGCCAGTATTTTTTCATGCGCAAAATGTATGGTGATTTCTGGGCCTACCTCTATGGCTGGGCGAATTTCGCTGTGATCAATACGGCCGGAACTGCTGGAATCGCTTTCATCTGTTCGCAGTATGCCGAATACTTTTTTAAGTTGCCCAGGTTTTCTCCGGCGATCGAACAATCGCTGGTATTGCATGTCCCGTTCATCGGGGACATACTGCCACTGGAAAATTTCGGGGTGAAAATACTGACGGTCATCCTGCTTGTCATCCTTACCATCATCAGTTATCGCAGCACAAGGGGCGGAGGCATGGTGCAGGTATTGTTTACCGCCGCCAAAGTGCTTGCCATCGTATTGCTCATCGGCGGATTGTTCTTTTCAAAAGACGGTTCGCTGAAGAATTTCGTCACCCAGTCTTCCGCCGTAAAACCAATGGGATTTGCATTGATCGCGGCCATGGTGGCGGCCAGCAATGGCGCTTTACAGGCTTATGACGGGTGGGGTAATATGATCAATATCGCGGGAGAGATAAAAGATCCGCAAAAAAATATTCCCCGGAGTTTGTTCATCGGCCTCTTCACCTGTATCGCTATATACCTGCTGATCAGCGCGGCCATGATGTACATGCTGCCCGTGGATGAAATGGCAAAAAGTAAACTGGTTGCATCCGATGCTGCTGAAAAAGCATTTGGCACCATTGGGGGCGGCATCATCGCTTTCCTGATCTGCTTATCCGTATTGGGAGTAACCAATGCCAGTATACTGGCTCCGCCACGTATGACCTTCGCCATGGCCCATGAGGGAAAATTCTTCGCATTCGCAGGGAAAGTGCATCCCCGGTTCAATACACCCGGCAACGCACTGCTTTTACACCTCTGCTGGATGATCGTAATGGTATTCAGCGGCTCCTTCGATATCCTGGCCAACATGTACATTTTTGTGACCTGGCTTTTTAACCTGTTATTGGTGACCGGCGTATTTGTATTGCGAAAAAAAATGCCTGATGCCGAACGGCCTTACAGAGTGTGGGGCTACCCGTTAGTTCCCCTCATCGCATTAATGTGTACCACTTTTTACCTGGTGATGACCCTGCGCAATGATATCAGTGATTATATTGCCGGCAATACGCATATCATCAATTCCCTGTTTGGCGTTGCGCTTACTGCAACAGGCATACCGTTTTATTTTTATTTCAAGAGGAAGTATGGCGGGAATTTGTGAGGAGGTAAAAATTGATACTGGATGCCGGATACTGGATAAGGTCTCTGAAATTTTGAAGTGCTATCCAGTATCCAGTATCCAGTATCCGGCATCCAGTATCTAGTATCCGGCATCAACCTCCTTCTGCTCCACAAACCCCCTCACAATAAAATACTGCGCCGCACAATAGCTTAGCATGATCAACGCTCCTGCGAATGCAAATGGCTGATAAAATTTATTGATGGCGAGCAGGGAATCGGATAAAACAAATGCGGCGGCGCCCATGCAGTAATAGTTCCCTGCGGGCTTACCGACCCTTGAATACACATGAATGCTGGCAAGCAGCATGGCGCAGATCACCGAGGCATAGACGATCACAGGCAGCCGGAGATCGCCCAGGTGCAGGTAGAGAAGCCATACCAGGGCTACACCGTATCCTATCACAAGCAATAGGAAGAGGGATTTTTTTTTGAGCAGCGAGGCCTTTGTTGAACGGACTCGAAGAAAGAAAATAATATAAAAAATATGGGTGGTCAAAAAACAAACCAGTCCGATGATAAAGGCGAGCGGCAGTTTTGTTTCAAAAAGTAAGGATACATCTCCCGCCCAGGAAAAGGTCAGCCCGGTGATCAGCCATTTTTTTCCGGGCATACCGTTGTCCGTAAAAAATAACACCAGTATCAGTACCGGAACCAGTAAAGGTTTTACGACATAGTGCAGCGGCAAGAACCCACTGGTGATGGCGGTGATATCTAAAAGGCATAAGAGCCAAAAGGCGATGCTTAGCGTTTTCCGGACCGGTTGCTGCATAAGTGGGGATACTTGCCTGCATTAAACAATATCAATCAGTTCAATTCAATATGTGCCTTGTCCTTGTAAAAAAATTTATTGAGCGAGTCTCTTACCCGGGTGGTATCTGAAAGTGGCCGTTTAAAAGGTTCGGCCAGTTTATAATAGACCGAATCTTTGGTGTACATGATCACCAGGTGCTTGCGGGCGGTAAGTTCCTTCATCTTTAATATAGCCGCTTCCTTATCGATCGTTTCCTTAAATACCACTTTAAAAGTGTACTCATCATTGGGTGCCTTTGGAACCGGTGGGGGGGGTATTGAATCTTTTTTTGCCAGGGCCAATTGGGTGGTATCCGTTGGCATTATGACCCCGGGAACAGCTTGTTCAGTATTGTTTGTTGCGGGGGGTTCTACATCTGCATTTTTCTTCTTGTGCAGTAAATACCAGCTCCCCCATCCGATAAGCCCGAGCAGTACCAGGGCAAGTACTATCCATAAACCCTTCCTGTTGCCGCCGGAACGATGCCTTATCGCCGCGAAGGAGATATCATCGCCATCGGCTTTTTCTTTTAATGCGGCTGGGGCTGCTTCTAATTTTACATTGGCATAATGTCCCTGTTTGAATTCGTAATCTCCCTGCTGGCTTTTTTCCAGTGTGCCCAGTCCTTCGATGGTAAAAGGTTTTCCGATATTTAAGAATTGCTTGCCCAGCACCAGGTAAGAATCCAGGTCGGCGGAAGCAAGGGGTTTTATCTTTCGCGTTTGCTGAACGATGAAATTGATCAGCGCGTCATCCTCCGTTGCCTTGGTGTTGTATTGAAAGGAAATGGCATGTTCGGGCATCACCACTTCTTTATCGCTTTCAGAAGGCAACACAAAATCGGGAGAAAGTTTGAAAGTTCCCAAACCCTGCAAAGCGATCTCCCTTGAATTGTAAAAATGCTGAACGAGTAATTGTTCTATTTTCATTCCCGAATGTTGAGGTTAACAAACCTACAAGATATTCGCAACATGGCAAAGTAGTAGTGTATTTGCCTTAGTTTTGCAGCATGCTTTCAGAAAAAGACCGGCAGTTCATCGTTTATTGGGAAAAGGTAAGGGCAAAACAGAAGACGGTTAGCAGTAAGTTGTTGAGCGGCTTGCCCGTGGCCATGCTCTTTAGCCTGCCCATCCTGTTGCTGCTTTTCGTGGTGTATATTTTTTTTCCTGAATGGTACACGCGGATCTCACAAAGTATGGGAAGCGCTTATGTATCGGTGGTGATCGCCGTTTTTCTTTGCATCCTTTTCTTTTCCTTTTTCAGGATGCAGTACAAATGGGAAATGAATGAACAACTGTATGAAGAGCTGAAAAGTAAAGAGCGAAAAGCGGGGATGGCCGGTCAGGATGACCCCGAAACCGTTCAATGAATTTTATATTCCTTCCCCTTTCATTATTTTTTAAATTTTATTAAAATACCTGTCCTTTGAGTCACGAAGCAATTTCAGTTTTCGACATGTTCAAGATTGGGGTGGGCCCCTCCAGCAGCCATACGCTTGGGCCCTGGCGTGCGGCGCAGCGTTTTACGGCAGGGTTGCTGGGAAAAAACCTGCTGGATGCGGTACAAAGCATACAGGTACTCCTCTATGGTTCATTGGCCAAGACCGGTATCGGGCACGGCACCGATATTGCCGTTCAACTTGGACTCAGCGGTGAAGACCCCGTTCATTTTGACGTGCATAATATCAACGCCAAGATGGCCGATATCAAGGGGATGAAAAAAATACTGCTCGCCGGAAAACACGAAATTGATTTTGACCCGATGGAAGACATTGAATTCCTTTACAGTGAATCATTGCCTTTTCATCCCAATGCGCTCACCTTCCTGGTCAATCTTCCGGGGGGTGAAAGTTTCGCGGAAACCTATTATTCCATAGGCGGTGGTTTTGTGGTAAAAGAAATGGAAACACCCAATGCCTTATCCGGGATCGAACTTCCATTTCCCATCAATACGGCCAATGAATTGTTGCACTGGTGTATGAAGACTGGACACAGCATCAGTGACGTGGTACTGGAAAATGAAAGCGCCTGGCGTTCTGAAAAATTGACCAGGGAAGGGTTACTGAACATATGGAAGGTCATGTGTGCATGTATTTACAGGGGTTGCCATACCGAAGGGATATTGCCCGGAGGCCTGCAGGTAAAGCGGCGCGGGGCGGGGCTGAATAAGAAACTGGTGAATGGAAGAATATACCATGACCAGGAAGGCTGGTTATCGGTGATCCGCGAAGGGGGCAATGATTTTAAATATATCCTGGATTGGGTGAGTTGCTTCGCACTGGCGGTGAATGAGGAGAATGCAAGTTTCGGCAGGGTGGTTACAGCGCCCACTAACGGTGCGGCCGGTGTAATTCCCGCCGTGTTGTTATATTATATCTCTTTCTGCAACGGCAACACAGAAGATAAGATCATTCATTTTTTGCTGACCGCCGCTGAAGTGGGAAGCATCTTCAAAAAAGGGGCTACCATATCTGCGGCTATGGGTGGCTGTCAGGCCGAGATCGGCGTTAGCAGCGCCATGGCCGCGGCCGCACTCACCGAGGGGATGGGTGGCACCCAGCGCCAGGCCCTGATGGCCGCGGAGATCGCCATGGAGCACCATTTGGGCATGACCTGCGATCCCGTGGGTGGACTGGTGCAGATACCCTGCATCGAGCGCAATACCATGGGTGCCATCAAGGCCATCACCGCCAGCCAGCTGGCATTGCAAAGCTCGCCCGATTATGCAAAAGTGAGCCTGGATGAAGTGATCAGGACCATGTGGGAAACAGCCATTGATATGAACAGTAAATATAAAGAGACCTCAGATGGCGGACTGGCGGTAAATGTGCCGCTGAGTTTGAGTGAGTGTTAATTTTCTGATTTGAGTTTTCAGTTTAATCGTGCATCGGTTACTGCAAAAACCCAAAACTCCCAACCCAAACTATAAACCAAATTTTCGCTTAATATCCCTGTCCTGCTCTCTTTCCTTGATACTATCGCGTTTGTCGAAATGTTTTTTGCCCTTTCCGAGTCCGATCTCCATTTTAAAAAATCCTTTTTCGGTGAGAAATATCTTCAGCGGGATGATGGAATAACCTTTTTCTTTGATCCTGGCTTCCAGTTTGCGCAGTTCCCTTTTATTCAATAATAATTTCCTTTCCTGCAGGGGTTCATGGTTGGAATGTGTGCCGAAAGCGTATTCGGAAATGTGCAGGCTCTTTACATACAGCTCACCCCTGCTAAAGATGCAGTAACTGTCATTAAAACTCGCCTTGCCCGCACGAAGTGATTTGATCTCCGTTCCGGCCAGCACCAGGCCCGCGATATAGGTATCTTCAAAAAAATAGTCGTGGTAAGCTTTGCGGTTGCTGATTTCCATTTGGCAAAGGTAATAGGAGACAGAGATAATAAAATACCGATGAAAAATTTAATACAATATTGAATCCTGTAAAAAAGGGTTTAAACAGTGTTAAACTATGCCTGTTATAAAGCAACCCCAACACTTACGCCTCCCCAGCGATGGTATTTGCCGGTTCGGAATTCTTTGGTAAGAAAAGACTGGGTATAAGAGAGGCATAGGTTTTTAAAATTCACAATAATACCGGCATCGGCCTGAAATGTGACCCTGGCAACATGGTCACCGGAGATGGTATAAGGGTTTTTCCTGTTAAATAGCCCACCCTGCATGCTGGCATCGTAACCGATAAGATGTATCCGGCTTTGTCCATATAAATAATATTCGGCTTTTCTCTTATTGCGGGTAACGGGTGAATACCTTTTGTTAAAACTGCCAGCCATAAAATTAAATCCGCCACTTAACTTATCATTCAGTGTGCCCAATGCAGCAGCAGCAGTGGTGTTAAATAAAAAATTATTTCGGACGGAGAATAATTGTTTTTCATAATTCAACTGGTAGTTGATAATGATGTCGTTTTGTACCTGGTACTGCCAGCCATGAGGCAATGGATTTTTCAGCCAGCGATGAATACCGGTTTGTATTTCATTGCCCAGTGCCGCCGGCCCCATAATACCAATGCTGAATGCCGTAGATACCTCTTGCCGGTGTACATCATCAAACTGAATAAGAAAAGTTTTAAAAGAAATATTGGCATCAAAGGGCCTGTCACCGTATAAAATGCTGTCACTTTGTATACTGGTAGGGGTGTACGCAAACAGGTTAAGACCAACTCCATATTGTGGATAAGTTTGATAAGGCTTCCATAATAATTTTACCAACAGCATTTTTTTTATGGAGGGATACACATACTCCAGCGAAATACCCTGCGTATAGTACTCATCTGTTTTGGTAAAATAATCATTGTCGTAATGAAAACGAAAATAACTGTTATGGCTGATGTTTCTGAAGGTGGAACCGTTATCGATCGGTTGGGCTTTTAAAAAGCTAAACCAGCAAATTAACAGCAAAGTAAAGGCAATTTTAATATTTGATCTTATCACAAAAGCATATACGGATAAAACAGGCGGGCAGTTGTGAATGGAGTTGAAAAAGATCAGTCTTTAAATAATTTCAAGAGGGTACCCAGTTTTTCTTTTAATTCTTTCCGGGAAACGATAAAATCCAAAAAGCCATGCTCCATAACAAATGCACTTCGCTGGAAACCTTCGGGCAGTTCTTTTTTAATGGTTTCCTTGATCACCCTGGGTCCCGCAAAACCAATAAGGGCGTCGGGTTCAGCGCAGATGATATCGCCCAGCATGGCGAAAGAAGCGGTGGTGCCGCCAAAAGTAGGATCAGTGCACAAAGAAATGTAAGGGATCTTTGCATCGCTCAGCTGCGAAAGCTTACCAGATGTTTTGGCCAGTTGCATCAGCGAGAAAGCGCTCTCCATCATACGTGCGCCGCCACTTTTATTGATGATCATAAAGGGAACGCCGTTTTTGATGCAATAGTCGCAGGCCCTTGATATCTTTTCTCCCATCACGCTGCCCAAGCTGCCGCCTATGAATTCAAAATCCATACAGGCGATCACCAGGTCGTTACCATTCACCTGTCCATGTGCCACGGTAATGGAATCATGGATATCCGTTTTGGCATAAGCGTCTTCCAATCTTTTACTATAGGGCTTCAGGTCAACAAAGCCCAGGAAATCCTTTGAACGGATATTGGCGAATAATTCCGTGTAATGGTTGTTATCAAAGATGATGGCAAAATATTCTTCACTGCCAATGCGGTGGTGGTATTCACAACGGGGGCACACGAATTTATTTTCTCCCAGTTCAGAAATGGTGCAGGTATATTTACACGAAGGGCATTTGGCCCATAGACCCTCTGGTGCATCTTTCTTGTCCTTGGTGGAAGTGAGGATGCCTTTTTTTATCCTTTTAAACCAACTTGCCTTCGATTCTCCCGAATTTCCTTCTTCACCCGCAAGGTTGGCATCAAAGTCTTCTTCGTGTTTCATGCTTTTTGTGTTGTGGGAGTTAAGTCAAAAGTCAAAAGGCAAAACCCGAAACTACCAGGGCCTCAACTTTTTGGTTTTCACTTTTAACTTTTTACCTGACCCTATGCAATCGTTATAGTCTCATCCAAATATACATCCTGTATGGTATTCAATAATTCAATACCGTCTTTCATGGGTTTTTGAAAAGCCTTGCGTCCGCTGATCAATCCCATGCCGCCCGCACGTTTATTGATCACCGCGGTGGATACGGCTTCGGCAAGATCGGTGGCGCCCTTACTTTCCCCGCCGCTGTTGATCAGTCCAACACGTCCCATATAGCAATTGGCAACCTGGTAACGGGTCAGATCGATCGGGTGATCAGTGGTTAATTTTGAATACACCAGCGGGGAAGTTTTACCGTGTTTAGTGGCATTGTATCCCCCATTGTTGGTGGGTAATTTTTGTTTGATGATATCAGCCTGTATGGTCACTCCAAGATGATTGGCCTGACCGGTAAGGTCCGCGGCCGTATGATAATCCACACCATCTACCTTGAAGCCGTTATTACGCAGGTAACACCATAGAACAGTGGTCATTCCCAGTTCATGTGCCGCTTCAAAAGCCGTGGCCACTTCCTGTATCTGGCG
>JAYWAZ010000206.1:0-12451 GCA_043781975.1 Bacteroidota bacterium
CTTATGAATCATGATAATAAAAAGGCATGGAAGTACTTTAAGATATATACAAAGGCGGGCGATCGGAATATTTTGAGCAGGCGCACACTGGTTTTTTTCAAAAAATACGTTTATAACCTGTTCGCCTGAAATTCCATTAAATTGCAGGCTATCATTCGGGATCTGCCAAGAAATTGAATATGTATAAAATTAAGTTACTCGGGAAATGGGCGCTTGATCTTTTGTTGCTGCCACTCACTTTTCCTGCTGCATTGTGGTATAAATTCATTATTTCAAAAGGGATAAAATTCTTCCCCCTCTCCAAATCCGTTTTTATGCGTGTGGGCGTTCTGCCCGTGATCGATCATTATTATTACCCGATGATCAATCCAAAGAAATACCTTCGGCAGTCATTAAGGGAAAACAGGATACTCCCGGGAATCAAACTAAATGACCAGGCGCAACTTGACCTGCTGAAACAATTCAATTATAATGAAGAACTGTTGGCCTTCCCTTTTGCAATGGAAGGCCGGAAAGATAAATTTTATTATGATAATCGTATGTTTTCCCAGGGCGATGCGGAAATACTTTACTCCGTGATCAGGCATTACAGGCCACGCAGGATCATTGAAGTGGGAAGCGGTTATTCTACCTTGATGTCGCTGAATGCCATTGCGGCCAATAAAAAAGAGGATAGCGGGTATGATTGTCATCTAACCTGTATAGAGCCTTATGAAATCTCATGGCTGGAAACACTGGGTGTTGAATTGATCAGGATGCCCGTAGAGCAACTGGAGCTTTCCATTTTTGATCAGCTGCAGGAAAACGATATCCTTTTCATTGATTCCTCGCACGTGATCAGGCCACAGGGCGACGTGCTGTTTGAATTCCTGCAACTGTTGCCTTCACTGAAGAAAGGAGTGATCGTTCATGTGCATGACATATTTACCCCTAAGGATTACCTGGATGAATGGATGCTGGTATCACATAAGATGTGGAACGAACAATACCTGCTGGAAGCATTACTCAGCAATAACGATAACTTTGAAATACTGGCTGCTTTGAATTATCTCTTTTATACCTACCCGGAAGCCTTATACGCCCAATGCCCGGTACTTAAGGAATATCCGGAATTTGAACCCCGTTCGATATGGATTAAAAAAGTAAAATGACTTTAAATTAGGCCAGATAAACAGGGCAATTTTTTTTTACCTTTAATGCCGGCGCATAGAAAATGAAAATACTACACATACTATATTCAGGATTGGGCGGGCATGGGAATGTTTTTTTTTCAATGTTCAGGGCCGACCATGAACGTTTATTTACCCTGGAGGCTCTCTTCAACGGTGTCGAGGAATTAAGAGATGAATATAAGGATCGTTGTATCGAAAATGGGATAAAATGGTGCTTCTTAAAAAAAAAACCGGGTCTTGATATTGCTTTTTACCGGAAGCTGGTAAGCACGATCAGGAAGTCGGACCCGCAGATCATCTTTTTGCATACCAGCGCCCATATCATCCCGGCAAAGATCGCCGCGATGTTAAGCAGGGGAAAAAAGAAGATCATTGTAAGAGAAACCCAGGCCAATGAATTAAAGACCCGTAAAGAATGGATGGGACTGAAGCTTTCGATGCTGCTTGCCAGCAAAGTTGTTTTCCTGAGTGAAGCTTATCGTCAGCAGGTAAAGAAAAGGCTGTATTGGTCGTACAGGAAAAAAAAGGCCATGGTGGTACCCAATGGTATCGACCTGGATATATTCACACCGGCTGAAAAGAAACCGTCTTCCTTTATCTTGCTGGGAATGCAAAGCAGGGTGGTTGCGATTAAGGATCATCGGAGTTTATTGCATGCATTTGCCTTGATGAAAGAACAATATCCACAGCTTTCAGTAAAATTGAAGATCGCAGGAGATGGTGAACATAGAACAGTATTAGAACAATTGACCCTGCAGTTGAATATCGAAAATGATGTTGAATTTACCGGTGTTTTGAATGAAGTTGAACTGGTTGTTTTCCTTCAGTCGCTTGACATCTATATCCATGCCTCGCTGGGTGAGACGATGAGCACGGCCATCATGCAGGCGATGGCTTGCAAAAAGACGATCATTGCATCCGATGTGGCCGGCATCAACAATATGTTGCTTCAAAATGAAACGGGCTTGCTGGTGCCGACAAAAGATCCAGCGGCGCTTGCCGCAGGGATACTCCGGCTCATCAATGAAAAAGAACTGGCTGCCCGGCTGGCCAAAAACGGTTACCAGTTTGCATTGGATAATTATTCAAACACAGCAATGTTTAACCGCTATAAAATATTATTTAACAGTTGAAAATTTTACATCTTATATATTCCGAACAGGTAGCAGGTGCAGAGAAGTACCTTGCCAACCTGTTACCGGGGTTAAAGAAAGAAGGCATCGATTGTGACCTTATCTGCGTTTGTCCTCCCAGGGATGAATATAAGTTCATTGCTTTTTGCGATACTTTAAACGCGAAGGGGGTAAAAACGGTTTTAATGACAGGTAACAGATCCGGTTTTTTATCCGTTGCCAGCCGTATCAACCGTTACCTGCGGGACAACCATATCGATTACCTGCATTCGCATTTATTTAAATCCGACCTGCTCGCGGTGATGGTTAAAAAATGGTTTAATAAAAAAATATTCCTGCTCTCTACAAAGCATGGCTACCAGGAAAAATACCTGAGTTCGTATGATGAGCATAAAGGCAGGATCGTGTATAACAGCTACTATTTTATCTCAAGATACCTGGCACGTAATATCAATGAGCACATGACCGTGTCAAAAACGATGTCGGACTTATATTATGACTTGAAACTCACAAGGACAAGGGTGCATTACATTCATCATGGGATCAATATGCCCGTTGTGCCCGAAACTGTGACAGAAAAAAAATTCAGACTGGGTATGCCGCAACTGGTCATCATTGGAAGGATTGAAAAAATGAAGGGTCATCAATACCTTTTTGAAGCGATGCCCGGCATCATAAAACAATTCCCGCAAGTGAAGCTGCTTGTCATTGGTAATGGCACTCAAAAGGAGCATTTGGTGAAACTGGCATCGCGGCTGGGTATTGAAAACAATATCTTGTTCCTGGGCTTTGAAGAAGATCCCTATCCCTTTATTTCGCATTCAGAAGTGATCGTATTGCCTTCTCTGTTCGAACCATTTGGTTTGGTGTATATCGAAGCCTTTGCCCTGAAAGTGCCGGTAGTGGCTTTTGATACGCCGGCCTGCAATGAAATTGTAAGCAACAATGAAACCGGTTTGCTGGCCCCCGTTTATAACAGTGCAGCGCTCGCAGATAAGATCATCTATTTGTTACAACACCCCGTAGAAAGAAAAAGGATCGGGGAAAACGGTTACGCAAAATATACCAGCTACTACAATACCGAAAGGATGACCAGGGAAACGGCAGCCTGGTACAGGTCAGTGATCACAGAAAATTAATTCCATTTCCCCGGTTATATTTTTTTGCCTACCGCATGATAATAAGGGGAGGCAGGACTGATGACAATGTTATCCAATCCGCTGCTGCGCATCAGCTCTTCCACCTGTATCCTGGAAAAACGTTGCTCCAGTTTGGTGCCAAAACGGTCGAGCGTATCATTGCGGATGATGAAAAAGGATTTGTTGGCATAATCAGACAAAGGGATTTTTTTTGCAATCTTTTTTAATCCTATGAGGTTAAACAACCTTGCCGTTAACACAAAGGGCATATAAAAAAATACGGCCATCACGTCGCATGAAAACCTTTTTAATCCTGCCGGCATCCGGCTCACTACTTTACGAAACAGGTCGCTGATCCGAAACAGCGTTTTAAACACAAACCCTTTATTGTCCAGGTTGTAGTAGAGATAACAATAAAAATGACCTCCCCTTTTTATTTTTTTCACGCAATCGATCATGGCCTGCCGGGTATCGGGGATATGATGCAATACGCCGATGCTCATAGCGAAATCGAAGGTTTCATCATCAAAGGGAATGGTTTCCACAGAGCCCCTGGCGATACGAACATTTTTCACATCACTGAGCAAATGATCAGCGGCCAGTACGGCATTGCTGGGATCAATGGCTTCAATAAAGCCGATGCGGTTACTTAAATATTTTGTCCAACGACCGGTTCCACAACCAATATCCAGGGCGTAGGTGTTTTTATTGATGATGTCGTCGGTTAAAATATCAAAATACATGATCGCCAATGAACGGATGTCCTCATCGGTATAATGCTGAAACTTTAACCATTCTTCCCCAAAGGCATCTACTACATCCTTATTGATATTTTCTCCTTCGGTTGAAAATACACTGATGATCCTGTTTTTGGTAGTAATCAATTCAAGTGGGTCTGTATTATACGCTGCCATAATTTAATAGGTCCGCAAAAATAAGCAGAAAGAAACTGAAGCGTCAGTTTTTAATATTGGCCAGCTGGTTTTGGGCCTCTTTGTTTTTTATATATATGGAAAGTAACATAAAAAAATAAAAAGGTAATATCGGCATACGATAACGAACCAAAGTGCCAAAATTAAAGGTTGACAGGCCAATAAGCACACCCATAAGTATCGTAAAAGTAAAACAGAAGAAAAGGTAGGGGTCAGAAAAAATATAATAAAAGAATTTCCAGATCCTGCATTTGGCCAGTACAAAAATGGTCAGTAGCAGTGTGAGTAATGATTCCAACGCAGATAGTAACATCACCAGCTTGTCGGACTCCCATAAAAAAGGCCTGTATAAAGTGGTAAATACGGCAAGTGGGCTTCTTAAAAGAATACCGGGAATGGAAATGTCGGCATTTGCGGTACCAAATTCTGTAATGCCTTTTTCATCGTCAAGGCTGGCATATGCCCCTTTGAATGTTTCAATGTTATTTTTGGAATCTTCTATAATAGAACCAAGTGTTGAAGACAGGCTGGCGATCAGTATGGTGGCGCTGAGTAATACGATAAAGGTCACCACCATTAACTTAAAGACGCTTTTCTTGCTTCTTGAAATAATATTGATCACATAGGCTAAAACCACCGATACCATCAGCCCGATGGCCAGATAACTTTTTACAATGAACAACAGGTAAAACAATAACAATAAGAGAACGGGATCCATGAAGCGGATTTTTTTTTGTATGAATATCTTGTACCCGTAATAAATGATAAAGCCCAGGGAGCCCAGGCATATCGTGTCCTTGATAAGACCGCTTCCCCAGAAACAAATGGAAGGGGTATACAATATGGCGAAAGCCAGTAAGCGTTCCGATTTTTTTTCATAGATATTATTAAGGGTCTTAAATAATTTCCACAAACCGGTGAAAGAAAATAACCCGAAGAACAATGAAATGATAAGATAGCTGTTAAATGAGACATAAGATAAAGCGGCGGATATCTTCATGATGGTGAGATTGGAAACTACTTCAATACCCGTTGGAAGTGCATAGTCTCCGCCGGTGACGGTATAGAGGTTTCCAAAATCAGTGCCCGACATGAAAAAGGGACTGAAGGGATCGCCAGTCGTATTGATCACGTTCCTGATAAAATTGCTTCCCTGGAAAAAGCCAAATGAATCGCCGTAGCCATAATAATACTGAATGATCATACAATACATTACACTTCCGCCCATGTGTAAAAAAAAAGCGGTATTGAAATACTTCTTCAATTGCGTTCCTTCATATTTTTTCGACTTCATGGAAATGAGGAAATAGAAAGCGAATAAATAAACCGGGAGCAAAAGATAGTCGTATATGGTAATGTATTCCATCAGGCTGGTAAGAGTGATTAAAGCGGAACCCTCAAATAAAAAATAGCTGTGATTTGGCATCCCCGGGATGCCGGCTAATCTTTATTAATATATCTTGCAATATAAACAATAGTTTTTTTGAAAGTATCTTTGCAAGATAGCTAATATCAAAAACAATAACCCCTTTATGATATCGTAGTTTTATCAGCGGTATAGAAATAATTGAGGTTCAGAAATATTTATGCGCATTGAATTGTTAAATCCTTTTAACGGTCACAAACTTATCCCGTCTATTGATGGTTTGAAGGAGAATGATGCTTCGGTCTTCCCGCTAAAAAATGGCGCTTACCGGATCGTAGAAGACGATAACTATACCGACAATTTTGGTTTCCAATGGAACAAGTTCGCAGGTACCCAGCTAGATAAGACCAGCCATCTTGATATATCAAAACTGCGATTTTTTGCAGAAACAGAGCTGGATAAAACCGATCTCACAGGCAAGGATACACTTGAAGTGGGATCGGGCGCCGGCCGGTTTACCCAGATCATACTCGACTTTACCAATACCGATCTTTACAGCGTTGATTTTTCAAATGCCGTAGAAACCAATTACATGAACAATGGCCCCAACGACCGCCTGCACCTCTTCCAGGCAAGCATATACGAAATGCCATTTGAAAAAGGGCAGTTCGATAAAGTGATCTGTTTGGGTGTGTTGCAACATACCCCGGATGTGGAGCGGTCCGTGCAGTGCCTGATCGACATGGCAAAGAAAGGTGGCGAAGTGATCGTAGACTTTTACCCGGTTACCGGCTGGTGGACGAAGCTCCAGGCCAAATACCTCCTCAGGCGATACAGTAAAAAAATGAGCCACGAAGCGCTCTATAAAAAAATAGATAGGAATATCGACTGGCTGATCAGGACCTATCGCTTTTTTTCAAAGATCGGCCTGGGAAAACTGGTGAACCGTTTTTTACCGATCTGCGATATCAACGGTACCCTCCCGAAAGGACTTCCTTATGCGCAGCTGCGTGAGCTCTGTGTGCTGGACACTTTTGATATGTTCTCCCCGCAGTACGATCAGCCGCAAAAGATAAGCTCGGTAGTGAACTGGTTCAAACAATATGGCATGGAGGATGTTTGGGGTGGCTTTGTAAAATATGAGAACTGCAGGGCAGCCGTGGTAAAAGGCATCAAAGCATAAGGATCAAAACAAGTGAACACTTTTCTGCAATATGAACCTGGCCAAATCATTCAGCATTTACACCGGCGCCTCCTTTTTCAATAAGGGGATGATGGCCCTGCTGGCCTTTTTTTTATCCAACTATATCTTACCCCAGGAGAACGGTGTGCTTTCGCTATACAGTATTTTTGTTTTGTTTGTGCTTCCCTTCGTTATTTTGGGCATGCCCAGTTCCCTGATCCTGGAACACGCCAGGCTCGATGAACGGGAATATAAATTATATTTTAATTCATCGCTTGCACTATCCACCGCCTCTTTCCTCCTGCTGCTACTGATCTTTTTGGTTGCCGGACATTTTATATCGGGCATGCTGGTGGTACCGTTTCGCTTATTGCTGTTTGGGATGTTCTATACCTATTTCAATTTATTCCAGGAAAACATACTCTCTTACCTGCGATCGCACAACAGGCCCTTCCATTTTTTATTGATATCCGTTGTGAAAGACCTGCTGGAGATACTGCTGGTCATATTATTTGTCATACAGCTGGGCCGGGGCGCTGAGGGCAGGATATTGTCGGGCGTTATCACGGGCGCCGCCGTTTTTATCTTTGGCCTTTTCTTTTTTTATAAAAGAGGACTCATCCATTCGCGGATCAGCAGGCAGTATCTGAAAGAAGAATTTCGGTTTGGTATTTCCCAGGTGTTTTTCCAGTTCAATGTTTTTGTGCTCAATGCGTCCGACAAGTATATCATCAATTATTTAAACCCGCATGATAAATCGGGTTTGGGTATCTATTTTATGTCGAACCAGTTTGCCTATATCATCAATGTGCTGGTGAGCGCATTTTTCTTTTCCTACCAGCCCGTACTCTATAAATACCTTTCCAATCTCACGGAAGAGAACAAACTGAAACTGGTGAAGATAAAATATCTCTTCGCGGGATTTTTATTGCTAAGCACCATCTTGCTTTGCGTAGCAGTACCATTCATATACCATGCATTTATCAACCGAAAATATCATCCCGGCATCCCCTATGTGGCCTGGATAGCTTTCGGTTATTTCTTTTGGGGATTATACGCGCTGATGCTGGGCTTCTTATATTATTATAAGAAAAACAGGGTGGTCATCATATTCTCCCTGCTCAGTGCGGCGGTCTGTATCGGGTTGAATTATTTCTTTACCCGAAGCTATGGCATCATCGGCGCGGCTTATGCCAATCTGCTGACCTACTTCATCATTTTTGTGGCCTTATTCATAACGGTAAACCGTGTTTGTAAATTACAGCTGCCCTGGCTTAAGTTCAGGCAGGTTTTTAAGCGGTAAAATAATAAGTATTGCCCAACGTTATATATATATTCATAATCATTTGACTATATTGTGTGGGCGAAAATCTATTGACCAAGAACCTTTAATCATGAAAAACCCGTTGAGCCCGGTAACTGGTGAAAATAATACGACCCTCACCGACATTTTTTTCAGCAAAGACATCATTAAATTATATGAAACACAGCTTGGCATGGATGTGTCAGCCAGCTTTTCGGGTGTGGATACTTTTTCCATGCACCAGTGTAATGTAACGGGTTACCGGTTTTATGACCCTGCACAAATGGCGGGAGATGGCGCATTTTATGCATCCTTACAGCAAAAGCTTGGTGATCATTATTACCACGACTGGAAATTTGAGAACCAGTTGGCCTATGATGCCATGAACCCCGGCGATAAAGTGCTCGATATTGGTTGCGGCATCGGAAAATTTCTTTTAAAGGCAAAAGAGAAAGCGGGTGAGGTTGCAGGTCTTGAATTAAATGAAAAGGCTGTGGAAATAGCTACACAGCAGGGACTCCGGGTTTTAAATCAGCGGATCGAAGCGCACGCAGAAAATAAAAAAGGATACTACGACATGGTTTGCATGTTCCAGGTGCTGGAACACATTTATGATGTAAAAACATTCCTGGAAAACGCAGGGGAGGTTTTAAAGAAGGGCGGCAAACTTGTCATCGGCGTTCCTAATAATGAACCCTGGTTCCAGGGCTATGATAAATACTGTACGCTTAACCTGCCGCCGCACCATATGGGTCTATGGAACAGGTCTGTCTTTGAAAAAACTGCCCCACTTTTCAACCTGCAAATAAAAAAAGTGCTGTACGATGTGAAGGGCAGCAGCCTTACTTATGCCTATTTACGGGCAAAATACCTGGCACACGTTAAAACACCGGCAGGAAGTCATACCAACTTGGAGAAAATAAAAATGCTTTTATATGGAGCAATAACGGTACCTGCGGCGATCGTAAAAAAGATTGCCAGGGGTATCCATGGTTCACACATCGCCATCGTTTTTGAAAAACAATAGCCGCAATTGCTTATTAAGACATGAAAAGAAAGATCGTTCATTTTATTTTTAACCTGGGCAGAGGCGGAGCCGAAACCATGATGGTTCGCGTGATCAGGGAACTGAATGAATATGAGCATGTGATCGTAACCCTGTTCCCGCTTAATCATTTTGGAGAAGAACTGAACTGCGATAAACTGATCTGTCTTAATCTCAGATCATTGTTTGCATTGCCATTGGCCGTGTTTAAATTCCGGAAGGTCATTAAGGCGGAAAAACCAGACATTGTACATACCCACCTTTTCTGGCCTACCATAATTGCCCGGGCTGCGGTGCCTAAAAAAATTCCGCTGATCACCACCATTCATGCCTTTATCGCCTCTTCCGTTGAATACGGACACTGGCATATCCGGTTGCTGGACAAACTTACTTACCGCCTGAGAAAAAGCATCATCATTGTTGTGGCGGAAGGCGCACTTAAGGAATACTTTTCTTTTTTGAAACTGAAACCCTGGAAGGCATATACATTATACACTTTCGTGGATGTGAACCGGTTTGATCCTACACAGGCAGCTCTCCGACAACCTTCGCGGGTGTTCCGGATGATCTCTGTTGGCGCCTTGCGCACACAAAAAAATCATAGCTACCTCATCAGTGCTTTTGAACAGTTGAAGGACCTGGATGTTGAATTGCATATTTACGGCGTTGGCAACCTGCAAAAAAAATTACAGCAAAGGATCGATGAGACCGGGGTACGCGTTGTTCTAAAAGGGGAAGTAAAGAACATTGAACAGGTGATTCCCCAATACGATCTCTATGTGATGTCTTCCGGGTTTGAAGGATTTTCCCTAAGTGTGCTGGAAGCAATGGCCATGGGAATGCCTTTGCTTTTGAGCGATATCCCTTCCTTCCGCGAACAATGCGAAGGAATTGCGGAATATTTTTCCCTGACCGATATCAATGACTGTGTAAAAAAGATCCGGTTGGTTGCTGCGATGCCGGAAGCCGAACGTGTTGCTATGGGCGAAAGGGGCAGGCAAAGGGCCATAACCCATTTTACAATGCCGCAGCATATCGCGGGCTTAAGGAAGATTTATGATGAAGCGGTGACAACAAGTAATTAAACGGCTTAGGCCTAACTTCGCAAAGTAAAATTTCAATATAAACCATGTGTGGCATTTCCGGTTTCACTGATCTAACAAAAAAAACAGGAAGGGATATCCTTGAAAAAATGAACCGTGTCCTGGCGCATCGTGGTCCCGACGGAGAGGGGTATGGTTTGTACGAGTCAGCCTCCGCCACTATCGGCCTGGGTCATCGCCGCCTCAGCATCATTGATCTCTCGGAAGGGGGCAGACAACCCCAATCCTTTCAATCGCTGCACATCACCTATAACGGCGAGATCTATAATTACGCCGAAATAAAAAAACAACTGGAGGACAAGGGACATCGTTTTCACACCCAAAGCGATACCGAAGTGATCCTGCACGCGTATGCCGAGTGGGGATTCAAAGCGCTGCAGCATTTAATAGGCATGTTCGCCCTCGTAATCTATGATGAGGCCAGTCAAAAAATATTCGCATGCCGCGACAGGGCGGGCGTAAAACCCTTCTTCTATTATT
This sequence comes from Bacteroidota bacterium, assembly GCA_043781975.1. GTDB lineage: Bacteria > Bacteroidota > Bacteroidia > Chitinophagales > Chitinophagaceae > Ferruginibacter. The sequence continues at coordinate 10,857 of JAYWAZ010000206.1, forward strand.
ACTGCAAAGGGCTCTTCCTCTTTGGGTCGGAATTAAAAGCGCTGATGCAGCACCCGGGGTTTGTAAAAGAGATCGATATCGATGCCGCTGCGGCGTATATGCAGTTTGGTTATGTACCGGCACCGCATTGTATTTTTAAGGACACCTATAAATTAAACCCCGGCCATTTCCTGGAAATGGATATTGCCGCCAACACCCTGCAAACACAGCAATACTGGAATGTGTACGACGCCTACAACCAGGCGCCCATGAAGATCAGCCTCCCCGATGCCATTACGGAAACAGAAAAATTACTCACCAGCGCTTTTCAATACCGGATGGTGAGCGATGTGCCGGTAGGTGTTTTTTTGAGCGGCGGATTCGACAGCAGCTGCGTTACCGCCCTGCTGCAAAAGAACAATATGGAAAAGATCAAGACCTTTACCATCGGTGTCCCGGATGCCGGATTAAATGAAGCGCCATTTGCAAAGGAGATCGCGGCCCACCTGGGCACCGATCATACGGAGTACTACTGCACCGGTAAAGAAGCACTGGAGATCGTTCCGCAACTCCCTTTTTTTTATGATGAACCCTTTGCCGATAGCAGCGCCATCCCAACAACACTGGTGAGTAAGATAGCAAGGGAAAAAGTAACGGTGGCCCTTTCCGCCGATGCCGGTGATGAGATATTCGCAGGGTATAACCGCTACGATTACGTGATGAAATACGGGAAAGCCATAAAGAACATCCCGGGCTTCATGCGGGTAACGGCCGCCGCCATGATGGATGTGATACCGGCAGCTGCGATACCCGTGCTGAATAAACGATATTTATTTCACAGCCGCTATGAAAAACTGAAGACCCTTTTTAAAAATCCTTCGGAACAGAATATCCTGATGAGCCTAACACAGCAGATGGATGAAAAAAGTATCGCCGGCTTATTCGCAGCACCCATTTCAAAATTACTGACCGCGTTCGATAACAAAGAACTTTTAAAGGAACACCATTCCACCCTAGCCTACATGATGGCCATTGATTACCAAACCTACCTGCCGGATGATATCTTACAAAAGGTTGACAGGGCCACCATGAGCGTCAGCCTGGAAGGAAGAGAACCCTTCCTCGACCAACGTGTGATCGAATGGGCGGCCAGGTTACCAATGGAATATAAATACAACAAGGGCAATAAAAAATTCATCATCAAGGAGATCGTACATAAATACCTGCCCAGGGAAATGATGGACCGCCCCAAAATGGGTTTTGGGATACCCATCGCCGCATGGCTTAAAAAGGAGCTGAAACCCTTTGTTGACCATTATTTTGAAGAAGGCTTCATCACGAAGCAAAATATTTTCAGGAACAATGAAATTCAACGGATAAAAAATTCGTTTTACCAGGGCAAGATAGAAAGGGCAGAAAAGATCTGGTACCTGCTGATGTTCCAGATGTGGTATGATAAATGGATGAACAATAACTAAACTATGACCGATCCCGCAAAGAAGATCCTTTTCATTTCGTATGACGGTATGACGGACCCGTTGGGGCAAAGCCAGGTGCTCCCTTATTTGCAGGGGCTCAGCAAACACGGGTATGCAATATTTTTATTGAGCTGCGAA
>JAYWAZ010000207.1:0-4524 GCA_043781975.1 Bacteroidota bacterium
CTGTTGAGATCACGCCAACCGGTAATACCCTTGGTGGCTGGGTTGCAGGAACCACTTATACTGTAAATCTTACCCAGGGGCAAATTTACAATGTAATGGGCGCGCTGACCAGTAGTCCGGCTGCTTGTAACCCGGTTTGTACTGGTGTTGACCTTACCGGTTCGAAAATTAAAAGTATCAGTACAGGAAACGGTTGTAAAAAGATCGCGGTTTTCTCGGGAAGCGGAAGGATAAGTATCACCTGCAACACCAATAGTTCGTCGTCTGATAATTATATGGTGCAGGCGCTGCCCAAGACCGCATGGGGTAAAAAGTACCTTACGGTTCCGGCCAACGGCAACCAGGCTTTTAATTTTTACAGGGTTTGCGTTTCAAATCCCGCAACCGTTGTTAAGATCAATGGAGTGGTTACAGCTTTGCCCCTGCAGGGAAATTTTTATTATGAGATCAATCAAACCAACCTTCCCCAGTTGATCGAAGCAGACAGCGCCATCTTGGTTGCCCAATATTTCACCTCTCAGGGTGCTTGTGGAAATGGAACGCCGGGTGACCCTGAAGTGATCTACCTAAGTGCGGTGGAACAAAATATCAACAGGGTATTGTGGAATGCGACCACCAATTTCAATATCACGATACATGACTTCAACGTAGTGATACCCAATACAGGAACCGCTGTCAGTTCTTTCACTTTAGACGGGGTGCCCACTGGCGGATTTGTGGTACATCCGCAGGATGCCAACTATGTCTATCTTAAGAAAACAGTCACGCCCGGTTTCCATATCATCCAGTCGGATTCGGGTTTCAATGCCATTGCCTATGGTTTTGGCAACGCCGAATCCTATGGTTTTAATGCAGGAACCAATATCAAGGACCTTTACCAGCAGATAGGTGTTTCATCTCAATACGGTATTGAAACTTCACCCTCTGTTTGTACAAACTCTCCTTTTAAGTTTAAGGTTTCCCTGCCTTATATACCCGATTCCATGTATTGGAATTTTCACAATGCCGCTGGCATGATGCCCAATAACACCAATGTTATGGTGTATAATGTACCTGTTAATTCCGAGGATTCGTTCACCGTTGTTAATGGCAGAACGATCCATTGGTACTCTCTTCCTACATTGTATAATTTCACTACGGTGGGGGTCTATCCGATCACCATTACTACGTATGTTCCTAACAGTGACTGCGGCTCAGTACAGGATATCGATTTTGACCTGTCGGTGACCTCACCACCTGTTGCTGATTTTTCATGGGGAAACAGCGGTTGTGTAGCCGAACCTGTAAAGTTCACCGAAACCACGCCACAATTTCCAAAAGCTACTTATCATTTCTGGTGGGATTTCGGAGATCCTGCAAGCGGTGTTAATAATACTTCAGCGTTAAGGAACCCGACGCATGCATTTTCTGCTCCTGGTACTTATACCGTGCGCTTCTCGGATATCACTACGCCCGGTTGTTTAAGCGATACGATCGTACACTCCGTAATCGTAAATCCATTACCAACAGGAACGATCAGCGGCACCACAACCGTTTGTATCAATACCGCACCGCCCACCATTACTTTTACTGCTACAGACGGAACAGCTCCTTATACTTTTACCTATAATATCAATGGGGGAGCACCTATAAACATAAACACGGTTGCCGGTAACACAGTAAGTATACTGGCACCAACGGGTGTTGCCGGTGTATTTGTCTATACACTTATGAGCGTTAAAAATACCGGTTCAGTTCTTTGTACACAAAATGTGGTTGGTCAAACGGCAACAGTTACCGTTCTTCCTGACCATTCCATCGTGCTGACCTCACCGGGTGCAACGGCCAATCAAACAGTATGTATCAATACGCCCATCATACCGATCATTTACACTTTGGGAGGTGGCGCAACTGGTGCTACGGTAACGGGCTTACCTTCCGGCGTAAATTATGTGGTGGCAGGAAACATCCTGACCATCAGCGGGGCGCCTACAACGGCTGTGGGTTCTCCATTCAATTACTCAATAACGACTACGGGTAACAGTTGCATAACAGCATCCGCCATCGGAACGATCACCGTTAATGGAAACCATTCCATTGCTTTAAGTTCGGCTGCCGGTACGGATAATCAAACGCTATGTATCAATACCCCGATAACGGATATCACCTATACATTGGGAGGTGGTGCTACGGGCGCAACGGTAACAGGCCTGCCGGCAGGGGTCACCAGTTCGGTAGCAGGCAACACATTAACGATCACCGGTACACCTACTACATCGGTTGGTTCGCCATTCAATTATTCCATAACTACGACGGGTAACAGCTGTATAGTAGCAACTGCCAGCGGAACGATCACGGTTAAACCCGACCATACCATCGTGCTGACCTCACCCGGTGCAACGGCCGATCAAACGGTATGTATTAATACGCCCATCATTCCCATTGTTTACACTTTGGGAGGTGGCGCAACTGGTGCTACGGTAACGGGCTTGCCTACCGGCGTGAACTTTGTGGTAGCAGGAAATACGCTCACGATCAGTGGATCACCATCAACCACGGTGGGTTCACCATTCGTTTACTCAATAACCACCACGGGTAACAGTTGTGTAACGGCCTCTGCGGGCGGAACGATCACCGTAAATGCGGATCATACCATCGTACTGAGTTCGGCCGCGGGTACAAATGTTCAATCGGTATGTATCAATACACCGATCACGGATATCACCTATACTTTGGGTGGAGGCGCTACGGGCGCAACGGTAACTGGCCTGCCGGCAGGGGTAACCAGTTCGGTAGCAGGCAACACATTAACGATCACCGGCACACCTACCACAACGGTTGGTTCGCCATTCAATTATTCAATAGCAACTACGGGTAATGGCTGTATAGTAGCAACTGCCAGCGGAACTATCACGGTTAAACCCGACCATACCATTGTGCTGACCTCACCCGGTGCAACGGCCAATCAAACGGTATGTATCAATACGCCCATCGTTCCCATTGTGTACACATTGGGAGGTGGCGCTAGTGGTGCTACGGTGACGGGCTTGCCCACCGGCGTAAACTTTGTGGTAGCAGGAAATACGCTTACGATCAGTGGATCACCATCTACCACGGTAGGTTCACCATTTGTTTACTCAATAACCACAACAGGTAACAGCTGTATAACAGCCTCTCTGGGCGGAACGATCACGGTCAATCCTGATCATACCATAGTATTGAGTTCCGCCGCCGGTACCAATATTCAAACAGTTTGTATCTTTTCGCCGATCACCAATATCACGTATACATTGGGCGGCGGCGCAACGGGCATCACGGTAACTGGCTTGCCTGCAGGGATAAACTTTGCAGTTGCTGGTTCGACGGTCACGATCAGCGGAATACCCACAACTACGGTCGGATCACCTTTTAATTATACAGTAACTACAACGGGTAACAGCTGTATCGTGGCGACCAGAACCGGGACAATAACAGTCAATCCATTGCCCACAGGCAACTTCAATTTTAATGCACCCTCCTGCGAAACAAGGATCATAACATTTACGGATGCTTCTGTGGCCAATTTGGGCGTATTGAATGGCTGGTCATGGGATTTCGGTGACCCGGCAAGCGGCGCCGCCAATACCTCCAACCTGCAGAACCCGGTGCATACTTTTGCTACGGCAGGATCCTATATTGTTACGCTCATTGTTACATCATCAACAACCTGTGTAAGCAATAGTTTCCAGAGAACAGTTGTCATCAATGCCCGTCCGCAGGCTGGTTATATCATTCCGGAAGTTTGTCTGAGCGATACCTACGCACAGTTTACAGATACCAGCAGTATAACAGCAGGATCGATTGTTGCTTGGGCATGGAATTTCGGTGATCCCCCAAGTGGTGTGAATAATACTTCTATTTTGCAAAATCCTCAACACAGTTATTCCGCTGTAGGTAATTACAATGTACAATTGATCGTAACAAGTAATAGCGGATGCAAAGATACCATTGTACATGTATTGACTGTGAACGGGAGTTTCCCTGTTGCAGGATTTACGGTAAATAATCCTGCCACTTTATGCGCCAATGATTCTGTTGCCATTGTAAATACTTCAACCGTTTTCCCGGGTACCATTACAAAAGTGGAGATCTGGTGGGATGATGTGAATGCAGGGCCTCCGGCACCGCCTCAGCTGGATGATTTCCCATTCCCGGGTAAAGTATATAAACATTTATATCCCAATTTCCAGGCGCCTTTGACCAAGGTTTACAGGATCCGTTTCAGGGCCTATTCAGGTGGTGTATGTTTAAATGATAAATTGGGTAATGTAACCATCAATGCAGCACCAAAAGTTCAGTTTAATGCGATGCCGGATACCTGTTTCCTGGCCAGTCCGTTCCAGATAACACAGGCCAGTGAGGTCGGAGGGGTACCGGGTTCAGGAATATTCTCAGGCCCGGGTATTACACCTACCGGAATATTCTCCCCTGCAGTAGCCGGTATCGGCATTCATACCATCAGGTATACCTATACTTCAACGGCTGCAGGTTGTGTGGATACCATGA
>JAYWAZ010000208.1:0-4504 GCA_043781975.1 Bacteroidota bacterium
TTTAACGATCAAATACCAGTTATTCGCCAGGGTGAGATAGCCATACTCATAACAATAATGATATACGTTTCCTTTAGGGTTTGTATAGGTATGCGTAAAGTATTTGAACTGGAACCCCAGCTCCAGTAATTTTTCCCGGCTTGCTTTTTTCGCCTGCCGGCTCGTGGCTCGCTGCGCATCCGCCAGCAGTTCCCCTAATATTCTCCTGTTCTTGCGCAGGACGTTATTGATATTCCGGAGCAGGTTGTTGTCGGCCGCTTTTAGGTGATTATTAAAAGCGTTCCTGCAATAGTCATCACAAAATTTTTTGTCGGTCCTGCCCTTCAGTGGCTTGTTGCAGGACAGGCAGTTCTTTAGCATACGGTCTGTCGTTAACATGGGTATATGATTAAAAGGTATAAACGTTTACAAATGGCTATATCCGCAAGCAAATGATTAAAGACCGACTGTGGCTTTCCCGTCACCGCATCTTTGTTTTGTCAACCGGAAAGGCGCCTTCTGTTGATTGAAATAATTTAATAACGGTCTCGTTTGAGGCGAGACATAAAACTTAAAGTCATGTACACATTAAAAAACAAAATTCAACTGATCGGTCACCTGGGAAACGCACCCGAGATCAAAAACACTGAAAGCGGTAAGAAATTAGCCCGCTTCAGCATCGCCACCAACGAAAGCTATCGCAATAGCGTGGGCGAAAAAGTTACAGAAACCACCTGGCATATCCTGGTAGCCTGGGGTAAGATCGCCGACATCGTTGAAAAATATTTAAACAAAGGAAGCGAGGTGGCCGTTGAGGGCAAGCTCATCAACCGAAGCTATACAGATAAAGATGGCACCAAGAAATACATTACCGAAGTACAGGTAAATGAATTATTGATGCTGGGCAGTAAGGCTACCGCCTGATTCCCTTGTCAGGACAGAACAGGTTTTCGCATCGTACCCTATGCGGGAACCTTTCTGTCTTTTTATTTTACCCCTTCAGCCAATACAATGCTATACATTTTTTTGATAAATACGAGGGGAAAAAGACGGCATTTTTAAAAGAAAAAAACATCGCCTGGCGCTTTAATCCAAATTACTATTTTAGTATCTGTCTTTAATATCGTCTTACCTTTATCGCCATGCAACCCATTGAACGCAACGAACTATTTGACCTGGCTTACCGCTTCATAACAGAAACAGGCGAGAATATATTTCTCACCGGGAAAGCCGGTACCGGGAAGACGACTTTTTTAAAATACTTAAAAGAGAATTGTACCAAGAATATCATTGTGGCAGCGCCCACAGGTGTTGCGGCCATAAATGCGGGAGGTGTTACATTACATAGTTTATTTCAGTTGCCATTTCATCCCTTTTTACCCACCGCCGCGAGTAAGACAGAGCTGCTTAGAAAGATCAGGTACAATAAACAGCGACAACAATTGCTGAGGAAGATGGAACTGCTGGTCATCGACGAGGTAAGCATGGTGAGGTGCGACGTGATGGATGCGATCGACACGGTGCTGAGGTCCGTTCGCCGAAACCATCACCTGGCATTTGGTGGTGTACAACTATTGTGTATCGGTGACCTTTACCAACTGCCTCCCGTTGTTCAAAACCAGGAATGGTCCATATTAAGTGAATATTATAGTTCTCCTTTCTTCTTCGACAGCCAGGCCCATAAGGCACAAATGCCCCTGCTGATAGAGCTGAATAAGATCTACCGCCAAAAAGAAGAATCGTTCATTGAGTTGTTGAACAAGGTTCGGAACAATGATATGAACACGGATGACTTCACGCAACTGCACGCAAGGTTCTTTCCCGCCTTTAAGCCTGCGCCCGATGAAAACTTTATCACCCTTACCTCTCATAACAACCAGGCCGACGGGATCAATCACCGCCAGCTACAAAAATTAAATACGCCGCCCTTTGCCTACAAAGCGATTGTTGAAAATGAATTTCCCGAACAGCTATACCCGGCAGAAGCGGAGCTGGTACTAAAAGAAGGTGCGCAGGTGATGTTCCTGAAGAACGACCTTGTCCAAAAAAGATATTATAACGGAAAGATCGGTGTGATACGATCGCTGGAAAAAGAAAAAATAACCGTTGATTGTGAAGGAGCCTTTATCGAGGTGACCATGGAAACCTGGGAAAACTCGCGGTACACATTGCACCGTGGCGACGGAAAACTGGTCCAGGAAATAATAGGCACATTCACCCAATACCCTTTACGCCTCGCCTGGGCCATCACCATACATAAAAGCCAGGGCCTTACTTTTGATAAGGTAATGATCGATGCCGGGGCGGCTTTCAGCAGCGGGCAGGTATACGTGGCCCTGAGCAGGTGCACCAGCCTGGGAGGGATCGTGCTGCTTTCAAAGATTCCCTCCACGGCCATTTATACCAATGAACACGTTGCCAATGGCCAACGTTTACTGATCCATAAAGGATCGCTCGCGGAGCGTTTTGCGGGGGCACGACAGGCCTTTACACAACAGATATTGGAAGCCCTTTTTTCATTCAATGAATTAAGCGCTTCCTGTGAGTTATTGCATTACCATATTGCACAACATCAGGATAAATTAAATGCCGGAAGTGTCGAATGGATCATCGGTCTTAAACAACAGGTTGCGGTTGATCAATCTGTAGGACAAAAATTCTATGCAAGCGCCGCTTCGTTAATGAAAGATGAGCCCGTGATAGAAAACAACGCATACCTGCAAAAAAGGATCAATGACGCGGCCAATCATTTCCTGCCCGGTTTCAATGCCTGGCTGCAGTTGGTACAAAATCATCCGCTGATCACCGAACACAAAGAAACAGCAGACATCATTAACGAACATTTAAATCAATTCTACCTGACCGTTTATACCACAGGTTATTATCTGCAATATTGCAAACAGCCATTTTCCGTCACCGGGTTCCTGCAGCACAGGCTTAAGTTTTCACAACCCCGTAGCAATATCTCCTGTTACGCAAGCGGTAAAAAACAGGTTCTCACGGACATTTCAAATCCCGAACTATATGACACGCTTAAACGCTGGAGGGATATGGTTGTGGAAGAAAGCGGCCTGCCCATTTACATGGTCGCCAACCAGGCTTCCTTAAAAGAAATATGCCATTACCTTCCCTTGAATAAAAAAGACCTGATGCAGATCCCGGGATTTGGAAAGGCCAAGGCAGAAAAATACGGTGACGAAATACTGGATGCGGTGGCAGACTATTGCGGCAGGCATCAGCTTGAAACCAATATGGCCACAAAAGCTGTTGATCCAAAAAGGATCAGAAAAGAAAAAAGCCATGAAGTAAAGACGGACACCAAAATCCTTTCTTTTAATTTATTCAAGGCCGGAAAGAACATTGAGGCGATTGCAAAAGAAAGAAATCTTTCTGCCGGTACCGTTGAAGGGCACCTCGCTCATTTTATCAGTACTGGTGGTCTTGAAATTAACTTGCTCGTTCCTGCTGACAGGCAGCAGTTGATAAAAGAAGCCTCCATTAAATTTGGTACTGAAAGCCATAGGGTTTTAATGGAAAATTTACCGGCTGGTTTTACTTATGGTGAAATTAAGATGGTGGTCGCGTCCTTGAAAACCGGTATGCCGGCTGATATCATCGATCCATCTTAAGGCCGTATCATCTTCCAAAATCATCCTGCAGTCTTACAATATCATCTTCATCACTGGGGTGATGCGCATCGGTATGCTGCCAAATCTCGGCAACAATACCCCAGTCATCCAGCCCGATCAGCCTGTGCCGCTCTCCTTTTTTTAAATGAATGATCTCCCCCGGATGCATGTGGACAGTTTCTTTTTCCGTATCCTCTATGCTCGTGGCAACAGCAGCTGTACCGCCAATCAGTTTCCAGTATTCCGCACGACGGTGATGGTATTGCCAACTCAATCTTTTGTGCGGGGCTACGATCAGTATTTTAGGGCTAAGCCTGTTACCATTCAATAATTCTTTGGCATTGAGTTGCGGAAAATAAATATCCATGAATTTTGCCGCGAAGTCTTCTTCAATGACAAAAAAACCTCCCCAGGGCCGACCATTATCTTCTTTGATTATCGTAAGATGCTGCAACTGCAACTGTTCTTCAACGGCGTTGAACACATCGTGTGCCTTGATCATGGATGAGAAAGAAAGCTTCATTAAAAATTATTTTATCGTCCCATGAATATCATCAATATCTGTACATCGCTTGGGTTCACACCAGAGATACGGGAAGCTTGCCCCAGCGTTCTTGGTTGTATTTTGGTGAATTTCTGTCGGGCCTCATTACTCAATGAAACCAGTTTATTATAATTAAAATTATCCGGAATGATCAGGTCTTCCAGTTGACTCATTTTCGTCACCAGTTCTTTTTCCTTGTGGATATAGGTATCGTATTTGATCTGTATCTCCGCCTGTTCCAGGGTCTCCGCGTCAAAGCCGCTAAGTGCATCCTTGATCTTTGGGATATGCTGCGTCATACCCAGGAGTCCCACCATCGGCCGGAGTAACATTTGGCCGGCCTTCTGTTTCA
>JAYWAZ010000209.1:0-4481 GCA_043781975.1 Bacteroidota bacterium
AGGCCGGGAAAGGCAAGTGCCGAACTGGTGGGCGGAAATTTATCACTGCTGGCACATCTTTGTGGTACGCCCTCGGAGATCGATACCAGGAACAAACTCTTATTCATTGAAGACATCGGCGAATACATTTATAATATGGACCGGATGATGTACCAGTTAAAACGCTGCGGCAAACTGGATCAGCTGGCAGGACTTATTGTTGGCGGATTCACTGATGTAAAAGATACCGAGCGGCCTTTCGGAAGATCAGTGTATGAAACCATTAAGGAAATCGTAGCAGATTACGATTACCCTGTTTGCTTTGGCTTCCCGGTGAGCCATGAAAAAGTAAATTATGCATTGAAGGTTGGCGTACACTACACCTTAAACATCGGGAAAAAGCAGGTACAGCTGTCAGAGCTTTAATAAACTATCCAGCTTTTGATGGAATAACGGGAAATCATTCAGGTTATGATGTGTCCCCTTTTCGATCGTGATGAATTCATCCGTTGGTTTTATTACCTGTTTAAGCCTGGCAGCACAACGGTAGGGTATCACGCCGTCATCCGTTCCGTGGAATATGGTTATGGGATATTTTACCTCAGCTAAAAATTCGTTGGCCGGTATTTTATAATTTGCCATTGACGAAGTTGGATAAATGGGGGCATAACAACTGAAGAGGGCTGGGATGCTGTAATAGGGGGTTTCCAATATCAGCCTTTTACAATCGGTAACTGAGGCAACATAGGCTGCAATGCCCGTTCCCAATGACTTTCCGTATAAAATGATGCTGTCCTTACCATATTTTCGCAGGGCCATCTTTTGAACCTGTTCCGCCTGTTCATATAATTTTTTTTCAGAACGGTCACCCACGCTTTTACCAAAGCCGGGATAGTCTTCCATCCAAACCTCATATCCCCGGCTGGTAAAATTATTCGCGAATTTCGCATACCGTTCAATATTCTCCTTGTTCCCATGATAATATAATACCACACCCCTTCTCACCGAATCTTTGGGAAAGAATTTGACCATATTAATGGTATCTGTTTTATTCACCGGGATATTCACTTCTTCAAAAGGAACATTAAAATGATACACGTAGGCCGCAGATAATTTTTCGGGATGGAATAAAAACCTGTCCTGCAAATAATACAATGCAATGCCAATGGCGCAATAAACAATAATGATGACCTTAAGCCAGCGGAAAATTATTTTTCTGTTCATTAAGTTGTGCAAGATAGGTTATTAGAAGACGCGAGCTACAAGTAGCAAGGGGGCAAATTTTAAATTCAAAGTGGCATTTACTTATTTTAAACACTGTTGTGGATGCTTATACTTCACCCTTGCAGCTTGTGACTTGTATCTTAGAACTTTCTTTAAAATTTCAGTATGTCGCGTATAAAATTATGGTACTCTGGAAAAGAGGGAAGATTGTTGTGCCCGCCGCCGTGGATGCGTATGAGCGTGATCTTCCTTGGATTCAGGGCCTGCAGTTTTTCGCTGTTACTGATGGGGATGAGCCAGTCCCTGGTGCCATGTAAAATATAGGTATGGCAGTTCACTTTCATGATCCACCTGTCGGTACGCATGTGATAACGCAAAACAAAGCGCATGGGCAATATGGGCAGGAACCGCTCCATCACTTTTTTAAAACTGAAATACGGCGCGTCCAGTATCAGGTACCTCGGCGTGTTATCGCTGGCAATTTTAGCGGCAAAACCACTGCCCATGCTTCTACCGTAAACGATCATATGATTCTCGGGATATTTTGCAGTAAGGGTATTGTATACGAACTGCATATCACTCAGCATGTCTTTTTCATTTCTTTTACCGGTGCTCTTGCCAAAACCGCGGTAATCCACCAGCACCACGTCATATTTATACCGGTAAAAATCTTTGGCGTATTTCGCCCATCCTTTGATGCTGCGGCTGTTGCCATGAAAATACAGCACCAGTCCCAGGGGTTCCTCCACTTTAAAATGAAGCCCGTTGATCCTTACGCCCGCTTCCACATCAAAGAATAATTCTTCAAAGGGTATATCATATTTATAAACAAAATCCTGCTTTAGCCGTTCAGGCTTAAAAATGAATTTGTCCTGTATGAAATATACAATTACAGAGAGTAAAACAATGCCGCCGATGATATAGAGTATAATATGAAGCAAAAGCAGTTTGGTGTTTATAGTTTGTAGCGCTTGTTAAGTTAAGCATTCTGCAACTAACCACAAACCTTAAACCACAAACCTCAAACTTGATCTAACGGCCAGCAGCAGATTATTCTTCTTCATCCGTATAGATGCGTTTCAGTTTCAGTTTACTGACGGGAGCCACTATCAATGGGAATTTTTCGACCTGTACTTTACTTTGTTCCAGTCCAAAGCCCTTTTCTTCGCTGAGTGATATCTCTTTGATGTAGAAATACAGTTTCATGATAACGCGTTCAAAGAACGGCAGTTCATTGTCCTGCGACAGGAATTTTTCCATCACCACGAATTGGAAATCACCCACTACATTATTTCTTTGCTGGCTTTCATAGCGGCTGGTAACATTCACTTCACGGTTGCTCACCATATCTTCCACCACTTTTTTGAACATCAGGTTCAGGCGGGGCGCCATTCTGAAACCCAGCCGGAATTCAACGCGGATGATATCATTGGGGATGATATGCTCTACGGAATATTCACAGGTGTAAGGATCATCCATGGTATCAACATGCACGAACCAGTAAATATCGGCCCGCTTGGGTTTGCCGCTCAATATGGAATAAATGATCTTATGCTCGATCTCCTTTGGGTTATTGGCGCTAGTAAGATAAACCAGGTGGGTGGCATGTTTGGGCACCGTGGAATCGCTGCTGAGTTCTTCCAGTTTGGGAACGTACTCTTCCAGCCTCACGAATTCCACATAACGGTTCTTGATCTTTCTTGCCCTGTACCAGATATACATAACGGCAAACAATGCGCCGCCAACGATCAGTGTAACATAACCGCCGTGGGGGAACTTATCGAGGTTGGCGACCAGGAAACTCAGTTCGATCGTTAAGAAAACGGCCAGGAAAAGATAGATCAATGCAGCATTCACCCTCCGGGATACCATATAATTGGAGAACAGCACGGTGGTGGCCAGCATGCATAAAGTGATGGCCAGTCCGTAAGCCGCGCCCATGGCACTGGAGGTCTGGAAAAACAACACGATGCCGCAGCAACCCACGAATAACAGGGTATTGATGCCCGGAACAAATAACTGTCCCTTGGCTTCCGTGGGATAATTGATCTTCATCTTTGGCCACAGGTTCAGGCGTATGGCCTCACTGATAAGTGTAAACGAACCGCTGATAAGTGCCTGGCTGGCAATGATGGCGGCGGCGGTGGCGATAATGATACCCGCCGTCAGGAACCATTCCGGCATCAGTCCGTAAAAAGGATTACTCATTTCAATGGCGCCGGGATGTGCGGCCATGAAGCTGGAACTATGCAGCAGGTCCTTGGTGGCAAAAGTGGTTCCTTTGAAATTATGTAACAGGTAGGAGCCCTGGCCCAGGTAATTCAGTATCAAACATATTTTCACAAAGATCCAACTGCGCCGGATATTGCCACGGCCGCAATGGCCCAGGTCGCTGTACAGTGCCTCGGCCCCCGTGGTACATAAAAAAACGGCCCCCAGCAAATAAAATCCCTTGGGATATTGAGTAAGCAATTTTATCGCCCAGTAAGGGTTGAATGCTTTAAAAATATCCCAGTCGTCGGTGATGTGTGAGAATCCAAGAACGCCCAGCATGGTAAACCAGATGACCATGATGGGGCCAAACATTTTTCCGATAGATGCGGTACCGAACTGCTGCATGAAGAACATGACCACCAGGATGCCCAGCACAATGATAATGATCGTTTTTAATTCTATGCCATGAAGTATGGGGATATTATCCAGGCCCTCAACAGCAGCCGTGACCGTTATAGGAGGTGTGATCATACCATCGGCAAGGAGTGCGGCGCCGCCCAGCATCGCGGGAATGACCAGCCATTTTTTTTGCCTTCTTACAAGTGTGTATAAAGAAAAAATCCCCCCTTCCCCCCTGTTATCGGCCTTCAGGGTGAGTACAACATATTTTAAGGTGGTTTGTAAAGTGAGTGTCCAGATGATGCAGGAAAGGCCGCCAATGATCAGGAGGTCGCGGATCTCTTTTCCATTAATGATTTCACTGAAAACATAGAGCGGGGAGGTACCGATATCGCCATAAATGATCCCAAGAGCAACAATTAAACCTGCAGCTGTTACTTTATTAACATTAACATGTTTTGACACAAAAAATCAGTTTACTGTACAATCTGCCTTTAAACGAAGGATGGTATGGACGTATTGCGTTAAAAAGCAGGAACAAAGGTAGAATGAATTCAGATATAAAGAAGGGAAAACCCTTAAATAATGGAGAAATAAAAAACAAGACCCCGCCTTTCGGACGGGGCCTTTGATCATAACCACCAAACACAAACATCGTTAAGCGG
>JAYWAZ010000210.1:0-12358 GCA_043781975.1 Bacteroidota bacterium
CACCACTATTTTCCCAATTTTCCAATCCTTATCTGGTGTCCCAATGATAAATTCAGTCTCGTAAACTGGTGGTATAATAAAAGTATTGCAAACAGTAACGCGGTTTTCATCGCCCTGTATCCCTGAGGCCCAATACTGCCTTTTTATTTTCAGCGTAATCAATAATGTCTTAATTTCGGTTTCGCAAATAGTTGTTTAACTAACTAATATTTTATCATGTCAAAGAGAATCATAAAGAAGGTAACTGTTTTGGGAAGTGGTGTAATGGGAAGTCGTATTGCCTGTCATTTTGCAGGAGTGGGGTTGCAGGTTCTATTGCTGGATATCGTCCCAAAGGATCTGCCCGGAGATGCCAAACACTCCGACCGGAATAAAATTGTGAATGAGGCCCTGGCCGCGGCCATCAAATCAAATCCATCACCGGTATATACTAAAGATGTTATTAAGAAAATAAAGACCGGCAACTTCACGGATAACATGAAAGACATTGCCGATTCCGATTGGGTGATTGAAGTGGTGGTTGAACGATTAGACATCAAGCAATCCGTTTTTACCGAAGTAGAAAAATTCCGCAAACCCGGTACGCTCATCACTTCCAACACCTCGGGCATTCCTATTCATATGATGACCGAAGGAAGAAGCGATGATTTTAAAAAGCATTTCTGCGGCACCCACTTCTTTAATCCCCCAAGGTATCTGCGCCTGCTGGAGATCATACCAACACCATCCACCGATCCCGAAGTGGTTGAATTCCTCATGCATTATGGCGACCTTACCCTGGGTAAGACGACCGTGCTCTGTAAAGACACGCCTGCCTTCATCGCCAATAGGATCGGTGTTTTTGGCATGATGGCAATTATGAATGCCATGGAAAAATTACAACTGACGGTAGATGAAATAGATGCACTAACAGGACCGGTTGTTGGCCGGCCAAAGTCGGCTACCTTTCGCACCGCCGATGTGGTGGGCATTGATACCCTTGTGAAAGTGGCCAAAGGGGTGCATGATAATTGTCCGGATGATGAAGCGAAAGAACAATTCATCATACCGGCCTGGCTCAATAAAATGGTGGAGAACAACTGGCTGGGTGATAAAACCGGCCAGGGCTTTTTTAAAAAAATGCCCCCGTCTCCAAAAGGGGAGAAGGAGATCCAGGTATTGAATCTTTCAACACTTGAATATGAGCCGCGTAAAAAGCCAAGGTTCGCGACCTTGGAAACAGCCAAGCCCATTGAAGACCTGAAATCAAGAATAAAAGCATTGTGTGCCGGAACCGATAAGGCCGGTGAGTTCTACCGGCAGTTTCACTATAATTTATTCGCCTACATCTCTCACCGCATCCCCGAGATCAGTGATGAATTGTACCGGGTGGATGATGGAATGATGGCGGGCTTTGGATGGGAGATCGGCGCTTTTGAAAGCTGGGACGTGCTGGGTGTTGCCAAAACAATGGAGGCGATGAAAGCAGCGGGATTCAAAGTGGCAGCCTGGGTAGAAGAAATGCTGGCCAGCGGCGCCACCTCTTTTTATAAAGTAGAGAACGGAAAGCGTTTATGCTATGATGTTAGCACTAAAACCTATAAGACCTTGCCGGGTGCCGATGCCTTTATCGTGATGAAGAATTTTGAGAACGAAACCGTCTGGAAAAATACAGCCTGCAGGACCTATCACCTGGGGAACGAAGTGCTGGGACTTGAATGGTACACCAAGATGGGCAGTATTGGAGGCGAAGTGCTGGAAGGCATTCAACGGTCAATTTCGCTTGCCGAAGAAAAATACAAGGGTCTGGTGATCGCCAACGACGGTCCCAATTTTAGTGCAGGTGCCAACGTGGGCATGATCTTCATGCTGGCCATTGAGCAGGATTATGATGAGATTGATATGGCAATACGGATGTTCCAGAGCACGATGATGCGGGTGCGGTATTCAGGTATTCCCGTGGTGGTGGCACCGCATGGACTGGCGCTGGGCGGGGGATGCGAGATATGCCTGCATGCTGATAAGGTGATTCCTGCCGCGGAAACCTACACCGGCCTCGTGGAAGTGGGCATTGGCGTAATCCCCGGTGGAGGCGGCACCAAGGAATTCGTATTAAGGGCAGCCGATGAAGTACACGATGGTGAACCGGATACCATCACATTGCAAAATCGCTTTTTGACCATTGCCACGGCGAAAGTGGGCACATCGGCGTATGAAGCCTATGACCTTGGCATATACAGGAAAGGGAAGGATATAGTAAGTCTTAACCTGGGACGACGCATCGCGGAAGCCAAACAGGCGGTGATCGAATTATATGATGATGGCTACGTGATGCCCGTGCAACGTACTGATATAAAAGTATTGGGCCGCTCCATGCTGGGCGCCATGCACGCAGGTATCAACGGCATGTGGCGTGGCAATTACGCTACTGACCATGATGTGACGGTTGCGAAAAAACTGGCTTATGTGATGTGCGGCGGCGACCTTACGGAACCCACCCTGGTAAGCGAACAGTATTTACTTGACCTGGAACGGGAAGCCTTTTTAAGTCTGACCGGTGAAAAGAAAACACTGGAAAGGATACAAAGTATTTTAAAAAACGGGAAGCCGCTGAGGAATTGAGTCCCGGGTCTGGCGGTCCCCGTCTGACCGACAATGCCCCCCGTCTGACCTATAAGACAACCCTATCCGTACGTTAAAAAAACTGCAAATGAAATTTATTGCAGGTAATCTATACCATATATACAACCAGGGGAATAATCGGCAACCAATTTTTTCCTGTCCGGAAGACTACTTAACTTTTCTGAGAGAAATACGAATGTGTATTTATCCTTACGCTGAGTTTATTGCATATTGCCTGATGCCAAATCATTTTCATTTTTTGGTGTATGTTGACAATAGGGTTGAAGAGAGAATTAAGCATGGAGGCTTGATCATTGATCCTTTAACGAATGGGATCAGAAAATTGTTAAGTGGCTATACAAGGATTTTTAACAAGCGATATGGATTTTCAGGATCTCGTTTCCGGCAAAAGACAAAAACTAAATGTCTTTCTGATCTAGCAGTTCATACCCATCTAAAATTTATAATTCAAGATCATTGTGTTAATTGCTTTCATTATATACACCAAAATCCTTTGAAAGCAAAATTGGTAATCAGGCTGGAAGACTGGGAATACTCCTCATTTAAAGATTACGCCGGGTTGAGGAATGGCACGCTATGTAATAGGGAACTGGCCATAAGGCATTGCAACTATCAGAAAGAAAATTTTATAGCAGAATCTTATCAGATCATTGATGAGGGGATTGGAAATATCTTTGTGTCGTATTGGTCAGACCGGGACGGTCAGACCAGGGAATAACTCTACATTTGTCATCTAAATCACTTTCAATGAAAAGGCTTGTTTTTATTCTTTTACTTTCGGTAGGCACGGCAGCCGCTGCACAAAACAAATTACTCACCATGGAAGACGCCATGGTAAAGAATAGAACCACGCTGGCTCCGGAAAACCTGAAACAACTGCAGTTTGTATATGGAACCGGTGATTATGTTTACCTGAAAAAAGTGAACGGTATGGAAGTCTGGTTCAGGGGTAATTTTAAAATGAAGACCGACACCATTTTTCTTACCCTGGAGCAGCTGAATGATAAAATAAAAGCTTCGGGATTGGGCGAATTCAAAACAATGCCAGCCATTCAATTCAACAAAACTACCGATTGGATAATGGCCGTGAACTCAAATAAGATAACATTGAGCCCGGCGACCGGGCTCGTTAATGTGATCGTTCCTAAGGTCATTTCTGAAAAAGAACATGTAGAGGAAAGCAATGCCGGCTATATCGCCTACTTGGATAATGATAACCTCTTTGTGAACAAGGGGGCCCCCGGGACCGGACAGGTTACAACAGATGGCAGCAGGGATATCGTATATGCGGCCTCGGTACACCGGGAGGAATTTGGCATCAGCAAGGGAACATTCTGGAGCAACAACGGAAAACAGCTGGCCTATTACCGGATGGACCAAAGCATGGTGACCGACTATCCCATCATTGACTGGAGCCAGCGCCCGGCAAAAAATGAAAATATCAAATACCCCATGGCCGGGGATAAAAGCCACCAGGTAACACTTTGGGTCTATAACGCTGAGACCGGGTCAAAGGTCATGATAAAAACAAATATCCTTGGCAGGCAAAATGAAGGCCTCGGCTATCTGAATAACGATTCATCATTGCTGGAACAATACCTTACCAACATCGCCTGGAGCCCTGATGACAGGTATATTTATGTAGCTGTGCTGAACCGGGGGCAGGACCACATGAAACTGAATAAATATGATGCCTCCACGGGCGATTTTATCAAGAACATCCTTGAAGAAAGGGATGAAAAATATGTTGAACCGCTTACGCCCATGATGTTCCTGAAAAATAAACCCAGCCAGTTCATCTGGCAGAGTAACCTTGATGGATGGAACCATTTATACCTCTATGATACATCAGGTGACATGATCAAACAATTAACAAAAGGGGCATGGGAGGTAACCGAAGTGAAAGGCTTTGACGAGAATGGAACGCATGTATATTTTACCGCCACAGAAGAGTCTCCATTAACAAGAAATCTGTACCAGCTTGATATAAAAAAAGCTGCGGAAGAAATAGAAGGTTCCGAGGAATCCAAAGAATCAAAAGAACACAGGGAATCAGGTGGTAAACCAAAACGTATCACGCAGGTATTCCAGATGCACAATACCCAGGTAAATAATGCGGGGAATTTTGTACTGGATAATTTCAGCAGCCCGGATAATCCCAGAACCGTTCAGTTAATTGAAACCAGGACCGGGAAAGCGAAAACATTATTACAGGCAATGAATCCTTTGAGCGAATATGCTATGGGCAAGCTGAACATCTTTAAAATAAAGAATGATAAAAGTGATGAACTGTATTGCAGGACCTTCATGCCGTCCAATTTCGACAGCACAAAAAAATATCCCGTCATCGTTTACTGGTATGGCGGCCCGCACGCACAAATGATCACCTATGCCTGGAATGGCGGCGCGGGGGATTATTGGTTTCAGTACATGGCCGAAAGGGGTTTTATTGTTTTCACTATTGACACACGTGGAAGCGATAACCGGGGTAAGGCATTTGAGCAATCCATGTTCAGGAAACTGGGGGATGTGCAGATGGAAGACCTCATGAGCGGGATAAACTATATCAGCAACCTGCCCTATGCGGATAAGGACAATATGGGTTTATTTGGCTGGAGTTTTGGCGGGTTCTTGACCACCGACTTTATGCTTAACCACCCCGGTATTTTTAAAGCGGCCGTAGCAGGCGGGCCGGTAATGAACTGGCAATATTATGAAGTGATGTACACCGAACGGTACATGAAAACGCCACAGGAAAATCCGGGTGGGTATGCAGGAACAGACCTTACCAAACAAGTGGATAAGCTAAAGGGAAAATTATTACTAATCCATGGATTGCAGGACCCGGTGGTGGTACAGGAGAATTCGGTGAATTTTGTCAGGGCCTGTATTGACAAAGGGATCCAGGTGGATTATATGATCTACCCGGGGCATGAACACAATGTGCTGGGAAAGGACCGGGCCCATTTGTACCAGAAGGTAACAGATTATTTCATGCAATATCTTAAATAAAATGGGCGAGGCTGAACTGCTGACAGTCAATAACCAACTCATCATTCACTCCGTATTATTTTTTTACGGTGATGCGGCTAATGAGGCACTGAGTGTACAGGTGGCCAAAGATGTCTCCGACCATTGGAATGAGACCAACGGTCGGGTGCAGGTAAAAAAAAATTGGTTTCACCTGTATTTTGATATCATCGGCAGGTGGCATGCATCACTTACTCCCGAGGCCATTTATGCAAACACCGATCCGCGAAATAATTATTTCCGGATAGAAGAATATGCGTCCGGAAATATTTCTTTCGTGGATGCCATTAATTCCAATACGGGATATTTTAAGCTCGAAAACCTGTTGAACAATTCCACCACTGCAGCCCATGAATACGGGCATAGCATCGGGCTGGAACATCCACAAAACCTCGACATCCGTGGCAAAGGCTGGCCCGGAATCATGTATCCAAGGGGTACGCTCGTTGATCCCCATTTTCAATATTTACCGGATGTGCTTCCGGGTGAAAAAGGCGGTACCCTCAATCCTGCGAACCGAAAGGTATTACAACAGGATATTGATGACCTTCACCTGGATAAACTCAGCTTCAATAAAAATGGGGTAGCCATAGTGGGTGATTTTACTTCCGTCTGGCACGAAAAGCATTTGCCCGGTTAATGACAGCTTTCATTCTTTTTACACAGGAACAAAAAAACGCCTAACTTCAAACCATAAATTTATCTTTCAAAGCTTTAGAGAAGAAGGGCAACAACAAAACAACAACGATCTATGTCTATACTTACCATAAAAGATCTCTCGAAGAATTATGGAGGTGTCAGGGCGCTCAGGCAGGTCAGCTTTACCGTACCCAAAGGAACCGTGTTTGGCATACTGGGGCCCAATGGCAGCGGTAAAACCACCTTGCTAGGTATTGTAATGGACATCCTGAAACCAACGGGAGGCAATTATACCTGGCTTGACCAGCCGCATGATGACAGTCTGCGGAAACAGATCGGCACCTTACTGGAAACCCCTAATTTTTATCATTACATGAGCGCGGAAGATAACCTGCTCATCGCCGCAAGGATAAAGGGCAGGGGTGAAGCCGATATTCCAAAGGTATTGAAGCTGGTTAACCTCTATGACAGAAAGGACTCCAGGTTCAGCACCTACTCCCTGGGCATGAAACAAAGGCTCGCCATTGCGTCTACACTTTTGGGTGACCCTTCCATTCTTGTTTTTGACGAACCCACCAATGGTCTTGATCCGGCAGGCATTGCCGAAATAAGAGAGTTGATCAAAGAACTCAGCCGCCAGGGCAAGACCATCATCATGGCCAGCCATATTCTCGATGAAGTGGAAAAAGTGTGTACACATGTCGCCATCATTCAGAAAGGGGTATTAAAAACAGTGGGTTCCGTAAAGGAAGTGATGAGCAGTTCTGCTAGTGAGACCTCTGCCAGCCTGTTGATCGAGATCAGTGCGGAGGACAATGATGCCCTTCTTGCTGTGTTGCAACAGATGAGCGGACTGGAAAGCATCACCCGTTCCGACAATGAACTGGTGATCATTTGCCCCGAAACCGTTTTGGCCACGCAGATCAATAAATTCTGTTTTGAAAAAGGCATTGTGCTGAATAAGCTGAATGTTAAACGCAAATCGCTGGAGACAAGGTTCCTGGAGATCACGGGCAAACAAAGCGATAAATAAAAATCAGTTCAACTTTATATTTTAATACAATGATCTACCTGTTAAAAATCGAATGGCTTAAACTCAAAAAATATACGGCGTTTATCGTGGTGGGTATATTCTTCATAGTGGGGGTCTTTGCCACCAATTATATTGTTTATACGGTCAATAAAAATATCATTCAGAATGTTGGGGCCGCGGGCCTGATCTCTTTTTCGCCGTATAATTTTGAAAATACCTGGCAATCCACCAGCTATGCCACCAGCTTTATCCTGTTATTACCCGCCCTGCTGATCATCATGCTTTTTACGAATGAGTACACCTTTAAAACACACCGGCAGAATATCATCGACGGGTTAAGCCGCCGGCAGTTTATCAGCGTTAAAATGATGCTGGCGCTGTTGTTCGCAATTGCTTCGACTATTCTGGTCATCATCGCGGCTTCACTACTGGGACTGGCTACCGGTTCAGACTTTTCTTTGAATGGATTTGAATACGTGGGATATTTTTTCCTGAAAGCGCTTACTTACAATATGATCGCCATTTTATTCTCTGTGTTAATTAAGCGGACCGGTTTTACCACGGGTGTTTTCTTTATTTACCTGGGCGCCGAAAATATCGTGTCACAGTTACTGGACGTGTTGAGCATTAAGATCAAGGCCGATTATGGCAACGACTTCGGCAGTATGGGCGATTACCTTCCCATGAACGCTGCCGACGGGTTACTTACGTTCCCGGCCAATACTTTCAAAAGTATGGCAAGGACCTTCATGCCTTCAGATTACACCTGGCTGGTACTTTCCCTTGCCATCGCTTACCTGTTTTTATTTTATTTCTGGGCGAGACGAAAATTTATCAATTCGGATCTTTAACAGCCAATAAGTTCTGCAAGGCTGCTTCAATGGAAGGATATAAAAAAACAAACCCTGTTTCCCTGATCTTTTTACAACTCACGCTAGCGCTCTTCAATACTTCAATGCTCCTGTTTCCAAGCATCAGTTTCAGTACAAAGGCCGGAACGTGCATAGGGATAAAAAACTTCCCGCGTAGTCCCGCGGCCACACCTAAGGTCAGTGTTTTATTGGTAACGGGAGTTGGGGCGACTGCATTATAAACGCCATGAATGGTCTCATTTTCCAGGGCATGAATGAACATCCTGCACAGGTCTTCGCTATGTATCCAACTTACTACCTGCTTTCCACTGCCAAGAATTGCAGCAATGCCAAACCTAACCGGTTTTTTGAATTCGGGCATGGCGCCGCCATCATTGCTTAGTACTATCCCAATCCTGAATTTGGTCAGTCTTTTTCCCAAAGTAACCACCGGTTCAATGCTTTCTTCCCATAACCTGCAGGTCTCTCCCAGGAAACTATCATCCGCAGGATCCGTTTCTGTAAAGCCCATCCCGCTGCCGCTATTTTCATGATCTGGCCCATACCAACCAATGGCGCTGGCGCTTATAACAGACTTTAGAGCATTAGGATGTGTGCTTAATGTATCGATCAAAAGCTTGCTGCTGTTTACACGGCTGTCTACGATCTCTTTTTTATAAGGGGTAGTCCATTTTTTATCCACTACCCCTGCGCCGGCAAGATGGATGATATGGTCGGCCTCCAGGATCGCCTGTACGTCTGCCTGTTGCTGATCCACATCCCATAAGGCATACCTGATGCCCTGTTGTTGTATTTTGGGAATCTTGCGGGAAAGGATGATCACCCGGTATCCCTTTTGCACAAGCAGTTTTGCCAGGGCGCTGCCGATCATTCCCGTACCGCCGGTCAGTAAAATGGTTTGCTGCATATAAAAAGTTAAAATGATTGTGTAAAAACAATGATACCCTCATCTTGTTCAGTGTAATTTACAGGCATTGATTTTTAAATCGTAATTTTAGTTCAAAAGTTTTATACGCATGAATCGTATCATTCCGGTCATATTGCTGTTCTGTTTGATTTTCCCATTTACTGCCGCGGCGCAGCAAGTAACTTATTCAGAATATGACCGGGAAGACAACCGAGATATCAATTTCGAGATCATTGGGAAGATGAATGGCAGTTTCCTCGTCTATAAGAATATTCGCTGGAAACACCGGTTGTGTATCTATGACCAGGACATGCGGACAAAAGAAAATATCGACCTGGATTTTCTTCCTGAAAAAACCCTCAATGTGGATTTTGTGACCTATCACGATTTCTTTTACATGATCTACCAGTACCAGAAAAGAAGCATTGTGCATTGCATGGGCGTAAAGATGGACGGTAAGGGCAACAAGCTGGCCGAACCCGTAGAACTGGATACCACCCAGATATCCCTGTTTTCGGATAATAAAATATACACCACCATCAACAGCGAGGATAAACAGCAGATCATGGTGTTTAAAATTCAGAAGAAGAATGAAAAATTCAACATCGTAAGCCTGTTATTTGATAAGCAGCTGGGCTTGCTGAAAAAAACAAGACAAAATCTTCCTTTCAATGACCGCAGGGATAATTACTCGAATTTTTCGCTGGATAATAACGGAAACCTGGTGTTTACGCTGGATACGCAACCGGTGAACAGGGATTACAGTAATGCCCTCTCCCTGGTTGTGAAGCCGCCGTTGGAAGATACTTTTGCCTATCATACCATCCCCCTCAATAAAAAATATATCGATGATGTAAGACTCAAGATCGACAACCTGAACAAACAATATCTCATCAACTCATTTTATTATAGTAAGAACAGGGGCAGTGTGGAAGGGCTATTTGTGAACAAGTACGATAAATTGAATCAGCAGTCATCCGCACCGGCATTCATTGAGTTTAATGATTCACTCAGGGCGGAAGCGAGGAGGGACGGCATGCTGCGGTTTGCCCTGGACGATTTTTTCATCCGGGAGGTAATTGTAAAAAAAGACGGGGGCTTTTTATTGACCGCTGAAGATTTCTCCACCCAATCCAGAAATATCAATAATTCATTGAATCGCTGGGATTATTTTACGAACCCGTATTCCCTTTCTTCCAACTCCTATTATTATTACAATCCCTCGTACGGGTATTACCGGCCGTTCAGCAGTTTCAGCAACATTCAAAACACCCGCTATTTCTATGAGAATATACTTGTTTTAAGTATCGGTAAGAACGGCGGGACCGAATGGGCAAGGATCGTACGTAAAGACCAGGTGGACGATGACAATGATAATTTTCTTTCCTATGCCACGGTAAATTCGGGCGATGAGATCCATTTTTTATTCAATGCCGACAGTAAGAACCAGATCATTTCCGATCAAAGCATCAACCCTGGCGGCACAGTGAAAAGAAACGCCACTTTAAAAAGCCTGGAAAGGGGATACCAGTTCATGACCAAACTGAGCAAACAGGTAGGCGCGAGACAATTGCTGATCCCCTGTCTGTACAGAGGTTATATCTGTTTTGCAAAAGTTGATTTTTAAATCCGCCGCATACATTCTTTTTTAAGAATATTTTCCCCGGTCCCAAATTATTCATCAACTTCGAGTTGGCGATTCACCATTCATAACCAATAATTCATCATTCCATTGACCGGTACATTTAAAGCGAATAACCCTTATAACACTTTCCTGCTTTTTGTATACGGGCTTTTATTGAAGCTGCCGATGTTCCTGCAGCCAACGGTTCCTCATCCCCAACAGATCGATGGGTTCCTGTATAAGGCCTTATTAAAATGGCTTCAACCCTTTGGCGAGAGTCTTCCCATCATATATGCCACCATTACCTTTTTGCTGTTATACACCCAGGCGGTCACCTTCAATAAACTGGTCAACGACCAGCGCCTGATGCAAAAGCCCAATTACCTTACCGGGATGAGCTACCTGCTGGTCACATCTTTGTTTTCGGAGTGGAATATTTTGTCGGCCCCACTCATTATCAACACGCTTTTGATCTGGGTTTGGGCAAGGATGAGCGGCTTGTATAATAATCCCAATCCAAAAACTGCCCTGTTCAATATCGGCATTACTATCGGGCTTTGTACCTTTTTTTACTTTCCTTCACTGGCATTCGCGGCATTGATCATTTTCGGACTGGCATTGACGCGTCCGTTCAAACTGGCCGAATGGCTCATCGTTTTACTGGGCATTATGGCGCCTTATTATTTTTTACTGGCCTGGGTTTTTTTAACGGACAGGTGGAAGGGTTATAAATTCCCCGGATTCGCGGTAACCTATCCCCAGTTCAATCAAACCATTTGGGCCTATGCCGCTATCATTATCGTATTGTTCACTTCGGTGATGGGATTCTTTTTTGTTCAGCAGAATTTCAGGCGGCAGCTGATACAGGCGCGTAAAAGCTGGAATCTTGTCTTCCTCTACCTCATCGTAGCCGTATTTGTGCCTTATGTAAATGCAACCCATACTTTTGAATACTGGATATTATGTGCCGTACCGCTGTCTGCCTTATTGGGCGCGGCTTTTCTTTACCCCTCCAAAAAATGGTTCCCCCTGGTGCTGCATTGGCTGATGGTTGCCTTTGTTGTTGTGATCAGCTACTTCGTAAAATAATAACCCCGGCAGCGGTTGCAAACCCTGTCGGCGGTTATGTCCAGAGGGCGAAAATTTTCTAAACTAAATGATTGAATGAGATTTTAAAAGACCGCTGTCGGGGTTTGCAACCGTCGACAGGGTTATGACACATTTTTACAAACCCGATCGGTATTTGAGTTAGAAAAAATAACCCCTTTTTTTACATTGGATGAAAGAGGTATCAGTAATTGTCATCAGCTTCTTCTCGTAAAGTGCAACTGGTAACTTATCTTTGAGGCCCGTTCATCTTAATAGTTATTCAATGAAATTCGGCGTTGTAGTTTTTCCCGGTAGCAATTGCGACAGGGATATGATGGAAGCACTTCAAATTGACCTGAAACAGGAAGTGATCCCGCTCTGGCATAAAGATAAGGACCTTGGCATGTTCAGTACCAGTGATTGTATCGTGTTACCGGGTGGTTTCAGCTACGGCGATTACCTGCGTTGCGGGGCCATTGCCCGCTTTAGCCCGATGATGCAGCGCGTGATCGAATTCGCAGGTAAAGGGGGTAATGTACTTG
>JAYWAZ010000211.1:0-12347 GCA_043781975.1 Bacteroidota bacterium
AATTTGAGTTCACAGTAGTACAAAAGCTAAATCAGGGAACCAACCCAGGAAAGGGGTGTAATCTTTCCTGGGTGTCTTTTTTTGTTTCTTTTTTGGACAGGCAAAAAAGAAAAAATAAAATCATTGAAAATAACTTACTGTTTAATAGTATCTATTAGAATATTTAATCGCACAACACATTATATTTTAGAAAAGACCTTTCGATACCACCGTCATGAAAAAAATATTAATCGGCCTTTTGATCATCTCCAATGCAAGCCTTGCACAATTGAGCCCCGAACGGGGATTAAAAGCCTATTACCCCTTTAACGGCAATGCCAATGACGCCAGCGGCAATAACAACAACCCTGTCTTTAATAATGCCACACTCACCAGCGACCGTTTTGGTAAACCGAACAGCGCCTATCATTTTAACGGGATCGATAATTATATACGCATTCCCAACAGTCCCTCACTGAATCTCAAACACGAGATCACCCTATCGGTATGGGTGAGGCCAACGGGTTTCTTCCACGGCACCTGTCACGCCAGTTCCATACTCACCAAAGGCGGCGGCAATTACCTTCCCGGCGATTATGCGCTTCGGTTTGATGACGCCCTCATCACTAACGGTATGGGCTGCGGTGACGTTGAAGCGGATACGATATACCAGAATTTCAGATCCACGGGCACCACGATCAAGCCGTATTTACCCTATATTGAAAAGGGCCAGTGGTATCACCTCACCTATACCAATGATGGCACTACAGCAAGGCTGTACGTGGATTGCGAATTGAAATATTCCGTCGCGTTCAAAGAATCATTCACCAACTGGGAAGATCTTTTTTTGGGAAAGACCAATGACCCTTTTTACCAGTTCTGGATGAATGCCGACCTGGATGAAGTGAGGATATACGACCGGGCCCTGAGCCTGGCGGAAATAGCCCCGCTTTGTGGTAAAGAACTCATCATCATCAGACCACCTGAGAAAGTACCCGAGGTAAAACTTGATCCGCGAAAAAATGAACTCATGCGGCAGATCACGGTGGACCATGACTCCATTTCCGTTACCCTCTATGATAACGGCGAAATTGACGGCGACAGCATTACCCTGATCTATAATGATTCGATTCTGGCCACACACAAATTACTTACCGACAAGCCGCTGACCTATGTCATCAGGATCGCACCGGGCAATAGCCGCAACGAACTGGTGATGTATGCCGAGAACCTGGGCAGCATCCCTCCCAATACCGCCCTGATGGTGATCTACGACGGCGATAAAAGATATGAAGTGAATATGCGAAGCACCGAGAACACGAATGGCGCGGTCTCTTTTAAGTTACGAGAATGAGGCGGTATCAATGAAATGCAATTCAGATAAAAAAAATATTATCCGATACAT
The DNA here is from genome assembly GCA_043781975.1 of Bacteroidota bacterium. Taxonomy (GTDB): domain Bacteria; phylum Bacteroidota; class Bacteroidia; order Chitinophagales; family Chitinophagaceae; genus Ferruginibacter. The sequence continues at coordinate 1,385 of JAYWAZ010000211.1, forward strand.
TTTAAGCCATTTACCCCAGGTAAATTTTTTATTTTGTAAATTGTTCATTTAGCACCGGCTCAATACCCGTTAATGATCATGATCGCCCAGGTTCAACTTTATACTTTATACAATGGATAAACTGAATGCGCCTTCCCGTTTATTTTATGCCGACTTCCTGAGGGCCATCGCCATTGCATGCGTTATCCTGATCCATAACTCATCCGACCAGGTGGAACAATACGGTGAAATACCCATGAGCAACTGGTGGGCGGCCGCTTTCTTCAACGGCATCTCGCGTTTTTGCATACCCCTCTTCGTAATGCTCAGCGGTGCTTTTTTACTGAAGCCGGGAAAAGAAGTGAGCATGAAGGAATTGTTTGGGAAGCGCCTTGCGAAATTATTCATCCCACTGCTTATCTGGAGCGCCATTTACGTCGTGTATAATTATTATACCGGGCAGGTCCAGGGTGATGAGGAGGATACCATAAAAAAGTTCAGCCTGCCGGATACCCTCTACGGTTTTTACAAGGGCCCGCTGATGTATCATTTGTGGTACCTCTATATGCTTATTGGCATCTACCTGCTGTATCCCTTCCTCAATATCTTCATCACCGGCGCAGGCGAAAAATACCTGCGCTACTTTCTGATCATCTGGCTGGTGGTGAACTGCGGACTGGGCATCATTGAAAAAATAAATGACAGTCCTGTTGGAATTGAGCTCAACGGCTTTACCGGCTATCTGGGCTATTTTTTACTGGGCTATTACCTGAATACATTTAGTTTTTCGCGAAAAAGGCTTCGCCTGAGTTACCTGCTCTGCATCTTCGGGTTCGCGTTATCGGTACTTAGTCCCTACCTCCTGCAACGACTGCATGTTGAAAATGTTTCGGAGTTCACCGAAAGTGATTTTACTCCTGATCTCATTTTATCTGTGACAGGATTATTCCTGCTGGCGAAAAATTCATTCCATACAATAAATCCCAACGGCATTTTTGGAAAGATGATATCGGCGGTGAGCAAAGAAAGTTTTGGTATCTACCTCGTGCATGTGCTGGTGCTTGACCTGCTCTTTACGGAAGAAAGACCATACCATGATTTTCTGGAGAACCTATCGCCCTGGGCGGGCATCCCGTTAAAAGCGTTGGCAGTACTTTTATGTGCTTACCTAATCAGCTGGCTCATTCGCCAGGTGCCAATACTGCGGAAGATTACCGGGGGATGAGATATTCCATCAACAGCGAATTAACCGGAAAGTTTTTCGATATCATCCAGGTCTTTATGACGGCCTGAAGCTTTTTTAGCTTGAATTAATGAATTTATGTGAATGAATCTTATCTGGAGGCCATTTTCATCATAAATATTACTGATTTTATAGGCTTCCTCAAAATTACATCCCTTTACAACTTTCAGGATCTCTATGCACACAGGCGGCACTCCATAAGTAAAAACATCCATATCATTGTTTCTTAAAAAATTATCTTCACTGATATCTGATGTAGGCAAACCAAAAGAAATAAATGCTTTTATCAATCTTTTGTGATTTTCGGGTGTTACATTCACCCATATATCCATATCACCGGTAGACCTTCTGTAACCATGTAAAATAACAGCATAACCTCCAACCAGCAGATATTCTACATCATGCCTGTTAAGTGAATCGATAAAATCCCTGAAATCATCATTGAATATGTCCGCCATTATTTTGAATGTTTTCTTATGCTAACCAAACATTTTTCCATTTTTGGTGGATGGTATACACTTATTCCAAAAGCCATGGCCGTTAAATACCATGCCTGGTTTAATCTTTCAGAAAGGGGATCAGATTTGAGGAATACATTATCTTTTTCTGCATCATCAAAAGTCTGGATTTTTGAATATGACCTATCTAATTTATACATACCGTAAACTTACCTATTTTTTGCTAATCAAGAAACCAGTCACTTATGTATCTCACTGGTAAAATGAAACACAATATCCGGGTTATTCTGCCTTTCGGTATTGAGGAACCATTCACTGTTGGCGAGGTACACAATATGCCCGTCCTTATCCTCCGCGATATTTGCCTGTTTATAACGGATGAAGTCTTCTAATTTTTTGGGATCGGTACTGGTGAGCCAGCAGGCCTTGTAAAAAGGCAGGTTATTCATCTGAACCGAGGCGCCGTATTCCTGTAACAAACGGTACTGAATAACCTCAAACTGCAGTTCGCCCACGCAGCCGATGATCTTCTTGGTGCCGCCGAACTGGGTGAACAATTGCGCCACACCCTCATCGGTCAACTGCGCCAATCCTTTTTCCAACTGCTTGGTCTTCATAGGATCCTTGTTCACCACTTCCTTAAAGAGTTCAGGAGAGAAACTGGGTATGCCTGTGAAATAAAAATCCTCTCCTTCAGTGAGCGTGTCTCCAATTTTAAAGTTACCCGTATCAAATAATCCCACCACGTCACCGGGATAGGCGTCATCGATCACTTCTTTCTGACGGGCCAGGAAACTGTAGGGGTTACTGAACCTGATATCTTTTTGCAGGCGTACATGATGGTAGTAGGTACTGCGTTCGAACCTGCCGCTGCATACCCGCAAAAAAGCGATCCGGTCGCGGTGCTTGGGATCCAGGTTGGCGTGTATCTTAAAAATGAAACCGCTGAATTTATCGGCCTCCGGTTTTATATCCCTTACCGTGGTATGTCGGGGCCGGGGTGTGGGAGCGATGCGGATAAAGGTATCCAGCATCTCTTTCACGCCGAAATTATTGACGGCACTGCCGAAAAATACCGGTGCGGTTTTTCCGCTCAGGTAATCCTCAATGGCCAGGGGGCCGTAAACGCCGTCTACCAGTTCCACGTCTTCGCGTAAGATCGCCGCGTCCTTCTCTCCTATTTTCAGGTCCAGTATCTTATCATCGAGGTCATCGATCTGCACCACGTCTTCATCATTACCCTTTGTGCCGGCGGTGAAGAGCAATAAACTTTTCTGATGCAGGTCGTACACGCCTTTGAAATCCTTGCCGCTGTTGATGGGCAGTGTCATGGGATGCAGTTGTATCTTCAGTTCCTTCTCGATCTCTTCCAGCAGGTCGAAGCGGTTCTTGCCATCGCGATCCATCTTATTGATGAAGACGATGACCGGGGTATTGCGCATGGCGATCACTTCCATCAGCTTGCGGGTCTGTGCCTCCACACCGTTCACGCTGTCGATCACCAGCACTACGCTGTCCACCGCCGTTAGTGTACGATAGGTATCTTCCGCAAAATCCTTGTGGCCGGGCGTATCCAGCAGGTTCACCAGGTGACCATTGTATTCAAAGGTCATAACGCTGGTGGCTACACTAATGCCCCGCTGCCTTTCTATTTCCATGAAATCGCTTGTGGCGTGCTTTTTGATCTTATTGCTTTTAACGGCGCCGGCGGTCTGTATGGCGCCGCCGAACAGGAGCATTTTTTCCGTCAGCGTGGTCTTGCCCGCATCCGGGTGAGAGATGATGGCGAAGGTTTTTCGCTTGTTTATTTCGTTGATGTAGCTCATGTTTTTAGAGGCGCAAAGGTAAGGGAGATACTTGATACTTGATACCGGATACTGGATACTGGATGCTGGATGCTGGATACTGGATACTGGATATGCACCCTACAGAATTAAAGCGTTTTTTAATTCTTAGGCTGTGACAGCAGATTTCTCAGTTGGCTGCAATGATTTCGCAAGCCCTGATCCAGTATCAAGTATCAAGTATCCAGTATCTAGCTTACCTTTATACCATGCGAAGATCGCTCAACATCATCCGCAATTCTTTAAGGCTGACCTTCCAGGAATTAAGGGTCAACAAACTGCGTACGGCGCTGAGCCTTACCGGCGTTGCGTTTGGCATCTTTTGCATCATCGGCGTACTGGCTACAGTGAACAGCCTGGAACAGAATATCCAGAACTCGGTGAAAAGCCTGGGCACCAACACCATTTATATCGACAAATGGGATTATAGCGGTGGCCCCGACCAGCCCTTCTGGAAATTCAGGGCGAGGCCGGCAATGAAATACGCCGAGGCCGGCATGATCAAAGAAAGGTCGCAGTTGCTGGATGATATCTCCTTCCTGATGCAAAGCGGTGGCAATATTTCGTATAAGGATGATATCATTCAAAACTCCATTGTGTACGGCATCATTGAATCACAGATCGTGCTGCAGCCCATCAAATTCGACCAGGGCCGTTATTTTTCGAACAGTGAATTCAATAACGGCACCAACCTCTGTATCATCGGTTATACCAACGCCGAATCCCTCTATGGCAACAGCGAGAGGGCCCTGGGAAAACAACTGGAGATCCGCGGAAAGAAAGCGACCATCATCGGCGTCATAAAAAAAGAAGGGAAGAATTTCATCGGCTGGGATTACGACAACTGCGTGATGCTTCCTTATAAATTCTGCAGAACGATATTTGATGAAAAATATACCAACCCGGTGCTCATTGCAAAAGGAAAAGATGGCGTCACCACCGCCGCCTTATCAGATGAACTGCGTGGCATCATGCGACAGATCAGGCGGTTGAGCCCCATGCAGGAAGATAATTTTTCGCTCAACAGCGTGGAAGCCTTCAGCAAGGCCATCACCGGTTTCTTTACCACGGTGAATATCGTAGGAGGCATTATCGGCGTCATCAGCCTCATTGTGGGGCTCTTCGGTATCGCCAACATCATGTTCGTAACCGTGAAGGAACGTACGCCGGTGATCGGGTTGAAAAAAGCGGTGGGCGCCAAGAAAAGCAGCATCCTCTTTGAGTTTTTAATGGAAGCCACCATCCTTTGTTTCATGGGCGGGGCCGTTGGACTGCTCTTCGTTTACATCCTCACCAAAATACTCTCGGGCCCGCTGCAGTTCCCGGTGTACATTTCAATTCCTATGCTGTTCGTAACCATTATCGTTTGCCTGGTCGTAGGCATACTCGCCGGCATCTTCCCCGCCTCCAAGGCCGCGAAAATGGATCCGGTGGTTGCGATAAGAAGTAAATAGACCCCCTCCGCCCCCTAAAGGGGGAACTGAAGCATTAACATCAAATCCTTTTTATCTTCTCTTACAACTGAACTATTTTTGTTGAATGTCTGAGACGTTGAATAACTCCACTTCAGGGGATGGGGGCAGCATTACCATCCTCGCCATAGAATCTTCCTGCGATGAAACTTCGGCTGCGGTTTGCCGTGACGGTAAGATATTATCCAATTGCATCGCCAACCAGGCCGTGCATGAACAATACGGCGGCGTGGTACCCGAACTGGCCAGCAGGGCCCATCTTCAAAACATTGTTCCGGTAGTGGATATCGCTTTGCAAATTGCCAATTGCCAATTATCCTCGATCAACGCCATCGCCTTCACACAGGCACCCGGACTGATCGGCTCACTGCTCGTGGGCACGCAGTTCGCCAAATCGCTTGCGCTTTCGCTCAACAGGCCGCTGATCGCCGTACATCATATGCAGGCGCACGTGCTGGCCAACCTGATTCCCGATCACCGACCCGATTTTCCTTTTTTATGTCTCACTGCCAGTGGCGGACATACGCAGATCGTAATGTGCGAAGCGCCGGAAAAATTAAGCGTGTTGGGTGAGACCATCGATGACGCCGCGGGAGAAGCATTCGATAAAACGGCCAAACTGCTGGGACTTCCTTACCCGGGGGGTCCGCTGATCGATGAAAAAGCCAAAACGGGAAACCCTAAACGCTTTTCTTTTCCAGAGCCGCAGGTGCCCGGACTGGATTTCAGTTTCAGCGGTCTAAAAACATCGGTACTTTACTTTTTAAAAAACGCCGGGGAAAGCAATGTGTACAGGGAAGCATTCCTCGCTGATGAGGCCGAACAGAAAAAATTCATTGAAGCCAATATGGCCGATATCTGCGCTTCGGTGCAGGACAGGATCATCAGCATATTGCTGAACAAGTTGAAAAAGGCCGCGAAGCAAACCGGCATTAAAAATATCTGCCTCGCGGGCGGTGTCAGTGCCAACAGCGGACTGCGAAAGGCCTTTACCGAACTGGGAGTAAAAGAAGGATGGACAACCTTTATCCCCGCCTTTGAATACTGCACCGATAACGCGGCCATGATCGCCATCACGGGATATTATAAATACCTGGCGAAGGATTTTACGGAGTTGAGCGTGAGCCCGTCGGCACGGGCAGAATGGTGAAGGAAGATAGAATAGACGCAAGCTGCAAGCCACAAGGGAGAAGCGAAAAGGCGCTAGCAGAATGCAAGATTGCAAACTTTTAAAATAATTATACCCCACCCTTGAAGCTTGTGGCTTGAGGCTGGCATCTTGCAACGCTATGCCCAACACTTATTTTCAATTCAAACAATTCACCGTCCACCAGGATCAGTGTGCCATGAAGGTTTGCACCGACGTCTGTTTGTTTGGAGCGATGATCGCCGCTGATACCCTGAAGGGGAAAAACATTGTTCTTGATATCGGGGCGGGCACGGGATTATTATCATTGATGTACGCTCAAAAAAATACCGGTGCTACTATTGATGCGGTGGAGATCGACGCGGCAGCGGCACAACAAGCGAAAGAAAATTTTGAAGCCTCGCCATGGAACCGAAGGTTAAATAGCATCCATGCAGACATTGCCCGTTTTGAAACCAACAAAAAATATGATCTTATCATTTGTAACCCGCCATTTTTTGAGCATGACCTGCGATCGGCCGATGCTGCGAAGAATACCGCCAAACACGATACCCACTTTGAGCTGCAGCAATTACCGGGCATCATCAATGAGCGCCTTTCGGAAAATAGTACATGGGCCGTATTGCTGCCCTTCCACCGTGTCGGCTATTTTGAAATGGAAGCATCAAAGCTGAATTTTTTTCCGAGCCGGATAATATTGGTGCGGCAAACACCAACGCATGATTATTTCAGGGGCATATTGTTCTTTTCCCGAAAAGGAGATCCGCCATCTATAACAGAAATGAGTATACGAACAACGGGTGGAGCCTATTCTGATGCGTTCATCGCCCTGCTGAAAGATTATTACCTGTATTAGTGCTAGCCTTTACTTTTCAGTTCTATCCTTTAGTGGAGTCCCAACTTTCAACCTTCAACCATCAACCTTTAATCTCCATATTCTTTCATATACAAATACGGTTCGTTCAATTTGCCTGACCTGGTTATTGTAGCCTTATTGATGGTGTCGCTGCCGCCCAGCCGTATATCATCCAGCACGAATTTGATCAGCTGTTCGCCGAAATACCTGCTGGCGTCACGCGGCAATTCGTTGGGGAGGTTGCCCACGGCCATTACATCGACCGAGCCGGGCAGGTAGGGCGCCGTTCTTTCAAAGGTCTTGCGGTCCACCCCGTAAATGGGATCATCGATGGTGCTGTCGCCCATATTACAGGGCACCGAGCCATAGGTGTCATCGGTGATATCGGCGATCGTTTTGATCCTGAAATTATCTTTTTGTATGTCCTCCATTTCAAAGAGGCGCGGAATATTTTTTTCCCAGTACACCCCATTCATGAGGATATCGGTTTGCGACAGGAAATCGCCGAAGGTACAGGCGTAATTTTCGGGATGCGCATGAAAATCCCCGCGGTTGTATTTACCCGTATGCTTGTTGAGGTAGAGGTCGCCCCCTTTCAGGTGCACGTAGGCCGGGTAGCTGAATTCTTTTTCCAAAAACTCATCAGGTTCCACTTCGTGAATGCCCATCAGGTTCATGATCTCCAGTACGCCATGCGCCACGCGGCCACTACCCGTTACCGCTATCTTGATATTGGGAAGCTTGAGCCCGAAATAAGTATGTATCAGCTTTTGGAAACTGTTCACCGCGCCCACCCTTTGCAATGAAAAGGTTCCCGTTCGCCTGCCATAGGCCATCATGCCGTTGTGTGCCCCCACCACGCCCGCGAAGAAACCAAAGCCGATGATGCGGGTGCCGTCCTCATGTTCCAGGCATTCATAATCGATAAGGGTGATCTTTTTATCCAGGATGGCTTTGAACAGCTGGCGGTTATGCGGTTGCAGCTTCTTGGTATGTGAAAAGAAGAGGTAGGTCTTTCCTTCCAGCAGCATATCTACGGGTACTTCCTTAATGCCGAGCAACACATTGCAGTCACTGAGGTCTTCTTTCACCTCCACCCCCGCCCGCAGGTACTCCGCATCATTGTAGCAGCGTTTATCGGAATGCTGTGCGGTCACTTTCACGTCATCGAAATTCATCTGCAGCCATTTGCACTGGGCTGGTGTAAGGGCCACACGGTTGTCGGCGGGTATTTTTCCTTCTCGTATCAGGCCTATTGTAAGCATCTTATTGCTGGCAAGTAATGTTGATAAGTGTAAGTCAAAAGTCAAAACTGAAAACCTAAAAGTACTTCAAGTTTTGGGTTTTCACTTTTACCTTTTGACTTTAAATTAAAGCAAGTTAATTAATTTGGAATTTGAAATTTCAAATGGGAGATTTGCGGTATGAATTATTTTGAACTATTCGGGCTGCCGGTTCGTTTTACCGTTGACAGGAGCGAGCTGGCCCGTAAATATTTTGAGCTCCAGAAAAAATACCATCCAGATTTTTTCACGCAGGGCACCGAATATGAGCAGGCCGAGGCCCTGGAGATATCTTCGCAGGTGAATAAGGCCTTAAAGACCTTAAAGAATCCCGACGAAACGATCAAATACGTACTGCAGTTGAAGGGACTTTTGGAAGAAGAGGAGAAATACCAGCTGCCACCTGAATTTTTAATGGAGATGATGGAACTGAATGAGAACCTTTCTGAAAATTCCACCGCGAAGATCAATGAACAGGAAAAAGCGCTATACGCCGAAGTGGCCCCCATCATTGAATCCTATGATGATACCGGCACCACCACGGCCGACCTGTTGAAAGTAAAGGAATACTATTACAAGAAAAAATACCTGCAGCGTATTTTGGACAGAATAGCTGATTAGTGTAATATTGCAGCCCGTTAATAGTTGAAGGTTAGAAGTTGAAAGTTGAAGGTTGAAGGTTGGATGCCTATAGATTTTAGAAGCTTTTCAAAAAATTGAGGTCCCAACCTTCAACTTTCAACCATCAACTTTCAACTCAGAGCTGCCCATGTGGCGGAATTGGTAGACGCAGCAGACTCAAAATCTGCCGTTCGCAAGGGCGTGAAGGTTCGATTCCTTTCGTGGGCACTAAGAAAAGCTTCGCTGATGCGGGGCTTTTTTTATTTACTTAAAATATTTACAGTTTTATGCCTTCAAACTATTGTAGCCGTTAATAAATCGAGGTTTAATCTACACTCTTAAAATGGCTGTAATTTGATTTATATTTGAGAAGGCAACGGAAGTTTTTAGACGAACAGACTTAAGGCGCAAGCTATATGAAGACTTTTCTTACTATACTATTTCTTACTCTTTTGACCGTATCAAATGGCCAGACAGATCATTCACAAAGAAAATCTGCTGATAGCATCATTGCTGAAAGACAAAATTTATTATTTAATTTTTTAAATATCTCTTTACAAGATAAAGTGGCAGATATCGGAACAGGCGATGGCTTTAATCTGATTCCAATAGCAAACCGATACCCTACACTTACTTTTACTGCTGAAGATATTGATAGCAAATACTGCAATAAAGAATTACTAGCTAAGCGGATCAAAAAATCAGGCGATATAACTAAAATTGAAAATATCAATATTCAAATCGGCACAGAAAAAACAACCAATCTGCCGACAAACAGTTTTAATAAAGTGCTATTGTTTGACGTGGTCCATGAAATGACTTTCAAGCCTGAAATGTTAGCAGATATCAAAAGAATTCTTACAAAAGGCGGAAACATGTATATTCAAGAAATACTGGTTCACAAAAAGGTAAAGAAAGACAAAGTTTGCAATTACCCCTATTTAACAGGGGATGCCTTAAAAGTATTACTACAAGACAATAAAATAACAATTAATAAAGAGCAAATGTTTTTTGATACCGGACACAATAAATATATCAAACTTTTTGAGTGTAGTTTTATGAATTATCCAGATGCCCTACACCGGTATTGGCAAAAGCGGGCAGACTGAAAGACAATTATTCCCAACTGGTGCAGCCCATGTGGCAAAACTTTCCTCCGAATATGAATAATCATCATAAGCATCTGACCAGGGCCACAAAACCTTAGTCAGATGCATTACGCTCAAGTCTATTGCTTAATGATGGGTTACATCCACATGATGAAACTGAAGCAGGTTATTAATAATGATGTTATAAAGATTTATGTTGGAAGATGCAGAAATAAGGATCTTACCACCGCTAATGGTCGCGCCATTCATCATTACCTGCGTGATACCACTGCTTACAAATGACAGGTCAAGGGTGGTAAGCGCGGTTATGGAAGTATTGGCGCCAACAACAATATTACTTTGCTCTGCTTTTATTACAAATAAACTATTGATATCAAAAACCACAGGTGTAACCCCTCCGCTGCCATTAGTATACTGCCCATTCAATTCCAGGGCCGGGGTAGAAGCATTTTGATTTACAGTGATTTTATATTCCACTTCAGTATAAGTTCCGGGAGGGATCACAATATTTCCCAGGCCGGTGATCACTGAACCAAATAAGTTGATTTGTTGAGCTATAGCAGACTTGAATTCAAGCTGACTATTATTTTGTTTTGCTTCAAGTTTTGTTTCAGTTGCATATGCTGATCCAGATGTCCAGGTTATTGAGCCGGCAGTTGGCTTATTGACCACTACAATTGGATTAGAGGTGGTTAACTGTAATTGCATACTTGCTGCTGTGGCAGATGTGCCATCCGTACCGGATTTGCTGCAACTTGCTAAAAAAAATATTGCAACTGTCCCGGTCATTAATAATTGTGATATTTTCATGATTATATGTTTTTATCTGTTATAAAGTGTAATTGTTCGTATGATCAAATTGCGAATTAAGAAACAGATGCCCGTTTTTTATGTCCTGCATTTGAACTGCAAATGAGTTATTTAATAAAACGATCATGGGGTATATGTTTC
>JAYWAZ010000212.1:0-12312 GCA_043781975.1 Bacteroidota bacterium
TGAGATGACCTTATTGAAGACACCGTCATATTTGAACTGGTAAGCGCCTTCAGCGGCTGGTAACCCTATACGCACCTGCTGAAGGCGCTTACCAGTTCAAATATGACGGTGTCTTCAATAAGGTCATCTCAAAAGAGGACCTGTTGATACATGCTCAACTGGTAAACCCAACACTCAATAATTTTTTTGGCTTTGGAAATGAATCGGTATTTGATAAGCATAAACCATTACAATTTTACCGGGTACGGTATAAGTATTTTGAAGCGGACCTGCTGCTCCGTAAAAGGTTCAATGATATCATCCAGTTCTCGGCCGGCCCGGCTTATTACCATTACTGGAGCAGGTATAATGATAACTATAAACGTATCCTGGGCGACCCTTCTGTCGTCGGCAGCGATTCAACGGGTATCTATGGGGTAAAACAATTCTTTGGCGGAAAGGCGAAACTGGATATCAGCTATATCAACAATGAGATCTTCCCCACGAGGGGCATTACCTGGTTCACCGATTTCACCGCACTACGGGGTTTCAACGCCAATGCACATGCCCTTACCAAACTGACTTCCGACATGACCATTTATGCCAGCATCAAGGACCCGGGAAGGGTAGGCGCGGTATTACGTTTTGGCGGAGGGCATATTTTTAGTAAGCATTACGATTATTTCCAGGGGATGAGCATTGGTGCCGACAATTTTGTAAGGGGTTACCGGAAGAACAGGTTCTCCGGCTCCTCCATGGCTTATGCCAGCGCCGAGTTAAGGCTGAAATTATTCCAGTCGCAATCATATATATTTCCGGGAAACGTTGGACTGATGGGATTCTATGACATAGGAAAAGTGTGGCAAAGGGGCGAGTCCTCAAAAAAATGGCATGGCGCTTATGGGGGTGGATTGTATTATGTCCCCTATAGTCTGGTAATGTTGTCAGCTACTGTTGCATTTTCACCGGAAGACCAGTTGTTTAATTTTTCTCTTGGGACGAAATTCAAACTGAACTTTTAAATAGCGCACATGGATCCAAACAATTTAAATAAAAAGGCAGAACAATACGTTACCGGCTTATTCAATGATAATAAAAACAGTAGGCTGGTTTTTCATAATCTTGATCATACCCTTTCCGTTGTGGCAAGAACAAAAGAAATAGCAGGGCATTACCAACTCAGTGAAACGGATATGCTGACCCTGTTTGTTGCAGCATGGTTTCATGATACTGGTTATCTCTTTACCGATCCGCAGCATCATGAAGAGAAAAGCGTGGAACTGATGCGTGAGTTCATGAAGTTGAATTCATTGGATGAAAAGCTGGCGGATAACATAGCGGCATACATCATGGCCACCAAACCGCCCCGTGAACACGATAATTTGCTGAAGGAGATCCTTTGTGACGCGGATACCTATCACCTGGGTACGAAAGAATTTAAGGTCACCAATCGAAAAGTGATGGAGGAATATAACGGGAAGGGTACCCAGCTGAATGAAAAGGAATGGGCGTCAAGTACGTTGGAATTATTGGACAAACACCGGTTCTTTACAAAATATTGTAAAGACCTGCTAGAAGAAAAAAAACAAAAGAATATGAAAAAGATAAAAAAGGGATCCGAAGAAAAAGAAACGCCGGAAGCAGACCTCAGCCTGGCCAACATGGAAAAAGACAAGACGGGACTGATGTCCAAGGGGATCCAAACCATGCTACGCATGACTTCGGGTAATCACCTCCGGCTAAGCGATATGGCCGACCATAAGGCCAATATCCTCATTTCGGTAAATGCCATCATCATTTCCGTTATCCTGAGTGTGTTGCTAAGGAAACTGGAGGAAGTACCCTATCTCACCATCCCCACCATCATTTTTTTGACAATAGCTGTAACAACTATCGTTATTTCCATCATTGCCACACGTCCTAAATTAGGCGGGGGGAATTTTTCCAGGCAGGATATCGCTGACAAAAAAACCAACCTTCTTTTCTTCGGTAATTTTCATAAGGTCTCCTACGAGGAATACGACCTGGCAATGCGGGAAATGATGAAGGACACCGATTACCTCTATGGGTCACTCATCAAGGATATTTATACACTGGGCACCGTACTGGGTAGGAAATACCGGCTGGTCAGGCTGGCCTATAATGTTTTTATGATCGGGATAATCGTTTCCGTTCTGACATTTGGGATAGCCGTTTTCTTTTTTCATTCCACCCCGGGCGGTAGCATCACCACGGCTACGGGTTCTCCTTTTTGATCATCAATTTTATGCTGTACAACAGGAACATTAGCTGGATGAATTTCAACACCTGAACAAGAAGATATGAACGCCCTGGCATCATCCTATTCCAAATTTTCAATGGCGGGCAAATACCGGCTTAGGACCATATTGTACATCGCTGTTTTTTGGACGATGATCGATATTATAGTGATGCTGTTATTTGTGAACACAAACAGCAATAACCCATTCCGTTCACTCCTGTTCAGGGAAATAGCCGTTTTTACGATGAGCGCCCTGATGGGTTACCTTTTTGTTTTTACACTGAGGAACGTATTCCGTAATAAGTCTCCCTTGGTCAATTTTATTTTCAAAAGCATCATTCTGCTGTTCGCGGCCTTCCTTATGAATTTTTTCGTTCATTTTGTTGATGCTGTTTTGATCAATGGGAAAGGCGCCGGGTATGCCTTCGGTTTTTTTTATCACGAGATCAATCAAACGCGGGTACTGGTGCAAAAGATACTTTACTGGATCATTCTTTTCGTGATAACACACCTGTATATCGATATCAACGAAAAATATTCACCCGGTGTATTCTGGGATATCATCATGGGAAAATACCTGCAGCCCAGGGTGGAGAGGCGGATCATCATGTTCATTGATCTCAAGGACTCAACGCCCATCGCTGAAAAACTGGGCCATATTGATAATTTTAAGTTCATCCGTGAATTCATCTTCCACGTTTCGATGGCAATGATAGAACATGGTGGAAGGATCTACCAGTATGTAGGTGATGAAGTGGTGGTATCCTGGTCCTTCGAAAAGAAGAATACCATGAAGTGCATGGCATCCATCATCGAGGCCCGCAGGAATCTTCAAAAGAACGGTGACCATTTCCGGCAAAATTTTGATATCGTTCCTGAATTCAGGGTAGGTATCCATGTGGGGGATGTAACGGTCGGAGAGATCGGTGTGATAAAGAAAGACCTTGCAATGAGCGGCGACACCATGAATACCACAGCTCGCATTCGCAGCGCCTGCAACGAGCTGAATCAGAAATTCATTATGTCGAAAGACTTCATGGACAACAGTGACCTCACCGAATGGCAGGGAGAAAGCCTGGGGATCGTGGACCTCAAAGGAAAGGCCAGCGGAATTGAACTATTCTCACTCAAGATATGATGTTGCTCTTTTTACATTACATGCAATATGATCAGTAAGGTGAAATCCGGGATAAAGAATTTGTCTGATCGCATGATCTCGCTTTCAACCGGGCTAATGCTGATAACTTTGGCATTTGCTGTTTCCATGGGTTTGCTGATCGTTTTGATCAGGCAGGTATTTTACAGCAATGATGATGGTTTCGATCTCGGGGTTTTCCGGTACCTGGCCACAACAATTTCCGAAAGGAATACGGCCAGCATGCGGGGATTCACTTTTTTGGGATCTCATTTTTTCCTGGTCCCGGCCTTCCTGTTGTTTTTTGCATACATTTATTTTATCCGAAAAGACAAATGGTTCTTTATTAAGATCACCAGTATCAGTGTATTTAATTTACTGCTGATGTTCGGATTGAAATATTTCTTTACCCGTTCCCGCCCCCTGATCCCTCTTTTAAAAGAGGTGCCGGGATACAGTTTTCCGAGTGGACATGCATTCATGAGCCTTAGTTTTTTCGGTCTCATCATCTATTTTGTTTATCGCGAGGTTGCCAATCGATGGCTGAAGTGGAGTATCATTATTTTGCTGGGGATGATCATCATCCTGGTAGGACTGAGCCGGGTTTACCTGCGTTTACACTTTGCCAGTGATGTTATCGCAGGTTATTGTTTTGGATGGATTTCAATGCTATTCCTGATGTGGATATTAAAGTGGGTTGAACGGTTTTGTAAAAGGTAGTAAGTTATTTAAGTCATTTAGTTATTGTGTCATTGCAGCCCGGGGTATCTTTTATTGCCTGCAGTACCCTACTCCCAATGACCATTGATATAATGACTAATGACGCTGATCCTAAATACTCCTGTTCCCATCAAAATTTTCCAATTCTTTCGATACGGCATTCAGGAAAGTGGAACCCAATGCACCGTCAATGATGCGGTGATCGTAACTTAATGAAATATACATCATGTGACGGATGGCGATACTGTCGCCCTGTGGAGTTTCGATCACCATCGGTCTTTTTTTGATGGCCCCAACAGCCATGATGGCTACCTGTGGCTGGTTAATGATGGGTGTCCCCATGATACTTCCGAAAGTTCCTACATTGGTTAAAGTGAACGTGCCACCGTTGGTATCATCCGGTTTTAATTTACCGGTACGCGCCGCGTTGGCCATGTGATTCACCTGCTTTGTCAGGCCGGCCAGGTTCAACTGGTCGGCATTTTTTATGACGGGCACGATCAGGTTGCCATTTGGTAAGGCGGTTGCCATACCTATATTCAGATCTTTTTTAATGATGATCCTGTCGCCATCAACGGAACTGCTGAGCCAGGGATATTTTTTTATGCATTTAACGATGGCTTCAATAAAGATGGGGGTGTAGGTGATCTTTTCTCCCTCCCGGTTTTCGAAATCTTTTTTTACTTTCTCTCTCCACAGCACCAGGTTGGTCACATCACATTCAGCGAAACTGGTCACATGCGCCGAAGTGCGCTTGCTGTCCACCATATGTTTGGCGATGAGTTTGCGCATACGGTCCATTTCTATCACTTCAGTGTTACCGGTGAAAACGGCAGGCAGGTTACTGGTTTCTTTCTGGTTATGTGTCATTGATTCCTGGTCATTCGCGGGCAGTATGGTAACCTGTTGCTGCTGATCTTCCCTTGTGTCCTGGGGCTTGTGACCCGTAGCTTTTACAGATACATAGGCCAGGATATCCTTTTTGCTTACCCTTCCATCCTGGCCCGTGCCCGGAATATTTTCCAGCTCGGTCATGCTGATGCCTTCCTGTTGTGCGATATTTAAAACTAAGGGCGAATAGAATCGAATCTTGTTTTCATTATTGCCTGTGGCCTCTTGCCCGTTGCCAATTGGCGCTTGTTTATTGCCTGTTGGCTGGTAAGGTATTTCTTCCACCACTTTTGCTTCTTCATATTGAGGCTGTTGTACCGGGGAGGATGGCTGGTCATTCGAGACCGCCGCATTGGCGCCTACTCTTATCCTTGCTATGACGGCACCGATGGGCACCACGTCATTTTCGCTGAATAATACCGATTCGATCACCCCTTCGGCCGTGGACGGCACTTCACTGTCTACCTTATCGGTAGCGATATCCAGCACGGTCTCATCCTGCCTTACCGCATCACCTGGCTTCTTATGCCATTTTAAAATGGTGGCTTCCATGATACTTTCTCCAAGTTTCGGCATTACCAGATCAACTAAACTCATTTGAAATGACTATTTAAATTGAATATTTAATTTTTTGTTACCATCATCAGCGCTTTACTCATCATCGTGCAGCTTGTACTGAGCCAAAGGTAATTATTTCCGCTTAATACCATAGTACTCTGTATCATGTTTGAGACAATATGAATTTTCTCAATAAATTCAGTGCATTAACGGCGGTTAACTGGACATTCCTTGTCCTGTCGAACCGGAACGAAAACTTATGTGCCGTAATGCGTTGCTGATCGCCAACGGCCACCCATACCGTACCAACAGGCTTATCGGGCAGGCCTCCGCCCGGACCCATGATACCCGACACCGCGATCACATAATCCGATCCTATATTCTTTAAAGCACCCAGGGCCATTTGTGTTACGATCTCCTCGCTTACCGCCCCTTTCTTTTCCAGCGTACTGTGATCTACCTGCAACAGGTCCTCTTTGGCTTTATAAGAATAACTGATCACGCTGCCATCATAGAATGCCGACGATCCGGGGATGGAGGTTAGCAGGTGGGCGATATATCCCCCCGTGCAGCTCTCAGCCGTGCACAGCGTTTTGTTACTTGCCATCAGCAGTTTTCCCACCACTTTTTCCATCGGCTCATCCTCGTTGGTTACCAGGTGATCGCTCACCAGCGACTGTAAGGTTTCAAAATGTGACCGGACCTCTTTTTCAATGGCATCCCTGTTGAACCCCGTAGCGGATAAGCGCAACCGTACCATACCATAGTTGGGTAAATAGGCAAGCTTAATATGTTCCGGAAGTTCAACTTCAAAATCCTTAATGCGTTCAGCGAGGAAGCTTTCGCCAACACCCGCGGTGAGCAATGTTTTGTGAATGATGGCGGGAAACTGGAACTGCCGGATCAGCATCGGTATCACGTCATCTTCCATCATGCCCTTCATTTCATGCGGTACACCCGGCATACTCACGAATAATTTTCCATCCCTGCTGAAATACATGCCCGGCGCCGTACCCCTTTTATTCTGGATCACCGTGCAGCAATCCGGTACTTCGGCCTGTAACAGGTTTCGCTCAATGATGGGACGGTTAAGTTTTGTAAAAATGTCGATCACGTTCTGTTTGGCCGCCTCATTTACTACCAATTGGGCGCCAAAGTATTTGCACAAAAGGGGTTTAGTGATATCGTCGGAAGTGGGGCCCAGTCCGCCGGTGATAAGTATCACCCCGGCGTGTTGCTGTTCTTCGTCAAGCGCCTGCCATATTTCTTCCCATACATCACCCACCGCTACACGCCGAACCACCCGGATGCCCGCCTTGTTGAGTTCCTGCGCCATCCATGCACTGTTGGTATCGATCACCTGCCCGATCAGTAATTCATCGCCGATGGTAATAATGGAAGCCTGTGCCATGTTTCTTTTTAAAAGTTTAATTTTAATGCAAGATAAGTCAACACATGAGAACCCTGTATCTGTTCATCTTTTTATTGATCAGCGCCTTTTCCTTCGGACAAACAATGGAAAAGCGGCTCAGCGATGCTGTTAAAATACTGGAAGCAGATGATCAGTTCAAACACGCCATCATGAGCCTCTATGTAGTTGATGGCAAAACGGGCAAGATGATCTATGAAAAAAATGCACAGGTTGGACTTGCGCCGGCCAGTTGCCAGAAACTGGTGACGAGCGTGACCGCCTTTGCCTTGCTGGGCCACGATTTTCATTATACCACCTATATTGGCACAGACCCGGTGGCAGATAAGAATTATGATGCGGGATCACTGTTCATCATCGGGCAGGGAGACCCCACCCTGGGAAGCTGGCGATGGAAAAGTACAAGAGACACTGCCGTGCTTTCCGGCATCACCGCCATTTTAAAAAAGAATAAGCTCACCCGTTTTGAAAGAAACCTATATGTGGAAGATGACTATTATGGATTACAGATATTACCTGATGGATGGATATGGCAGGACATTGGCAATTATTATGGGGCGGCCTGTTTTGGTTTTAACTGGCACGAAAACCAATATGACCTGGTATTACAACCGGGTATGAAAACAGGCTTGCCTGCCACCGTCATTGCCACTGAACCCCGGGTTCCTGATCTTAGCATCACCAATCATATCACAACTGGGCCTAAAGGGAGCGGGGACAATGGATACATTTATACTTCCCCATTTTCTGGCTTCGCCATAACAAGCGGCACCATACCGGCACAGGAAGAAAATTTTACGATTAGCGGAAGCATGCCCAACCCTTCGAAGGTCTTTAAAAATGTGCTGGTCGATCATTTGATCAACAATGGTATCAGGATACAACCGACCAGTTACGCCAATTCC
Source organism: Bacteroidota bacterium (assembly GCA_043781975.1). Taxonomy (GTDB): domain Bacteria; phylum Bacteroidota; class Bacteroidia; order Chitinophagales; family Chitinophagaceae; genus Ferruginibacter. The sequence goes on from JAYWAZ010000212.1 coordinate 7,878, forward strand.
GAAAACATATTGTTTGGTAAACCCGTTTTCAAGGCGATGCATCTTGTGGATTCATTGATCTCCCCGCCGTTGGACAGCATCAACTATTGGTTCCTGAAAAGGAGTGTCAATTTATACGGGGAAGCCTTGCTAAAGTCATTGGCGAAAAAATACCATCCTTATATTGCTAACGATAAGGTCTATGATTCAGCTATAAGCGTGGTGAAAAATTTCTGGTCAAAAAATGGTATCGATCCTTCTGCTTTGAACATCATTGATGGCTGCGGTCTTTCTCCCGCCAACCGGGTAACCACCCATGCACTTGTTACCATCATGCAATTCGCAAAAAAGCAGGATTGGTTTTCTTCCTTCTTTGAAGCCCTTCCATTGGTGAATGGAATAAAAATGAAGGATGGTTATATCAACAGGGTAAGAAGTTTTACAGGCTATATTAAAAGCAGGTCGGGTGCTGAATATACCTTCTCCTTCATCGTAAATAATTTTGACGGCAGCGCCGGGTCGGTCCGGGAAAAAATATGGAAGCTGCTGGATATTTTAAAGTAACTTCAATTCCTAAATATTTATTTAACCAAAACTGATTTTATGGCAGAACAAAATTTAAAGAACCACGGAAGATATGTTCCCCTGTATCATTTTATAATACCAACGGTGATACTCGCACTGGTGATCGGTTCCGCGATCAATGTATTTGACGCCTGTCACAAGGCTGACGGGTTATACAGCGCTTCACTGATCTGTTTGATAAGCGTAGTACTGGGCCCGATTTGGTTATATGCACGTGTATTCGCACTAAAGGCGCAGGACAGGGCCATACGTGCAGAAGAAAACCTCCGCCATTTTGCAATGACCGGGAGTTTACCAGACAGCCGGCTGAAGATGTCCCAGGTCATTGCACTCCGCTTTGCATCCAATGACGAGTTTGTTGCCCTGGCAAAAAAAGCGGCGGAACAAAATATGTCTTCGAAAGATATCAAGATGGCCATTCAGAATTGGAAGGCGGATAATAACAGGGCTTGAATAAATTAATAATTAGTAATTAAAAATTAATAATTCCTTAAGTTCAATTCATCCTGCCAAATAGCGGCTACATTGAATTGAAAAAATTATTAATTATTAATTTTTAATTCTTAATTATTTTCAAAAGTATCCGGCTAGCTTCTCCCTCAACTCTCCCGGCATCTCGCATCGCTTCATGGTTTTGGCATCCATGAAGTAAAGGGAAATATCGCCGGTGTTCAGTAATTCGTCCTGTTCATTGTATATCTCGTGGTGAAATATGATCTTATGGTGCAGCGGTAATTCCTTTAGTATCGTTTTTATGGTGATCAGGTCATCATAGCGTGCGGGCCTTAAAAAACGGCTGTGGATATCAATGACCGGCATGATGATACCCATCGCTTCAATATCTTTATAGGTATAGCCGATTTGTCGTATCGCCTCGGCGCGGCCAATTTCATAGAACTGCGCATAATGCCCGTGGTACACCAGTCCCATCTGGTCGGTGAGAGCGTAATGGATGCGTATTTGAGTTTCTGTTATATACATGTAATTAATTAAAAATTAAGAATTAAAAATGTTTGCAATTTAATGCCTTACACTATTCAGTAATCAGTATTGGGTTTAAAAAATTCTTAATTCTTAATTCTTAATTTTTAATTATTGTCCTTATTTCCCGATCAAACTATCCACACTTACCCGCCCGGGCCCAACCAATAATAATACAAGATACCCGATAAGGTATAGTGCAGCGGTTTGTCCATCGCCAAACACGTCAGCGTTATGTGTTTTGAAAACCATCACGCAGGTAGCGATGATCAGGGGAATTGCAGCCAGCCGGGTGAACAATCCCAATACCAGGAACAGGGAACAGAAAAATTCGGCAAAGATCAGCAGGGCCAGCGATACGGAACTTCCTATGCCCAGGAAATTCATGAATTTATTTTGCATTTCACTAAAGTGAATCAGTTTATTATATCCTTGGTGCATCATCAATATGCCCAAACCCAGCCTTAAAAACAGCATGGCCGTGTTGAACGCTCCCGCTGAATATTTTGTTGATAACAATTTTCTCATTTGAATTGGTTTAGAATTTTCTTAAAATAGATTTTCCCCAGCACTGCTTTTGCCTGGCAAAATTTCTTTTACCATTTTTTTAACAGCGTTGTAAAAATACATTCGTTTTGTTTACAGGACTTATGCACTTATACACAATCACTTTGGAACGGTGTTTGTACTTAGGGGGTATCAGGTAATTTTACAACCGGCAAAAAAATGACCACACCAATCAACATGATCAGAAAAAAAATGATTTTCCTGCTGTTCGAAGCGCTATTTTCAATTCCCGTTTTTTCTCAGCCAACACATGTAATAATAGATCCTGAAGCAAGGTACAAAACGGCCAAAGAGTTGTTCGTTAAAGAACAGTATGCACTGGCCTACCCGTTGCTGGTGGAATTGCATGGGCAATACCCGGATAATTCCATCAGTGACCATACCTACTTGAATGATGACGTGAATTATTATTACATCGCCTGTGAATTGAAATTGCAGCAGGCCATTGCCGAATCCGAGGCCCGGCACTATATCAGCGTGGTGAACAACGAACCCCGCCGCCAGCTAATGAGCTACCACCTGGCGAAATTCTACTTCATCAAAGAGGATTTCAGCAACGCAATTGATTATTATGTAAGGGCGGGCCTTGATAACCTCAGCAACGAAGAGATAGCCGATGCGAAATTTGAAAGGGCCTATTGTTATTTTAACCTGAAGGAGTTCGCCGAAGCCAAACCCCTGTTTGATGAGATACGGCAGCTGCCTGATAACAAATATTATATCCCTGCCAATTACTATTTTGGCTTTATCAGTTTCAACGACCGGCAGTATAAGGAAGCATTAAGCGCCTTCAAACTGGTGGAAACACAGGAAGCCTACAAGGGAGTGGTGCCTTATTATATCGCTGAGATCTATTATTTCCAGGGAAAAAAAGATGAAGCGCTGCGCTATGGCCAAAGCGTGCTGGACAGAGGCGGACAACTCTATTACCGCAAGGAAATGAACCTGCTCATGGGGCAATTGTATTATGAGCAAAAAAAATACGATAAGGCATTGCCATTGATACTGGCCTACGTGAACAGCAGCGACAAAGTGAGCAAGGAAGTATTGTATGAACTGAGTTATTGTTATTATGAGGATAAACAGCTGGATAAGGCCATTGAAGGCTTTAAGCAGCTGAGCAACGAGAAAGATTCAATGGGACAGAACAGTATGTACCTGCTGGGCGATTGCTATCTGCGCACCGGACAGAAAGAAAATGCACGCAACGCTTTTCAGTATTGCGCCTATAACAGTTCTAACAAAATGCAGCAGCAGGTATCCCGGTTCAATTACGCAAAACTTTCCTACGAACTCGGATACCAGGACATCGCCCTGAATGAAATGAAAAAATACCTGAATGATTACCCGGGCAGTGAATATGATACGGAAGCCAGGGAGATCCTCGTGAGCCTGCTGGCCAATACCAATAATTTCGCCGATGCGCTGACCTTATATGAATCATTCGACAAGCCCACGGCGTCTATGCAGAAGGTTTATCCCCGGATATTGTATGGCAGGGCTGTTGAGCTCATCAACGACCAGCAGATCGGTAATGCCGATGAACTACTTACAAAATTATTACAGCAGCCACCATCCGCGGTAACCCCCTATGGCAATTTCTGGAAGGGGGAGATCGCCTATCGCAATAAGAATTACGACATGGCCATCCGGTACCTGAGTCTTTATGAGCAATCCAATGCAATGGCTTTGGGCGAAGCCAATCCCACCACCGCGAAATATGACCTGGGCTATAGCTGGTTACAGAAAGAGAATTACCGCAAGTCGCTCGACTTTTTTGAACAGGTAAGCAAGTCGCCCTCGGTGGTATCTTCATTCATGGAGCAGGATGCCTATATCAGGAGCGCCGACTGTTATTTTATGCTGAGAGATTTTGACAGGGCCAACGACATGTATGATAAAGTGATAAACAACGCCCTCATCCAAAGTGATTACGCCATGTTCCAGAAAGCGATGATCGCCGGGATAAAAAGTCCAACCGAAAAGATCAGGGGCCTGAATAATCTTACCCACTTGTACCCGCAAAGCAGCATGGTGCCGGATGTTAATATGGAGATCGCCAATACCTATATCGCCGACGAAAAATTCCGCGACGCCATCCCTTACTTGAACAAAGTGCTGGCAGCCCCTGATGCGGGTGGATTAAAACCAAAAGCCTATTTAAAATTGGGATTGAGTTATTATAATTCAAACCAAAATAAGGAAGCGCTGGATTATTACCTGGCGCTGATCGAAAAATTCCCGGAATCACCCGAAGCGGATGAGGCGCTGGACAATCTCAAAAACATTTATGTGGAAGAAGGCCGTCCGAATGATTATGTGG
>JAYWAZ010000213.1:0-4450 GCA_043781975.1 Bacteroidota bacterium
CCCGGGGCCTGTATGATATGCCAGTGGGGGGTGAAATCTTCCAGCGCCTTTTCATCCGGGCGAATGAACATATTATAACAAAATAAGTTGCTCCAGGGGTTTTCGTTGATTACCCTCAGGCGAAGGAGGTAATTTTTATCGGCACAGGCATAGCAATCTCGTATCCATATTTCCTTGTCGGCAAGGTAGGCCAGCATTTTTTCCTTTAATCTGAAAAAATATTGTTCTTCAAACGGGATGTTGAAATCATTCCAATGAACCGTATCTTTTGTAAGGTCATCTATTACGGTGAATTTATCTTTGGGGCTCCTCCCGGTAAACTTCCCTGTATTGATGATCAGTGCCCCGGTATCATTTAAAACACCTTCACCCCGCTTAACGGTCTGGGCAGACAATTCTTCGGGAGATAACTGGTAATGAAGATTCTCTGTAACCCTTAATCCCAGGTTCAATAAAGCAGTTTTCTGTAAGGTAAACATAGTTGGAACTGACATGGCAGGCAATCGTTTAGTGAGCTAATGCTTAAGCCCTGTAAAGGTAGGCTAATGGTTTTTAAAAATTATTTAATCAAAGGGGTTTGGATTTAAACTAATGAATGCTTTTTGCTGAATCGTTTGCATTAATTCAAACGAATTGTGTTTTATTGAATGAGATTGAATAATGGGTGATGAAGATTGAACAGCTTGAATTTTTTGAAAATTTATCGTGTACTAAGTACATATTAAGGGGTTTTATCCCGCAACATTTTAAAATGTATATTGCAGGATAAATCTCGCATATGAAATATCTTCCATTAAACCCCGAAATATTCATTCAAAACCGGCAACGCTTTATTGAACGTATTGAAAAAAATGCCATCGCCATTTTCAACAGTAATGATGAACTGCCCACCAATGCGGACCAGTTGCACCGGTTCAAACAAAATTCCGACCTGTTCTGGTTAGCGGGTATTGAACAAGAGGATTCCATGTTGATCCTCTTTCCCGATAACCCGGATGCCAAATACCGTGAAGTGCTGGTATTGGTAAGGCCGAACGAATTAAAGGAAAAATGGGATGGGCATCGTCTCAGGGCGGCGGAAGCCACCGCCATATCGGGTATTAAAACGATCGTATGGCTGGATACGCTCGATGCCATGCTGCAACCCTGGATACACCTGGCGGATACCATCTATCTCAATACGAATGAGAATGACCGCAAGGCTAACCTGGTTCCGGTTAGGGATTACCGTTATGCCGAAATGATGAAGCAAAGATATCCCCTGCACCAGTACAGGCGCAGTGCCCGTATCATGAAGGACTTACGTGCCATTAAAACGGCGCTGGAGATCGAAGTGATGCAAAAGGCCATTGACATAACGGACAATACCTTCAGGCGGCTGATGAAATTTATAAGGCCGGGTGTCATGGAATATGAGATCGAGGCGGAGATCTATCATTCCTTTCTTTCGCAGCGTGCAACCGGTCCTGCATATGGAAGTATTATCGCAAGCGGCGACAGGGCACGCACCCTGCATTATGTTGAAAACAGCCGGGAATGCAAGGCCGGAGAAATGCTACTCATGGATTTTGGCGCTGAATACGGAAACTATTGCGCCGATCTTACCCGTACCGTTCCTGTAAGCGGTAAATTCGGGCGACGCCAGAAAACGGTTTATAACGCATGTCTGCACCTGCATCAGTATGGCGCCTCCATTCTGAAGCCCGGTATCAGTATCATTGATTATACCGAAAAAGTGGGGGAAGCGGCGACCCAGGTGTTCCTGAAGATCGGGCTATTGCGGAAAAGCGAAGTTAAAAACGAGGACCCCGAAAACAGGGCCTATAGAAAATATCTCTATCATGGCATTTCTCACCATCTTGGAATTGATGTGCATGACCTGGGTACCCGGACCGAACCCGTAAAAGCCGGAATGGTATTTACCATCGAACCCGGAATTTATATCGAAGAAGAACAAATGGGCGTTAGGATCGAAAATAATTTCTGGATAACAAAAACGGGGAATAAAGACCTTATGAAGCATATCCCGATCACGGCAGAGGATATTGAAGCGTTGATGAAGAGATAACCACCGACGACCGATGTCCGACAACCGATAGTGTAAAACTATTTGATCATATTTTATAAGTTATAGAGATAAAATGTCTTTTAAGTTTGAAAAGTTGGAGATATGGAGGCTCGCTATAGATATGGCTAATGAAGTTCATATACTTACGAGAACCTTTCCTAAAGAAGAAATGTTTTCTTTATCATCACAAATGAAAAGAGCAGCTGATTCTGTTTCAATGAATATTGCTGAAGGGTCTACCGGACAATTAAATGCCGAACAGGTAAAATTCTTAGGTTATTCTCAACGTTTAGCCCTGGAAGTAGTTAATTGCATTTATCTTGCTATAAAAAGGAATTACATTAATCAGGAACAGTTTAATAAGTTGTATTGGGATCTGGAGAAACTGGTTGCAAAAATTCAGGCATTTAAAAATGTATTAAAAAGTAAATAAAATAATATAAATATCGGATGCCGTAAACTGGTTGTCAATAGTCAGTGGTCCGTGGTCTGTCATCCGTTGTTAGACAATCATGAAACAAATTCCAAACCTGTTTACTTTACTGAACCTTGTATTTGGTTGCCTGGCGATCGTGGTCATTTTACAAAATGGGATCACCATACAATACACCGAAGAAGGAGCTCAATTACTTGATATACCTGAAAAGATATGGATGGCTTCCCTCTTCATAGGTCTTGCCGCCGTGGTTGATTTTTTGGACGGTTTTGTGGCAAGATTATTTAAGGTACAATCTGAGATGGGCAAGCAACTGGATTCTCTTGCCGATGTGGTTAGTTTTTGTGTCGCCCCTTCCATGATCCTTTATCAGTTCCTGAGAATGAGTGTAGCCCGGGAGGAAGAAGGTATCAATGCCTCCGTTGTATGGTTAGTGCCGGCTTTCCTGATCGCCGCCGCGGGCGCATACAGGCTGGCAAAATTCAATTTGGATGATACACAGTCCTATGGATTCAAAGGCGTGCCTACCCCGGCCGTAGGACTTATGATCGCCTCTTTCCCGCTTATTTACTGGAATACACAAACCAATGCGATCATTGGACTCTTATTGAATAAATGGGTCTTATACGGGGTAATACTTTTCCTGAGTTGGCTAATGGTAAGCAACCTGCCCATGATGGCGCTTAAGTTCAGGGATTATAGCCTGAAAAATAACGTTCCAAAGATCATCATGGCGGTGATCGCCATTATTGCTGCCTTCCTGTTGCACTGGCTGGCGGTGCCCGTTATTTTTTTGATGTATGTAATTTTATCTTTGGTATTCAAAAACAAACAAGCATGATATATACAGTACAGGTAAAAGTAATGCCCTTGAAAGACCTGTTGGACCCCCAGGGTAAGGCCGTATTGGGCGGCTTGCAGAATTTAGGGTTAGACCAGATCACTGATGTGCGGATCGGGAAACACATCGATCTGCAGGTGGAGGCTAACGATAAAGAAGAAGCGCTGCAGGCGGCAACCGGGGCGGCTAAAAAATTACTGGCGAACCCGGTGATGGAAATATTTGAGGTGTCAGTAAATTGATTTGATGATTTGAAGATTTGATGATTTGGCAATGATTGATTCAGGCATCAAATTTTTAAATCCATGAATTTTCAAATCTCCAAATACATGCTCTACATCGTTCCAACACCCATCGGTAACCTGGCCGATATTAGTTTCCGGGCTATTGATACACTCAAGCAGGTGGATCTGATCCTGGCGGAAGACACCCGAACCTCGGCGGTATTACTCAACCACTACCATATCCAAAAACCCATCACGCCCTATCACCAGCACAACGAACATAAGATACTTGCTCATTTGACCGAACAACTTGCCGGCGGCAAAACCATGGCCTTGCTTACCGATGCAGGAACACCGGGCATTAGTGACCCGGCATTTCTCCTGGTAAGGGAATGCATCAAAAATGATATCCGGGTGGAGTGTCTGCCCGGCGCAACCGCGTTTGTGCCTGCGCTGGTGAACAGTGGTCTGCCGATGAACAGTTTTTGTTTTGAAGGCTTTCTTCCATTGAAAAAGGGAAGGCAAACCGCTTTAAAAAAACTCGTCACGGAAGAAAGGACAATGATTTTTTATGAAAGCCCGGTGCGCCTGGTAAAAACATTGCATGATCTTATTGAATACTTTGGTGCAGAAAGACAATGTTGCGTAAGCCGTGAGCTTACCAAGCGGTTCGAGGAAAATAAAAGGGGTAGTTTACAGGACGTGCATGATCATTTCAATGCCAAAACAGTGAAGGGTGAAATAGTGATCGTAGTGGAAGGGAAAAAATGACCTCTTTTTATAATTAGTTGGATCCTTTTTTAATTCAATCAGTTATTCATAGAATTCTGTGATCTCACATAAATTTTTTCTTTGGATATCAGGTACCCAACATTCATCCG
>JAYWAZ010000214.1:0-4448 GCA_043781975.1 Bacteroidota bacterium
CCTTTGTTGAACATCTCTTTCGCCGCCGCCGGCCATTTTTTTTCTTCAGCCTTTTTTTGCATCTCCTTCACCTCGGCCACGTTTTCGCCGCCCAGTTCATCCTTGATGGCTTTCATCTGCTGTTGTAAAAAATAATCCCTTTGCTGCTTGTCGAGTTCCGCTCTCGTCTTATTGGTCACCTTGTTCTTTAATTCGGCGTATTGCAATTCGGTCTGCATAAGATTCATCAGTAACTCGGCCCTCGACTTGATATCACTGATCTCGAGTAAACGCTGTTTCTCTTTGATGTCGCAGTTCAGGTTGCTGCTCACAAAATGTATCAGGAAGGAGGGGTTTTCGATGTTCTTCAGGATGATGGCGGCTTCACTGGGAAGGTTGGGTGAAAGATTAACGATCTGCCCGGCCAGGTCTTTGATACTGCTGACCATCGCGTTGAAATCAGCATCATCTTTCAGCACTTCATCCGAAAGCACTTTTATTTTCGCCTTGAAATAGGGATCATCTGTCGTCACTTCTTCAATTTTACAGCGCTTGCGTCCCTGGATGATGATGGTGGTGCCGCCATCGGGCATTTTTATGAGTTTGGCAATTCGGGCAACGGTTCCGATATCTTCCAGGTCGCTGATGGTGGGTTCTTCCACGCTACTGTCTTTTTGCGCTACCACGCCGATCAATTTGTCAGACTTATAGGCATCATTCACCGCTTTAATGCTTTTATCGCGGCCCACGGTGATGGGGATCACCACTCCAGGGAACAGTACGGTATTTCTTAATGGCAGGATGGGTAAATCATCGGGGATCGCCTGATCATCAGGGTTTCCGTCTTCCTCCTCATTCAATGGAATGATGGGCATGAACTCCATTTCGTCCTCGGGGCCCTGCATATAAAATTTCTTATCCATAATTTTCCCAATATAAAGTCAAAATGTCAAAACTGCTTGTTAAATCAATGATTTTTATCTTAACGGGTATAAGGACAAGATTAATGCCAGTTATGGTTGACAGTTGAAAGTTGATAGTTAGCAGTCTGCAACACGCAACTCATAACTCATAACGCATAACTTTGCTCCATGTACATCGACTGCACTGATAAAGAACTTTTCATTTTAAAAAAGATCGCCCATGCCGCGGAAGAACTCGGTGTGCCCTGTTACCTGGTGGGTGGATTTGTGCGGGATAAGATACTGGGGAGGGAAACAACGGATATTGATATTGTTTGTGTAGGCGACGGGATCATACTCGCGGAAAAGGTCGCTCAAAAATTCAATCCCCTGCCGGAGGTTCATTGTTTTAAAAATTTCGGAACGGCACAAATAAAAACGGAGGGACTCGAGATCGAATTCGTGGGCGCCCGAAAGGAAAGTTACCAGTTGGACAGTCGTAAGCCGGCGGTGGAAACGGGCAGCCTGGAAGATGACCAGCTCCGGCGCGATTTTACCATCAACGCTATGGCGATAAGTTTGAATAAGGAAGATCACGGAGCACTGATCGATCCGTTCAATGGAGTCAATGACCTTGCGGAAGGGATCATTAAAACGCCGCTGGCGCCGGCTCAGACATTCAGCGACGATCCTTTGCGCATGATGCGTGCAATCCGATTTGCGGCTCAATTGAATTTTGTGATCGAGGAAAAGACTTTTACTGCGATCGGTGAAAACGCATCGCGGATAAAGATCGTAAGTGGTGAGCGCATCGCGGATGAGTTGAATAAGATATTGCTTTGCAAGCAGCCGTCTATCGGTTTTGACCTTTTGTACAAAAGCGGGTTGCTCAAGATCATCTTTCCACAGATGATTGACCTGGCGGGTGCAGAATACATTGACGGGCTGGGGCATAAGGATAATTTTTATCATACCCTGCAGGTAGTGGATAATATCTCAAAGAAAACCGGCGACCTGTGGCTGCGCTGGGCGGCGGTTTTACACGATATCGCCAAGCCGGTGACCAAGAAGTTTGAAGAGGGTCATGGCTGGACCTTTCATGGGCATGAAGTGGTGGGAGGACGTATGGTACCCAGGATCTTCAACGCATTGAAGCTCCCGCAAAATGAAAAGATGAGGTTTGTGCGTAAGATGGTGGAACTGCATTTACGGCCCATCAGTCTTACCAAAGAGAATATAACGGATAGCGCTATCCGCAGATTATTATTCGACGCGGGGGAAGACATTGATGCGCTGATGACCCTCTGTGAAGCGGATATCACTTCGAAGAATAAACAAAAGGTAATGCGCTTCCTGGAGAATTTTGAAATGGTGCGCAAGCGTTGCGAAGAAGTGGAGGCAAAGGACCATCTTCGGAACTGGCAACCGCCGATCAGTGGAGAAGCGATTATGGCCACATTCAATTTGCCGCCATCCCGCCCTGTAGGTGATATTAAGAATGCCATCCGGGAAGCGATACTGGATGGTATCATTCCGAATGAATATGAAGCCGCACATGCATTTATGATGGAGAAGGCGAGGGAATTGGGGATAGTTAAAAGTTAAAAGTTGAAGGTTGAAGGTTGAAAGTTGTGGTGCATCATTAACTTTAAAGGTGTTTGGAATTCTTAATTCGTAATTTTTAATTCTTAATTCTTAATTTTACCCTATGGCAATTTTACGTTTCAGAATATATTGGGAAGATGATGAGAGTGTATACAGGGATATCGTGATCCGTCATTCACAGTATTTCTTCGATCTGCACAGTTGCATATTAAAATCCTATGAATTTGATTCCAAGCACAAAGCCACTTTTTACCGCAGTAATGACAGCTGGCTAAGGGGTCGGGAAATATCACTGGAAAAATATGACAAAGATTATAAAGTGCCGCCATTGTTGATGAACGAAACTACTATTGGTACAGAGATCACCATCCCCAACCAGAAATTCATCTATGAATATGATTTCAATAAGATGTGGCATTTCATGATGGAACTGATCAGCGTTGACAAGGAAGAGAATAAAAAACTCACTTATCCCTGTTGTGTCCGCACGGAAGGCATCGCCCCTTCGCAATATGGCACAAAGGGACTGGTTGACAGCCGCCTGGCGGAAATGGAAGAGAAATACGACCTGCAGCCTGATGCCATGAGTGACGGGTTCAGTGAAGAAGGTGGGGATGGCGAAGCGGAAACGGAAGCAGAAGCTGAAGAGGAAGCAACCACGGATGGAGAGAATGACGGGTTTTAGTAAGACCCTGTCGGCGGTTGCAAACCCCGACAGCGGTTGTTGATATCGCTGAATTAATAAGAGTTCTTTACAAACTCAACTACTTTCCTTGAAAAAGACTTGCATCATCATCGTTGGCCCAACCGCCGTTGGCAAAACCTCTCTCGCCATTAAAGTTGCACAGCATTTCAGTACGGAGATCATTTCTGCGGATAGCCGCCAGTGTTTTAAAGAGCTGAATACGGGAGTGGCAAAGCCTTCGGACGAAGAACTCCAATTGGTAAACCATTATTTCATCAACTCACATTCCATCCATGAAACGTTAAATGCTGCCGTATTTGAGCAATATGCCCTGCAGAAAGCGCAGGAGTTATTTACCAAACATGATGTAGCCGTGATGGTGGGGGGAACGGGCCTTTATGTAAAAACATTTTGCCGGGGAATTGACGAGGTGCCCGTTATAAAACCGGATATCAGGGAAAAGATAAACGCGGATTATGAATGGGAGGGACTGGAATGGCTGCAAAAGCAAGTGGAAGAGAATGATCCCCTGTACTATGCAAAAGGCGAAATAAAGAATCCGCAAAGGCTCATGCGTGCCCTCGAAGTAAAACTGTCAACGGGCAGATCGATCATTGAATTTCATACGCAACCCAGAGCGCATCGGGATTTCAATATCATCACCATCGGACTCGAACTGCCCAAAGAACAATTACACAAAAACATCAACCGGCGGGTGGATGCCATGATGCAACAGGGCCTATTAGACGAAGTAAAGGAACTGAAACCTTTTAAGAAGCTCAACGCCCTGCAAACGGTTGGCTACCGCGAATTGTTCGGCCACCTTGCAGGCGACCTCTCGCTGGAGGATGCCGTTGAGATCATTAAGATAAATACGCGCCAGTATGCCAAGCGGCAGATGACCTGGTTTAAAAAAGAAGAGGACCTGAACTGGTGTGCCCCTGATCATGAACAGGTAATGGAGGCCATAAAAAATGCCGGGTAAATCCCCGGCATTTTCTGAGCAATTAGTATTGGCTAAAATTTGAACCCAACAGTAGCCACGATATTTCCCCTTTGTTGTTTAAGCGTTGCAAATGTATTGGCCCTGTCTTCCAGCCGGTAAGGGAAACTGACATCTTTGCTGATGGCATATACATAGGTGAGGTCAACAAAGAAACCCTTGTCGCGGTAGCCCAGCCCGCCGCTCAGTAACATACGGTTGGCCTTAAACGCTGCGTCCTTGTAAGGGTTCCCATAGTAAGCAAAGCCCAGCCTGCCCATGATGGTATTGAATT
>JAYWAZ010000215.1:0-4435 GCA_043781975.1 Bacteroidota bacterium
AATGGATTTTTATACTGGTCATCATATTCCTTACGGGTATTGATGATATCAATGCATTTATAAATGGCTTGCCTGAAAGAGGATTCATCGGCCTTTCCCTTGCCGGCAATATCAAAGGCGGTGCCATGGTCGGGCGAAGTACGAACTCCCGGAAGACCAGCCGTAAAGTTTACACCTTCCCCGATGGATAAGGATTTGAAGGGGATCAATCCCTGGTCGTGGTACAATGCCAGCACGCCATCGAATCTTTCATGTTGCCCACGGGCAAAAAATGCATCGGCGGGATAAGGTCCAAAGCAAAACACATCCCGTTGCTTCGCTTCCTTCACGGCGGGTTTGATGATCTCTTCTTCTTCCTTTCCGATAAGCCCTTCGTCTCCGCCATGCGGGTTCAGGGCCAGCACGGCGATCCTTGGTTTATTGATGCCGAAATCCCTTTTTAAAGAATTGTTGATAACCTGGAGTTTGCTGATGATATTTTCCCTGGTGACGAATTGAGCAATATCTTTTACGGCAACGTGTTCACTCAGCAATGCCACCCGCATGTTCTCTGCGATCATGAACATCGCAACATCCGTGGCGCCGAAAAGATTTTTCAGGTAAGGGGTATGCCCGGTAAAACTGAATTCGGCCGATTGTACATTTTTTTTATGAATGGGTGCCGTTACCAGCCCGTCAATTTTTCCTTCTTTTAGGGCCTGCGCGGCGATGACCAGACTTTTTACCGCGTATCTTCCGCCGATCTCATTTAAGATGCCGGGCGTTATATTCACTTCCTCTTCCCAGCAATTGTACAAATTCATTTGCTTGTGGTTGATACGGCCTGCATCCCTGATACTGGTGAAATTGATATTGATCTCCGGTAAACTTTTCCTGTAAAAATTGATCGCTTTATTGTTCCCAAAGATGACCGGTGTGCAAATGTCAAGTATGCGGCTATCGGCCATTGTTTTGATGATCAGCTCTATTCCAATGCCATTGATATCCCCGACCGAAATTCCGATGACCGGTTTATTTTCAGAAAATGTACTCATAACACCTGTTTATGAAGTAAAAATACAACATCCTTCCGGTAAAACCCTTTTGACCGATATTTCAAAATCCGTACGGTCATTTAGTGTTCGTACTAGGCCTTTTTACGTCAATTCCGGGTATCCAAAAAAAACTGAAAAAGAAAGTGTTTTTGATACAATAATTCCAGCCTATTTACGTCTACTCATTGTTAATAGTCATTCTGCCCCTTTTGCAGAAGCGATATTACAAAAAACCAATATCCAAGTTCAATTATGAGAAACCTGTACCTCATTTTTTTATCCTGCCTGTTTATTTTATCATCCTTCTTAGCCAGGGCTTATGACAGGCCAAATCATTTTTCATTTTTTACGACATCTGATTTCGAAAATACATTTGAATTATTCGACTTTGGGCCCCTTGCGCCACCGGTATTGACGCGTGGCCCTTATCTACAGGTTGGCAAACAGGACTCCATCACCATTCGCTGGAGGACCGATATCGCCTGTGATTCAAAAGTCACCTGGGGTACCGTATTTGGAACCTACCCGAACACATTTACCGATGCTGTGTCCACTACAGAACATATTGTCCGTATTGGAGGATTAACGGCCGACACAAAATACTGGTACACGATCGGGAGCACCACCACACAGTTGCAGGCAACCAATACCAATTATTTTTTAACACTGCCTCTCTCCAATACCACGCGCAAACTCCGTTTCCTGGCCATCGGTGATTGCGGCAATGCCTCCACGAACCAAACCAATGTAAGGAACACCTTTATCAATTATATCGGCGCTAATGACATCGACGCCATGATCTTACTGGGGGATAATGCTTATAGCAGCGGCCTGGATGCGGAATTTCAAACCGAATTTTTTGATATTTATAAGAATGATTTTTTAAGATATTATAAACTCTATCCAGCGCCGGGCAATCATGATTATGGCAACAGCAGCGCTAATACGGGCTTAAGGAACATGCCCTATCACCAGAATTTTACCGTTCCCATGGCGGGCGAGATCGGGGGAGTTCCATCCGGCGTAAAGAATTACTATTCTTTTAATGTCGGTGATGTGCATCTGGTCTCACTGGATTCTTACGGTAAGGATGATGCGAATACCACCAACCTCTATGATACCACCGGGGCGCAGGCCACCTGGTTAAAGGCCGACCTTGCCGCCAATACCAAAAAATGGACGGTGGCTTATTTTCATCACCCTCCCTATACCAAGACAAGCCACACTTCAGATACAGAATTAGACCTGGTGGCTGTGCGTGAAAAATTCATACGCATCCTGGAACGCTTCGGTGTTGACCTGGTATTGTGCGGCCATGCGCATGGTTATGAAAGAAGTTATTTACTGAAAGGTTTTTATAACACCTATGCAAGCCCGTTACTGGATGCCAGTTTCAGTGTGGCTTCTCATACCGCAACCGGTAACACGCAAAATGCAAAGTACGACGCCACTGCCAGTTCGTGCCCGTATGCTTACAATTCAGGCCAATACAATCATGGTACGGTATATGTCGTTGCTGGTTCTGCCGGGCAGATAGGAGGCACCAGTGCCGGGTATCCGCAAAATTGCATGTATTATTCTGATGCCACCAATGGCGGTTGTTTTTATTTTGAAGTGGATAGTAACCGCCTGGATGCCAAATTCATTTCCTACACAACGGCACCCACCCCGGTCATACGCGACCAGTTCACCATTTTTAAAGACGTGAACAGGGTGAACAATATCACGACCAATAAAAATGTACCGTCAACGCTCAAGGCTTCCTGGAGGGGAAATTATTACTGGCCTTCGAATGGCGGGGCTACTACCCAGGGAGTAACTATCCCCAACGCAACCACCGGTAGTTTTGTGTACACGGTGCAAGATGCCAGTTCGGGCAGCTGTATCACGGATGTGTTCAATGTTACCGTGAATAACCCCTTGCCCATTTCATTGATCTCATTTAACGCAACACTTAGTAACGACAAAGTATTGCTCGAATGGAAAACAGCCCAGGAACAGAACAATAAATCATTTACCATTGAAAAATCAACCGACGGTACACATTTTACCTTCTTTGGAAAAATGAACGGCAATGGTACATCCAGCCTGACGCATAATTACCAGATGATCGATTATACCCCTTGTGACGGAGTGAGTTATTACCGGCTCTCCCAGACCGACTATGACGGGAATACCGTTTATTTTGACACCAGGACCATTCATTACATGAGCAGGAACAGTTTTACGGCCGGGTTCGTGAACGCATCAAGCAACAATTTAAATATCATCGTTAATAGCAGTAAGGATAATAATATTTCAGTAAGAGTGATCGATATGCAGGGAAAAGAGATCGTGAAAGAATCATTTTCCATGCAGGCGGGAAGCAGTACAACCCGGCACCTTCAATTGCAACCAGGTGTTTACGTGGTGGTGTTGACCAATAACAGCGGCGATCGTATAAGTAACAAGGTGATCGTTCAATAACACGAACAGGGAAAACCAATTTGGTTGTTCTATAACAATAGGCTCGATTCAATCCAATGATAAACAATAGAAAAGTCCAATAATTTGAAAAAATCAGTACCTTTTTTGATCTTTGTTACCCTTTTATTCTGTGTAACAGGGTATGCCCAGGTCATACGTCCCTTCACGGTACGGTATAATAACCCTTCGGTAAAAGGAAGTATCGTTTACATTTCCAACAGCATTGTTTCAACTACTGGTATAGGTACTGGTGTACCGGGTACAGGGGAAGTACCACCCACGGGGACATCTGTCAATGGTGCTGCCGGAATAAATATTGATGTGGATAATTTTACTACCACAAAATTGAATTTCGGAAGTGTATGGAATTATTATGCAACAGGTACAGCTCCACCAAATGACGCTTCTGCCAGAACCTGGAAACAATCTGCTTATACATTGACGGGATCATGGAACACCGGGGCTTCCCCTGTGAACGGGGCAGGTAAATATGGATACAACGCTTCTCAAACAACTTGTATACCCAGTGGTGTTGTTCCGATTTGTACTCCTTCAGCGGGGGCAGCTAAATATACATCCTATTATTTCAGGAATTCGGTGAGTTTCACAGCTGCCGAACTATCCACAACCTTTTCCAGCATTATACTCAACGTGCTCAGGGATGACGGCATCGTTATTTATGTTAACGGAACAGAGGTAGCCAGGAGTAATATGCCAGCTGGTGTCCCTGCTTACAATACACTTGCATCTTCGAATATTGCTCCTGGAGCAGCCGAATCATTTTCTGTAACCATTCCCACCTCTTCATTTATTGCCGGAAGTAATGTCATTGCTGTGGAAGTGCATACCCAAAGTACTAAACCGCCTGATATGTCTTTTGACCTGCAGGTACAGGGCTTTAGTGATAACGGAACTGTTAATTCATCTACTTCCGA
>JAYWAZ010000216.1:0-12214 GCA_043781975.1 Bacteroidota bacterium
GCATTCATGAAATGATTGATCACTTCAATACCCCTCTTGTCAAATTTGTCGATCGGGATATCCTGTCCGTAAGAGGGCAGCTTTGCCAGTATTGCCATAACGGTGATTAGAAGTATTGATAATCTTTTCATTTATATAAAGTTTAAATTGTAAAGTATACAATAGGCAGAAAAGATGCAAGTGAAATAACCGATTTTTCTGATTTTCTGATCAGGCACCATTCAAAATTCCTTGTTCTTGTTCGTTATTCGATTATATTTGCGCCATGACAACAGAGCAATTAAAAACTATGAGAGACCGTGTGTTGGTTTTGAGGAGGTTTCTTTGACGTCGGGAACCGTGAAGCTAAAATAGCCAATGACAAACAACTCTCGCTTTCGCCGGGATTCTGGGATGATAATGTCCGGGCCACTTCCATTTTAAAAGAGACCAAGGTCAACGAGTACTGGGTGAATATGTACCACAGCACAGTATCGCTGGTGGAAGATTTTGCCGTACTCTTTGAATTCTGGAAGGAGGGTGAGGCAACTGAAGAGGAGGCCAGGGAAGCTTATACCAAAGCAAATGCCGCCATTGATGAAGCGGAGTTTAAAAGTACTCTCAACGAACCCACCGATGCCTTGCCGGCCGTTCTGCAGATCAATAGCGGGGCTGGTGGCACCGAAAGCCAGGACTGGGCCGAAATGCTCGCCCGCATGTATCGCATGTACGGGGAGAAACAGGGTTGGGGTGTTACTGAACTGGACTGGCAATGGGGCGATGGCGCGGGTATCAAGACCTGCACTTTCCAGTTTGACGGACCCTTCGCCTACGGGTTCTTAAAGGCCGAAAGCGGCGTGCACCGACTGGTGCGTATATCCCCCTTCGATAGTAATGCAAGGAGGCATACCAGCTTCGCCAGCGTTTACGTTTACCCGTTAATTGACGATACCATCGAGATCGCTGTGAATCCCGCCGACGTGGAATGGGCCTTCTTCCGGAGCGGTGGCAGCGGGGGCCAGAACGTGAACAAGGTGGAGACCGCCGTACGCCTCACCCACAAGCCCAGCGGCATCATCATTGAATGCCAGCAGGCCCGTACCCAGGGGGAGAACCGCGAGAAGGCCATGGCCATGCTCAAAAGCCGCCTCTATGAAGAGGAAATGCGCAAGCGCCAGGAAGTACTGGACGCTTCGAACAGCACCAAGAAAAAAATAGAATGGGGCAGCCAGATACGGAGCTACGTCTTTCATCCCTATAAAATGATCAAGGACCACCGTACCGATTATGAAGTGGGCAATGTGGGTCCCGTGATGGACGGAGAACTGGATGGATTCATAAAAGCTTACCTGATGAATGAGCAGGAGGATAAGCAGTAAGAATTATCAGTGATAATTATGAGTTTTTAATAACTTACGATCCTAAAACGTTCAGCCATGCAAAAAAATATCATTTATTCAACATTGATAATTTCTGTTTTACTGTTTTCCTGCAACAACAATTCGGGCAAAACGGATGATGCAGCAAAAAACAACGCAGCACCAACTGTTACCGAACCAGCAAAAAATGAAACATCAGATAATGGAATCAATGCTTCATTTATGCTAAACGGCCAGCCAGCCAATACTACGGGTGGAGATAAAGACGCAAGCGGCAAGCATTCAGGTATATTCTTTGCCAAGGACAAGACTTTGAACGTTTTCATTTTAGGATTCATTGCGCCCGACACTTATCGCCATCAAATGATGATCAGTGTAAAGAATTTCACCCCCGGAACTACAGGTGTTGTGACCAATGCCACTGCACAATTTGCCCGTAAAGATGAAACCAAAAGAGAATTCATATACGGTAACAGGAAGGAGGGCGTGTTTAAATTAACCATTGCCAAATGGGAAGCCGTCAATTCGGGCCCACTGGTAAAAGCGGTTATTTCAGGAACTTTTGAGGGGGATATGGACTGCGAAACCTGTTTTGACGCGGCTATAAAAAATTCGCCATTTTCCCAGACACAACACATTACTGCGGGCAAATTTGAAAATATAAGGGTGTCCTTTATGCAATAAAGGGCAATACTATTATTTACAATACTGCCATCTAAAACGGATCAATTTCCGTTTTTTAAGTCTAAATAATTAATCTCACCTTTACATCCTAAATGTATGTTGTATGCAATACGGAGACTTTTATTACCCCATACCTGTTAATGAACCGGTGTTAGGTTATGCGCCTGGCAGTAAAGAAAAATTAGCCCTTAAAACCGTTCTGAAAGAATTAAAAAGCACGAAAATTGATGTGCCGATGTACATTGGCGGCGAAGAAGTGAGAACCGGAAAAACAGTGGAATTGCGCCCGCCTCATGAGCGTAAACATCTGCTGGGCCATTTTCATACAGGCGAAGCCAAACATGTTACCAAAGCCATCAATGCAGCGCTGAAAGCAAAAGACAAATGGGCCAATATGAGTTGGGAGAACCGGGCCAATATTTTTTTAAAAGCGGCCGACCTGCTGGCGGGTAAATATCGTCCATACATCAACGGTACCACCATGCTTGGCCAGAGCAAGAACTGTTTCCAGGCGGAGATCGATGCGGCCTGCGAACTGATCGACTTCCTACGTTTCAATGTCCATTTCCTTAGTGATATCTATCGCCAGCAGCCCATCAGCGGCGCCGGTATGAACAACCGGATGGAATACCGCCCCCTGGAAGGATTCGTATTCGCACTGACCCCTTTCAATTTTACGGCCATCGGCGGTAACCTGCCCACCAGCGCGGCCATGTGCGGTAATGTAGTGGTATGGAAATGTGCCAATACACAGGTTTACAGTGCGCAGATGTTCATGCGCATTTTAAAGGAAGCGGGATTGCCCGACGGCGTGATCAACCTGGTCTTCATCGACGGGCCAACGATCGGCGAAGTGGTATTTAACCATCCTGATTTTGCGGGCATTCATTTTACAGGCAGTACGGGCGTATTCAATAAAATGTGGGAAACGATCGGGAAGAACATGGGCATGTACCGGTCCTATCCGCGTATCGTGGGTGAGACGGGCGGCAAGGATTTTGTGATCGCTCACCGGAGCGCCGATCCCGATGTGGTAGTGGCCGCACTGGCCAGGGGCGCATTTGAATACCAGGGGCAAAAATGTTCGGCGGCCTCCAGGGCCTATATCCCTTCCAACCTTGCTGCTGAAATAAAAAGAAAACTGGTCAATGAAGTGACCACGATGAAAATGGGCACCGTAGAAGACTTTACCAATTTCATCAACGCGGTGATCGATGAAAAGAGTTTTGATAAGCTGGAACATTATATTAAAAATGCCCGCAGGAGAAACAGCGGCGCCAGGATATGGGTGGGAGGCAAGTGTGATAAAACAGCAGGCTTCTTTGTTGAACCCACCATCATCGAAGCATCCGATCCCCATTATGTGACCATGTGCGAAGAATTGTTCGGCCCCGTATTGACGGTATATGTTTATGATGAAAATAAATTTGAGGAAACACTGAGGCTTGTGGACAATACTTCCGGCTACGCGTTAACAGGAGCCGTGATCGCGAGGGACCGCTTTGCTGTGGAACTGGCAACGAATAAATTACGCAACAGCGCCGGTAACTTCTATATCAACGACAAGCCAACCGGTGCCGTGGTAGGCCAGCAGCCCTTTGGTGGCGCAAGGGCCAGCGGAACCAATGACAAGGCCGGCTCTGTGTTGAACCTTTATCGCTGGCTCAGCGCAAGAACGATCAAGGAGACCTTTAATTCACCTACAGATTACCGCTATCCTTTTTTAACTGAAAAATAAATCCGGTCCCGCGTTTTATAGGCCGGGCAACCCAATACAAGTTCTAATGAAAGAAGTACTGACTAATAATGAATTGATTGAAAAGATTAGGCAATTGTCAAAATTGATCGAATCAAAATATCCCCGGCTGGAGGAAGTGATCTTGATCGGCATCCAGCAGGGAGGTGTGGTATTGGCAGATGAAATGGTCTCCGTTTTGCAGCAGGATTTTCCGGCACAAAAAATCCCATACGGTCAACTCGACATTACTTTTTACCGGGACGATATCCGCAAGGAGATCCTTGCACCCGATATCATGCACCTGCCTTTTTCCATTGAAAACAAGCATGTAGTGCTGATCGATGATGTGCTGTTCACCGGGAGGACCATCAAGGCGGCGCTGGACGTGTTATTGGATTACGGCCGTCCCGCAAAAGTGGAATTATGCGTGCTGATCGACCGCAGGGAACACCGCCAGTTCCCCATTCAGGCGGATTACGTGGGGATGATCTTGCCCACGAATAAGGCAGATAAAGTAAAATTGGTGAAAGATGAAAATGGGAAAAAACATGTTATCATTATGACCGGTTAGTGTAACATTGGCGACCTGCCGGCAGCAAAATAATTTGTGTAAATCTGTGTAATCAGTGGCAAAAACTATAACTTTGATTTTTAATGCAACTATCTACTAAACACCTTCTCGGCATTAAAGATATCACCAAAGAAGACATTTCTCTTATCCTGTCCACCGCCAGTCAATTCAAGGAAGTTTTGCAAAGGCCCGTTAAAAAAGTTCCGTCGCTCCGGGAACTCACCATCGTGAACTTATTTTATGAGAACAGCACCCGTACAAGAATATCCTTTGAACTGGCCGAAAAGAGGCTGAGCGCCGATATCATTAATTTTTCTGCCTCGGCCTCATCCGTTTCAAAAGGAGAGACCTTATTGGATACGGTCAATAATATTTTAAGCATGAAAGTGGATATGGTGGTAATGCGCCATAGTGCAAGCGGGGCGCCGCATTTCCTGGCCAGGCATATTCCGGCTGCGATCATCAATGCCGGCGATGGCATCAATGAACATCCCACACAGGCACTGCTGGATGCTTTTTCCATACAGGAAAAATTAGGCAGCCTCGAAGGAAAAAAGGTGGCCCTCATCGGAGATATCATGCATTCAAGGGTGGCCCTCAGCAATATCTACCTGCTGAAAAAGATGGGAGCAGAGGTGATGGTTGCAGGACCGCCGACACTTATTCCCAAATACATCAAAGAGGCGCTGGGTGTTAAAGTGGAATATGAACTGAAGAAGGCATTGGAATGGTGCGATGTGGCCAATGTGCTGCGCATCCAACTGGAGCGGCAGAACCAGGTATTGTTTTCTTCGTTACGGGAATACAACCTGGCTTACGGGGTCAGTAAAAAATTACTGGACGGACTGAAGAAGGAAATCATTATCATGCACCCGGGCCCCATCAATCGCGGCGTGGAAATTGACAGTGACGTGGCCGACAGTCATCAGTCGATCATATTGCAACAGGTAGAGAACGGGGTAGCGGTGCGAATGGCTGTTCTGTACCTGCTCTCAGGATCGAAAAATTAACTTGAATTAAAAATTAAAAATTCATTCGATTAAATTAAAGGATTGTTTTTCAGAAGAATCAAATGAATTGAAAAAATTATTAATTCTTAATTCTTAATTTTTAATTAACTTATCCCATGCAACGAATTTGCTTATTCCCCGGCACCTTTGATCCCGTAACATTGGGTCATACCGATATTATTGACAGGGCATTGCCTTTGTTCGATAAACTGGTGGTGGGTATCGGAAGGAATATCAATAAAGAACCCATGTTCAGTGAAGAGCAAAGACTGGAATGGTTGCGGGAGATATATAAGGATGAATCCAAAGTGGAGGCAGTTGTCTATGATGGGCTCACCGTAGATTGTTGTAAGCGAACAGGGGCCAATTTCATCCTGCGGGGTATTCGTTATGTGAACGATTTTGAGTACGAGAAAGCCATCGCGGATATGAACAGGAGCATTGCGGATAATATTGAAACGGTCTTTCTCACCTGTCTTCCGCAGTATACCTCTGTGGCTTCCACCCTGGTAAGGGATGTATTGCGTAACGGCGGCGATGTGTCGCAGTTCCTGCCGCCCGCTGTCAACAGATCCATTTCCAAAAAAAGTTAATTCCTTCACCCTTGATAAAATACCGGGCATATGTCCATCTGGTTCGATAAATCCATAACGCTTCCGGTTTCAAATCCCCTGGGCCCCGATACCATGGGTCAATACCTCGGAATGGAATGGGTATCCATGGGAGATGATTTCATAAAAATGAGAATGCCCGTAGATGACAGGACCAAACAACCTTATGGCCTGTTACACGGAGGCGCCAGTTGTGCACTGGCAGAGACCATTGGCAGCATCGCTTCTCATTTTGTCATCGACAATGAAAAATTTATTTGTGTGGGACTGGAGATCAATGCCAACCATGTTCGTAGCGCACGTGAAGGTTTTGTAACGGCCACCTGTACACCCCTGCACATAGGCGCGTCTACGCATGTGTGGGACATTAAGATACACGATGATGCCCGAAAATTAATTTGTATCAGTCGGTTAACGGTTGCGATTTTAAAGAAACCCGCGTAAGTTTTAAGCAACAAGCTGCAAGGGACAAGCAAACGAATTCAAAATAATTTTTGGGAATAGTGAAAAGCACCTCAAATTTAAAATCACCCCACTTGTTGCTTGTGGCTTGAGGCTCGTTCTCAGGGTGTATCAAAGAAAACCTTCAGTATATCTTTTATCGCCGGGTAAGTATTTTTCATGGGCTCCTTTATATCCTTTGTCTTCACCCATTTTGCCGCGGTGATGTGTTCAGCATCTTGTGGTACCGGCTGTTGGTTAGCCGGACAGATCATGTAATACCAATGTGATATTTTCAAAAAATGTTTTCCAAATTCATCATAAGTATGATGGGTCTCGCCGATCTTTTTCTTTACAGTCAGGCTTTTGATAGCGGTTTCTTCCGTTACTTCTCTTTTGGCACAATCCGCTGACCCCTCGCCTTTTTCCATCTTTCCCTTTGGGAGGTCCCATTTTCCCAGCCTTTCGATAAAGAGCAATTCCTTATCGCTGTTTTGAACGACCCCGCCGGCGGCTTCCACCAGGGTGAAATTTTTGAAGAAGGCGGTTTTTAGTTTGGCCAGGTCCTTGTTCCACAACACCCCGGCGTGAAATTCGGGTTTCCTGATCTCATGCAGCAGGGATTTGATGGCGGGCGCCGATATCTCATCTACAAACACTGTTTCGGGATGGTGCAGTATCTCATTCAATTCCTTATCGATCTCATCACAAAGGAATACCGGTTTATCGCCCAAATATATCTTGATGTACATAAAAAATTTTTTTTGACCAATAGGACCGAATGGAAAAATCAAAAGATAGTGATCATTGTCGGACTATCTTATTTATTTTTGCCACATGACCAATGAAAAAGCCGTTGCTGAAAAGCTTTTACAAATTAATGCAATAAAATTAAGTCCGCAAGAACACTTTACCTGGGCCAGTGGATGGAAGAGCCCTATCTATTGCGATAACCGAAAAGTATTATCCTTCCCTTTTATCCGTGATTTTATTAAAAGTGAAATGTGCAGCGTGGTATTTGAAAAATTCCCTGAGGCTGAAATGCTTGCCGGTGTTGCTACTGCAGGCATTGCATGGGGTGCCATGGCGGCCGATCAGCTTAAATTGCCTTATATCTATGTACGCCCGAAGCCAAAAGAGCACGGGTTGGGCAACCAGATTGAAGGCTTCTATGAAAAGGGCCGCAAAGTGCTGGTCATTGAAGACCTGATCTCGACCGGGAAAAGCAGTTTACAGGTATGCGAAGTGTTGCAGGCAGCCGGAATGGAAGTGATGGGTATGGTCGCGATATTTACCTACGGTTTTACAGTTGCCGACGCGGCTTTCCAATCGGCGGCCATTCCATATCATGCCTTGACGAATTATGAAATACTGATCAATCTGGCTGTTGAAAAAGGTATTGTATCGGCCGATGATCAAAAAACCTTGTTAAATTGGCGCACTGACCCGGCAAACTGGCCGGCTAATTCCTAATTTTAATTTCAAATGATAACATGCGAGCAGTAGTATTGTGCCTTTTCACCTTCCTGTTTTTTGTATCGACCGGCTTTCCGCAGATCAAGACGGCTGACAAGGCTGTTATCAAAACGCCCGCAGTTCGAACGGACGGATGCAAGGAGCGGGTAGAGTTCTATATCTCAAAAGAATACGGGGTAACATCGGTAAAAGTGGATATAAAGCGGAATACCACTACGTTGACCTGGCTCACAGACCGGACGACCCTCGAAAATATCAAGGTAGCCATTGCCAACCTGGGTTTTGATGCTGATGATATAGAAGCGGAGGAATTTGCCTATAAACGATTGCCCAAGGAATGCAAGCGGCCTGAGGAAAAGCCCAAAGTTCAGCCCACTAAGGTTAATCAACAATAAACTGATTGGATGGTAGTGCCCGTTTTCTGCGTTGGGTCTTAAAAGATGGAGATCTTCTGTAAACCTTCATAATTGACCTGGAAGGACTTGAATACATTAGCCTTGCCCACTTTCACGGTCCCGATCACTTTCACCTTCACTTCTTTCCCCAAAAAGGAATTCAGGGCATTTTTGAATATATTCTTCATATCAACATCTATTTGCACCGGCAAAACGAAATCGCCCCGCTTGGGTATAGAAACCTGGTATTCCTGGGCGGTATGGCCAAGGTAACTATCGTCCAGGAATATATCCAGGTCGGTACGTTTGAGCTGCAGCCCGAAATTATTGGGGTTATAATAAAGGAGTTCCAGTTTGACAAGGGAAGCGGCAAAACCAACTTTCTCGATCTTGAGGTTTTGAAAATCCTTATACACCAGGTCCTTCGGGGCCGCACAGGAAGCCAGTAAAAAGATGAAAAATCCGAGCAGGAGGCGATGCAGGAACTTATCTGTTTTGATGCTGTTATTATTCATATCTCTAATTTATGACGGGAGATCCAAATTACAAGAAAGCTGGATCAATGCGCAAAAAACAGGCCATTCATTGTGCCGGAGGCATCCTTCCGGAACTTGGGTATTCCGGAAGGATGCCTGTGCCCTAATGAATAATTGGGCATGCATTGTTCTTTTCTCAGAGCCGCTTTTCCATCCCTGCTACATGACCTGTAAGAACAAGTAGAGAGTTAAATTTGGTTGATCTGTAAGCTGCTAGTTTATTTTTATGCTGCTCTTTTGGCAGGGTAGGGGGCCATCTCATTTCATAAAATTATGGAGGCTGCCTGATTAATCAGGACTATTGTTTTGATATCTTTTTTTTGGGAGCTTATCTATAGTCGTCCCTAAAAAATAAAAAAGCACAGCTAATCCTATTAGTTTTATTGCGGGGTTGGGTTTAATCGCTTACAATAAATACGTCTATATATTTTAGTCATATTAAAATTATATAATTTATTGTTATATAATATTTTATAATGTTTATATCGTTTATAAAATTAATCATTAATAGCAATTATTGGTTGACAGAAACTACCAGAATGTTGGGAACCTCCATTTGTGGGAAATAGTAATTTAATTTTACTAAATCGCACATATATAACTAATTATAAATTTTATTAAATAAAAAATGTTGATATTAAAAATGAATTAGTAATTTAAGGAATCTGATATGTTAAAATTCTATCTTAAATTTCCGGTCTGCTGATCCCCACTCTTGCCGGAACCCTTATATTATGGTTTGCGTGTTAAGCCGTCTTTTATGATAGCATAATTCTATTTCTTAATATAAAATAATTATTGTCAAAATGGCTGTTGCCTGTTCTTGTCAGGAGTCAGGATCAACTCTCGGCGGTTTAGAGTCCTGACAAAATTTTTCGCTGATATGGAATTTCATAAATTAGTGATATGTGTTCACCCGGTTTCCCTGAGTATGCCCGGAAATTTGTTGCCCGTAAAGCCTGGACCGCATCATGGAGCAGGGAAGGACTTTTAAAAGTGACTATTGAAGCAATCTCTCCTAATAAAAAAGATTTTCTATTTTTTTAACTATTTTGGTAGATGATATTATGGATATCTAGTTAAATAGTTAGATAATTTTCAAAAAAATCACTAATTTGAGTACTTTAACCTATTTTGCAGTAAATTTACGGTGTGCGAAATTTGCGTTTTCCGAAACAAGTATTATGTTTGTGATGAAATGATGAATGACGGATACCTCGGTTATTCTCTTATTTCAAGATTAAGATTCAAACTCCTCTAAAAAGCCATCCAATTTTGATCCGGGTTAATTCCCTACGTCAAGATTCCGATGAAACCAGTTTTGAAACCTCAAACCACAGAGAAATGAAAACAACTTCTATTAGGTCAACCCGCGTGTTATTTCCCCAAATTTCAGGGATTCTCAGATATACTCTTCTTCCGTTATTTATTGCCATCACCATTAATACTGCCCAGGCTGGTGTGATTTCGCCTACATTAAATTTAAATCAACCTGCAGGGAAGCTGCCTTTATATATTAATGAACTACAGATATCAGCCTTGGGTCAAAACCTGGTCATTAGCTGGCAGGCCGATAAAACGAATTTTGAGTATTATGAAGTGGAGAAAAGCCTGGACGGAAAGCTTTTCACAACTATAGGGCTGGTTATGGATGCACCTGAAAACTCAAACATTTGCCTCTTCAAGGATAAGAAAGCGAATAATTCTAATGAGAACACGGTCTGGTACAGGATAAAAGCGATCGATAAGACTGGTGGCCTGTTTTTTAGTAACAGTATCGCATATGAAATTAAGAATGAACCCTTGAAAGCAGCCATCGTTACCGCTTTCCCCAACCCTTTTACAAATGCAACCGCCATTCAGTTCATGAGTGACGCCCCTGGTTTTGCCGAAGTTAAAGTGCAGAATCTGGAAGGACAAATTCTGTTATCCAAACAATCAAATATCAATAAGGGACATAACAGTATTGCGTTAGAAGGCCTTGGCAGGCTCAATAACGGGATCTACATGGCCCGTTTATCTGTGAACGGAACTATTATTGGCAATCAAAAAATCATAAAGAAATAACCCCGGAAAACAACCGGAAGGAATCTTTGTTAGTATCGATTGCCGGAAGCTGCTGCTTAGTTTAAAACCTACTGCTTCCTTCTTAAAATCCTTTATCCATTGTCAGCCTTTTTTATTCTTTGTATTAAAAGAATTAATAAATTAAAGAACAATGGGTAGTTTCAAAAAAACGGTCTTTTTGCTGCTGGTCTCAGGATTCATTTCCTGGAGCACGCCTGCACAGCCGGCCCTGCCCGAACAAAAAATTACAATCACCAATTTTACCGTGTATGAAAAAGGGACAAAACGCCTCATTAACTGGGCTACGGATGGCAAGGTTACTACCAATTACTGGCAGGTTCAGAAAAGTGATGATGGCAGCCATTTTTCAACAATTGCCCTCGTACTGGGCCCTGATCCCGGTGAACCGGGCGACAGGTATCAAACCGTGGATAAGATAACTGTGGGCGCTTTCGCCAGACCCTATTACCGCCTTTGTCATATTGACCAAAATGGTAATGAGCAATTAAGTGAGATAATTCAGCCGGCAAAATAGTAATACCCAAAACCAAAGTTTATACCCGGTTACCCCCACCAGGATAAGCAGCAGTGCCAGGTTAAAGATGTTTTCTTTGGGGGTTACAGAATCGAAAGATTCTTAACAAAGGCCGCATTTCCATGCGGCTTTTTTTGTTTTTTTTTGGAGGTTTTGCTGCAAAACTTGTGCATAACCTGATTTTTTGGAGGCTGCGAATTATAATGAATGATAATCCTTTTTTCAATCTAATTAATTTGTTATATTGCAACACTCAACTTTTATACCAAGCACAATGCAAAAACTTTTACTCTTCAGCATAGCTGTATTATGTTCTATTGCAGCTATTTCACAGGATTTTTCGAATAAAGGCAAGGATTTTTGGGTAGGGTACGGGTATCACCAGCAGATGACCAATGGAGGTGGGGGAGGTAGCCAGGATATGGTACTTTATTTTGCTACTGACCAGGTTACCAACATTACGATCGTTGCTCCGGGAATACCTTATACCATTCAGACCATTACTACTGCGGCAGGCAATAATGTGCTCACTTCTGTCACAATTCCGAAAACGGGTCCCAATGATGTTTCATTAAGACTTGAAGGGCTTTCCAATAAGGGGATTCATATTACCAGTGACAAACCCATGGTTGCCTATGCCCATGTGTATAACGCGAGTGTATCAGGAGCGACAATTTTGTATCCTACCAATACCCTGGGTAAAGAATATTATTCAGTTAACTACAAGAACTGGTCAAATTCGGCCAATTCAAATTGCTGGTTCTATGTTGTGGCTGCTGATACCGGAACCAC
>JAYWAZ010000217.1:0-12201 GCA_043781975.1 Bacteroidota bacterium
CCGGCACAGCTGGCGCGCTGGCAAAAAGCCCAAACCGCAACCGATGTTACCGAGGTGGTAACGCTGGACGAAGCGAAAGCGAGGGAAAAACAAAAGGCAACCGATAAGAAGACCTGGATCTTCAAGGCCGATATGGTGCGTGACTTCGCCTGGGGCTCTTCCCGTAAATTCATCTGGGACGCCATGCCCGCCATGGTGGAAGGCAAGAAAGTGATGTGCATGAGCGCTTATGGTAAAGAAGCGTATAACCTGTACCGGAAGTTCAGCACCAAAACGGTGGCCCATACCATTAAAAGCTATTCCAAATTCACGATACCATACCCGTATCCCGTAGCACAAAGCCTGGAGGCAGCCAACGGTATGGAATACCCGATGATCTGTTTCAATTTCGGCCGTTGCGAAAAGGACGGCACTTACAGCGAAGGCACCAAGAATGGTATGCTGGGCGTGGTGATCCATGAAGTAGGCCATAACTTCTTCCCAATGATCATCAACAGCGATGAACGCCAATGGACCTGGATGGATGAAGGCCTGAATTCCTTCTGCGAATATCTGACGGAAGAATTGTTCGACAATAAATACCCTGTCAGCAAGGGCCCCGCTTACAAGATCGTGGATTACATGAAATTGCCCAAGGATCAGCTGGAACCCATTATGACCAACAGTGAGAACATCATCCAGTTTGGCCCCAATGCTTACAGTAAACCCACCACCGGGCTGAATATCCTGCGCGAGACCATCATGGGCAGGGAATTATTTGATTATGCCTTTAAGGAATACGCCAGGCGCTGGGCCTTCAAACATCCCACGCCCGCCGACCTTTTCCGTACCATGGAAGACGCCAGCGGCGAGGATCTTGACTGGTTCTGGAGGGGCTGGTTCTACAGTACCGATGCCTGTGATATTTCACTGGATTCCGTGAAATGGTCTGTACTCAGCACTGAACCTGTAGCTTCTGGAAATAATAATATGGGCGGCACCCGGAAGATACCCGTGGCCAAACCCGCGCTCAATACCTTTGATGATATTTCTAAAATACGGAACCGCGAAGACAGTCGCATTAAATTCGCGACAGATGCCGATGAATCGCTGCGTGATTTTTACTGGCGGTACGACAGGGGACTGGCAAAAGTAGACAGTACGCCTTTCGAGATTACCTCACCCCCGGCCGTTATTGATACGTTTACCGAAGCCCAGCGCTTTTTCATCGCCGGCAATAAATACATGTATGAACTAACGTGCAGCAATAAGGGCGGATTGGTGATGCCGATCATTGTGGAATGGACCTTTAAGGATGGCACTAAGGAAATTGACCGCATTCCCGTACAAATATGGCGCAAGAATGAAAATAAAGTGGTGAAGACCTTCATGAAGAACAAAGAAGTGGCTTCCATACAGATCGACCCGCTGCGGGAGACCGCCGATATCAATACCAGCAATAACTCCTGGCCGGCCTTTACCGAACCAAGCAAGTTCCAGCTCTTTAAAGGAAGGGCAGGTTTCGGAGGCCCGCGTGGAGGGGGAGGAGGCAGCGGAAACCCGATGCAGAAGGAAATAAAGAATTAATCGTTTGCCTGGGTTGGTGTCTCCACCAACCGGAATAAATTACAATTCGTTAAAGCTGCTCAATTTTGAGCAGCTTTTTTAGTACATATTCGTAGCTTAGTGTTCCTCCCCTGGTTGCTGTCATCACCAACCTGGATGGTTAACCGAGAATTCAATTAACAACAGTAGATGAAAGGCGTCATTTTTTTATTTTTCTTTTTCCTCTATTCCCCGCGCCTCACCGCGGGTAGCGTGGATACGGTTTCCATCTATAGCGCCAGCATGCACAAATCGATCAAATGCGTGGTGATAAAACCCGATAATTACAAACATAAGATAACGAAGTTCCCGGTGGTGTATTTCCTGCATGGATATGGTGGCAGCTACAGTAACTGCATCATCAGGATACCGCAACTGAAGGATTATGCTGATATCTACCAGCTGATCATTGTTTGTCCGGATGGCGCGCCCAGCAGCTGGTATTTCGACAGCCCCGTGGATACGGCCTACCGTTATGAAACCCATGTGGCCTTTGAAGTGGTGAATTATATCGATGCGCATTACAAGACCCTGGCCGATAAAAAACACCGTGCCATCACCGGTCTCAGCATGGGCGGGCACGGCGCACTCTTCCTGGCCCTCAGGCATCCTGATATTTTTGGCGCGGCGGCTTCCATGAGCGGTGGCATGGACCTGAAAGCAAGCAAGAACCAGTTCGATATCGCAAAGCGAATCGGGGATACCATTACCCATGCGGCCGACTGGCACGACCTGGCCATCATCAATTTAATTGAAAAATATGCCGGTACACCGGTGAAAATATGGTTTGACTGCGGCATTAAAGATATCTTCATCGAAACCAACCGCAGCCTGCACCAGAAGATGCTGCAATTGAATATTCCGCATGAGTATACCGAACGGCCCGGTGTGCACGGCTGGGATTACTGGAGAAATTCCATCCCTTACCACCTGCTCTTCTTCCGGAAATTCTTTGATTCGAATTCATAAAGACTTTTTGTGATCCTGGCGCCTGCCCCGGTAACTGAGTAGTGAAGGATTTTAAATATTGACATACTGCCGTTCTTCCATTTCTCCATTCCCGTTTTTTATTCTAAATTGATTAAAATTAACGCATGAAAAAGACTGGCATCATTTTTCTGATCGTACTGGCTGTTCATTACTGCCCGGCGCAAACGGGGAGAATCAGCGAACAGATCGGCAACGTAAAAAAAATCACGCCAATTCCAAATGGTGTGGCCTTTGATCTGGACAATGCCTTCGCCCAGGTAACTACCTATGGCCCCGGCATCATACGTGTTCGCGTGACCAGGCAAAAACCATCTGCAGATTTTTCTTTTGCGATCGATGATCTTCATTCCACCTTTCAGTTTAAAAATATTTCCACCGAAGGGAATACGACCATCCTGCTGACCGATGTCATGAAAGTAGTGGTGAACAACAAACCCTTCCGTATCTCATTTTATGACCCGGCGGGCGAATTCTTAAGCGGCGATGACCCCGGATTGGGCATCAGCTGGTGGGGCAACCAGGTAAGTTGTTACCGGAAACTGAATCCCAATGAAAAATTCATCGGACTGGGCGAAAAGACCGGCGGCATCAACCGTCGCGGTCAGTTTTACCTCAACTGGAACAGTGACGTGCCCGCCTATGCGATGAACCAGGACCCGCTTTATGCCACCATTCCTTTCTTTATCGGGGTGCACGACAAGGTTTGTTACGGAACATTTTTCGACAATACCCATCATTCCTATTTTAATTTCGGCGGCGGCGCCGATGAAGAACTCTATCATTTCGGCGCTGATGACGGTGATATGAATTATTATTTTTTCGGAGGCCCAACCGTAGAGCAGGTGATAAAGGATTATACCTCCCTCACCGGCCGCACGCCCATGCCGCCGCTCTGGAGCCTGGGCTACCAGCAATGCCGCTGGGGATATGCCAACAGCAATGAACTCCTTAACATCGCCCGCACCCTCCGCGAAAAGCGCATACCCGCCGACGTGGTTTATATGGACATCACCTACATGGATCATTACAAGGTGTTCACCTGGGACCCTGTGAATTTTCCTGATCCCAAAGGCATGACGGATCAACTTCGGAAAATGAATTTCGACCTGGTCACCATCATTGACCCGGGCATTAAGATTGAAAAAGGCTATAAAGCCTATGACGAAGGCGTTGCACAACACCATTTTGTGCACTATCCCGACGGGCATCTGTACACAGGTTCCGTATGGCCGGGCCGCTGCCATTTCCCCGACTTTACAAAAGCGTCTACCCGTAAATGGTGGGGCGAAAGTTTCAATGCTTCGCACGTCGATATCGGGGTCAGGGGTTTCTGGAACGATATGAACGAACCCGCCGCCTGGGGCCGCGAGTTTCCCAACCTGGTTGAGTTCGGCGACGCCCCCAACAAGGCCACCCTTTACACGGTGAAGAACGCCTACGGCTTGCTGATGGCCCGCTCTACCTATGAAGGAACGAAAGCACTGATGAACGGGCAGCGTCCCTTTGTATTGACGCGTGCTTCATATTCGGGCATACAAAAATTCTCTGCGCAATGGACCGGCGACAACTTCGCTTCTGATGAACACATGTTGCTGGGGCAGCGCCTGCTCAACAGCATGGGCCTTAGCGGCATTCCCTATGTGGGTATGGATGTGGCCGGTTTCATAGGCGACGCCGGCGCGGCATTATACGAGCGTTGGATGAATCTCGCCATTTATTCCCCCCTGTTCAGGAATCATTCGGAGATCAATTCACGTAGCCATGAACCCTGGACCTATGGCGAGTATAACACCCATTTTATCCGCGGATTGATAGAACAAAGGTATCAAATGATGCCCTACCTCTACAGCAGTTTTTACCAGGCGCATATATCCGGGATGCCGGTTGACCGCATGTTGCCCATCCGCTATACATTCGATGATAAAGTGTATGATGATAAGTTCGGCAACCAGTTCCTTTTCGGCGACAATATGCTGGTTTGCCCGGTCGACAGCAGATCCATGTCGGCCGAAGTATACCTACCGGGGAAGGATACCCGCTGGTATCGTTTCAGCGATGATAAGGACTATGAAGGAGGGCAGTCTTATTTTGTAGCAAGTCCACTTAATGATATGCCCGTTTTTGTAAAAGAAAGCGGCATCATTCCCATGCAAAGCACGGTACAAAGCACCAAGGAAAAAGGAGATGGCATCTTATACCTGCATATCTGGAAGGGTAGTACGACGGGTTCTTTCATCTATTACGAAGATGATGGCACCAGCTTTGATTATGAAAGATCGGTGTTCTATAAAAGGATGATCAGCTATGATCCCGCGGGCAATCAGGTCGTATTTGAGAAAAAAGAAGGGAGCTATGATTCTAAATTTGATAAGGTAAAACTGGTATTTCATCATTTTGATGGCCTGCATGGCATCGGCATAAACGGACAGGATATAGCGACCATGAAAGCGGAGAATACGGTTACTGTCTTATTCAATAATTCAAATGAAGCTTTCAAAGTGATCTTGAAATAAAATAGCAGGAGGTTTAGGAAATGGGGATGCTATCAGTCATAGGTCCTGCCATCCCTGACTACTTTTTTCTTGCCCTTGTTCTTCTTTTCCCATTCCAGCATTTCGGGAGTTTTATCGGGTTTCTTTTTTTTGTCGGTCAATGCCGTAACCGGGTTGGCCGGGGCGTTCGGTGTTACTGGTCTACCCCGGTCATATTGTTCGGTCTTCACCAGGCGGCCGCTCCCCGGTTCATAATATTTCCACTCACCGTCTTTAACGCTGTACTGATCGGCTTTCACGATCTTATAATCCACGATCTCGTTATTACCCGATCCGTAAACGGGGATGGTATCATAGGGCGCGTCGGGATTATAACCACGCCAGTTCTCTTCCCTGATCAGGTCGCCCAGGTAAGTGTAATATTGCTGCAGCCCGTCCTTGCCGCCGAATTTATATTGTTCGATGCCGATCAGGTCGCCGTTTAAATTATACAGCCGCCAGATCCCCTCTTTCTTGTCCTTTGTGAACACGCCTTCTTCTTCATAGCCCGATTCACCGCGAACCTCATCCACATGGATCACCCACTTGCC
Source organism: Bacteroidota bacterium (assembly GCA_043781975.1). Taxonomy (GTDB): domain Bacteria; phylum Bacteroidota; class Bacteroidia; order Chitinophagales; family Chitinophagaceae; genus Ferruginibacter. The sequence goes on from JAYWAZ010000217.1 coordinate 5,657, forward strand.
CTGCTTCAGACCGCTCTTGGTGATGGCATTGATGGTATCGCCGTCGGCGTTCAGCTGAAAGCTTTTATACTGGCCGCTGCCATTCATCCCAAACAAAAAAAGCATGATGGAAAGTATCAGCATTTGCCGTATTTTTAAAAATCGCATAGAGGATCTTATTTACCGTTAATATTTTTTTATGTTATCAGCATTTGTACTTCGTTTCAACTCCGGTTGTGTCACTCACTTGTACCGCATCAACACTGTTCAGCTAAAAAAACAGGTTCGCCTGCTGAAAATTCTTTCCAAATTTACGGCAATCCTGCTTTTACTAATTGTTAATTCTGTTCACGCGCAGTTGCGTCCCAGCACTGCCGCCGAGCGGATGAACGGGTTACAAAAAAGAAAATTGCTCGAAGACAGCAGTGTGTTGAAGAATATCAAATTCCGCAATATCGGCCCCAGCATCATGAGCGGAAGGGTAGTGGATGTGGACGTGAACCCGGCCGACCCCACTGAATTTTACGTGGCCTATGCCTCCGGCGGATTATGGCACAGTACCAACAACGGCCAGAGCCTCGTTTCCATTTTTGATAAGGAAAATGTGATCACCATCGGCGATATCGCGGTGAACTGGCAAACAAAGACCATCTGGGTGGGTACAGGCGAAGCCAACAGCAGCCGCTCTTCCTATGCCGGTATCGGCGTGTATAAAAGTTCTGACGAAGGGAAGACATGGCAATACCTGGGACTGCCTGAGAGCCAGCACATCGGTAAGATAATCCTGCATCCCTCCGATGACAATACTGCCTGGGTGGCGGCGCTGGGTCATTTGTATTCGGCCAATAAGGAACGGGGTGTTTATAAGACCACCGATGGCGGCAAAACCTGGAAACAAACCTTATATGTCGACGATAATACCGGGGCGGTGGATATGGACATCAATCCTAAAAATCCCGATGAACTCTATGCAGCCATGTGGTACCGCACCCGCAGGGCCTGGAACTTTGAAGAGGGCGGAAAGTCATCGGGTATGTATAAAAGTTTAGATGGCGGCAATACCTGGAAGCATATTTCCACGCCCGGCAGCGGCTTCCCTACCGGCGACGGTATCGGGCGTATAGGCGTTGCCGTTTATGCCGGCAATCCCAATATTGTTTATGCCACGGTCGACAACCAGGACCACCGCCCCGATACGGCGCAGAAAAAACCCGATACCATATATGTGCTGAAGGATTTCAAGGGCCTCACCAAAGAGGATTTTGTGAAACTGGACGATAAAAAACTGGACAGCTTCCTGGTGGACAATGGTTTTCCCGAAAAGTATACCGCCGCTTCCGTAAAAGACCTGGTGAGGAATGATAAGGTGAAGCCCACCGCTATCTATGATTATTTATTCGATGCCAATGCAGCGCTTTTTGAGACGCCCATCATCGGCTGCGAAGTGTACCGGAGTGATGACGCCGGCGCTACCTGGAAAAAAATGAATGCCGCAGGTTTGAATCTCTACAATACCTATGGTTATTATTTCGGGAAGATATCGGTTAGCAGCACCAATGAAAAAAAGCTGGTGATCAGTGGTTTTAATTTAATGCTGAGCACGGATGGAGGCAAAACATTTAAGGGAACCGATAATGCGGCCACGCATGCCGACTGGCACGGATGCTGGATGGACCCCGGGAGGGACGGCCATTGGATCGCAACGAATGACGGGGGCTGCAACATCACTTACGACGACGGTAAGCACTGGTTCAAAGTAAATACGCCTTCGGTGGGGCAGTTCTACAATATCGCGGTGGATGATGCAAAACCTTATAATGTGTATGGTGGCCTACAAGACAATGGTACCTGGGTTGGCCCTTCCACTGCAAAGGATGTTGATCAGTGGGATTATGACAGTCCCTATCCCTGGAAGAATATCGGCGGCGGCGACGGCATGCAGGTACAGGTGGATACCCGGGACAATAAGACCGTTTATGACGGATCGCAGTTTGGATTTTACAGCAGGCGCAATACCGACGGGGGCAGGGGCCTGCGCATCTACCCGCGGCCCGACCTGGGTGATCCCCAGCTTCGGTTCAACTGGCAAACACCCATCTGGCTAAGCCGGCACAACCAGGACGTGCTGTATTACGGCACCAATAAATTTGTCCGCAGTTTGCAAAAGGGCGATAAACTGGAATTACTCAGCGCTGACCTTACTTCGGGTAAGCATGAGGGTGATATTCCCTTCGGAACCAGCACCACCATCGTGGAATCGCCGCTGAAATTCGGGCTCATTTACCTGGGCACCGATGATGGGTTCATACAGTTGAGTAAAGACGGCGGCTATACCTGGGCCAATACCAGCAAGGGCCTTCCCAGGGCGGTGCAGGGGCTCTATGTCAGCCGGGTCATGCCTTCGGCGTACAAGGAAGGAAGGGTATATGTTACGGTGAACGGTTACCGCAATGATAATTTTTCACCCTTCTTATTTGTAAGCGAAGATTATGGTACCAGCTGGCAGGCCCTCGGCGATAACCTGCCCGCCGAACCGCTGAATGTGGTAAAGGAAGATCCCAAAAACGAAAATATCATCTATGTGGGTTCAGATAACGGCCTCTACGCCTCCTTTGACCGCGGCAAGTTATTTATGACACTGGGAAAGAATATTCCACGGGTAGCCGTTCACGATATTGCCATACAGCAGCGTGATAATGAGATAGTGGTGGGCACACACGGTCGCAGCATTTATGTTTGTAAACTGGATCCGGTGCAAAAAGCCTATGATTCTTTGTATAAGAAAACGGTGGCATTGCAGCAGGATAAAGCGGCATTGAAAAATTTTAATAATAAAGAAACGGAGATAGTTGAACCCGGAACCATTGACCTGCCGGGAAAACTGCCCAATGAATGATTTGTTTATTTATCAGCTTTCACTTTCTCCAGGATCAGGTCGCTGTAGGATAACGCAATAAAGTCTGTTTGTTGGATATTAAAGTACCCGGCATAATGGTCGCACTGCTCCTTCAATTTTTGAGGACCAATATCGCCGGTCCGGTCAATGGCTTCCACTTCAATGAAGCCGCCCAGCGTGGCGATGCTGTCAAAATGAAATTTTACATTGTCGATGAAATAGATCCTCCTGATTTTATCCACGATCACTTTAATGCCGTGAACCCTTACCAGGATATCTTTCAGCATAGGATCGGGTTGGTGCTGGTACAACAGGATATCAGATTGTTTTGAACCCGCGGTATCGGGCCTTTCATAATAAATGAGCGAATTTTCAATATTGCCTTCCCGCAGTTTCAGCCTGCCCTTCCCTACATTGAAATAAGTGTCGGTTTGGTGATCCTCACCGATGAACTCCGGACCCAGTTCCAGCAATTGTTTTTCCAGGATACCGGGATCGGCTACACGGGCTTTGAATTCGATATTGATAAATGGCATATTAACTTTTTAGGTGACCACTTTCAGTTTACCGCAACTTTTTCTTGAGTCCAAGAAAATAATTCTCGAAGAATGCCTTTGAAAGGGATGCAACGAGGAGCACCAGCAGGAATACGGTTACATAAAAACCAATGGTGCTCAAATATGCGTTCAGGTGCATCAGGTATTTTCCAAGGAATTGTATGATCACATAGATCATCAGCATATGATACATATAGATGCCGTAAGAGATCTCGCCCAGATAGGAGAGGAACCTGTTCTTCAGCTTTATGATATTATTGTCGATCAACGAAACCCCGATGATCAGGTACAGGAAAAGGAACTCGAGCAATAATCCCGATACGACCGGGGTTTTGAAGACCGCATCCCAAACCGGGTTGTGGATATTGGGATTGACGGCCAGGTAAACGGCCAGCAGCGAATAGAAGAACAGTTGTAAAGGTATCCTGTAGATCGCGAGTCCCTGCAAACTGCGATTCCTGTTAAAGATGAAATAAGCGCCCAGTCCGCCGATCGCCATGGCCTCAAACTGGAATGAGTTGACCAGGTAAAAGAATAAGGGGTCCTTTATTACATAGAATGAAAGGGTCATCAGGACAACCTTTACTGCGATCACCGTGCATAAGACAGCCAGTATCCATTTTTTTAAAAATTTAAAGAGCGGCGCCCACACCAGGTAAAAAACCTCCTCCACGCCGATCGACCAAAGGGGTTCTAAAATATGATGGCCGAAGAAATAAGTGGCGAGCCCCGGCACGAAGAACAGGAAATAATACCAGACCTGCCCGAAGGTATAGGGCATTTCATAGGCGATATGGAATACGCTGAACAATTGCGGCAGCAGCACGGTGCCGATGAGTACCAGCAAAAAATACAGGGGCCAGATCCTTAACACCCGGTTCATATAAAAGCGTTTAACGCTAACCGTGGAGGTACTGTCGTGCTCCCGCAAGAGCAGGTAGGTGATCAGGAAGCCGCTGAGCACAAAAAAAAACGTGACCGCGTTGTTCCCGTTCCTGAACAGTCCCAGCCACTCCAGGTTAAAGAGCCCGCTTTTTTTACGGATGGTTTCAGAATGATGCATCACCACCAGGAAGGCAGCGAAAAAGCGCAGGGGATTCAGCCCCTCAAAAAAGCGTATTTTTTTATATGTTACTGTATGTTCGTTCATGATTTTTTTCTAATCAGCCTGTTGATCCCGGTAAGTACAAGGAATACCAGGGCGCTGACCAGGAAATACAGGACCAGTCCCGAACGGTTTCTCTGTTTAAAGATCCGGTAAACATAGGGTTTCTTGAGCGGTGCCTCCCATTTATGGTAGTACTCATAAAAGATCCGGTCCTGTGTTATGTCCCAAAGTGCTTTCATCATCGAAGTGAGCAGCTCGTGGTATTTCTGATCGGCGACCTTGTGGTATGCATCATAAAAAATATCCCCGTCGCCCTTATCATAACCGGGCAGATGGTCTTTCAGTGCCCGGATACCCTCTTCAACAACCTTTGCCGCAGAATCATTTTTTGTAAGGAGCCAGAAAGTGCGCACTCCCATGAACGCGTAGATATGTCCATCCAGCACACGCGGTGTATGCATTGCCCGGTGAGCGTATTCTTCATACCACCAGCCTCCGGGCTCCCTGTATGTGAATCCGCCTGAATCGATGGGATAGTAAAAACCACGGAGCAGGGCGCTTGCATGGTCAAGCCATTCGGGTGCATGGGTTAACTTGTACGCGTCGGTGAATGCTTCTATGGCGCGGCCCGAAGTCATGCCTGATGTCCAGGGAACACCCACGGAATCATAAAAAGGTTGTTGCCAGTTGAATTCGTAATGGGCATATCCATCCTTATAACTGATATTTTTTGCGAGCCATTCAATGCAATGGCCGAATTTATTCTTCGTGGCCGAATCATTTTTTTCTTCCGCCAGTTGATAATAATCAATCGCATAATTGCAGATGATGGTTGGGTTGTATTCGTTACCGGCCGCGACACCGTTCATCGCGGGATAATAAACATAGGGGATACCCTTTTCGTCCAGGATGATGCTGCCGTAAGTAGTGATGGTATCATGCGTGACCGAATAAAAACCCTTTCGGACCGATCCTTCCCAGGCATCTCCCTTGAATTCACAAATGATCGCGGATAATGCAAGCGACCCCAAAACGATCAGTAGATTCTTCAGGAATTTATTCTTTGTCCTCAAGCAGGTGAATTTAAAAATTAGTAGTCATGTGCTCAGCACCGTTGCGCCAAATATAACCAATGTTCCGGGAAATGGATGGCGGAGTGATGGGCTCGGATGCTATAAATGCACACGGCCTGTCACCTGCAGCAGTTCATTTTTTTCGCCTGGAGGCGTATATCAGTTCATCAAAGTAAACCCCGTTCTTGAAAATTGCGCCATCTATCCTTGCTTCAAGTATGAACCCCGTCTTCTCCAGCACTTTTTGTGAAGCGGTATTGGTGCCGAATGGCCTTGCGTAGATGCGGTCGATGTCAAAGTTTCTGAATCCATAGTCTACCATTTGTAACACCGCCCTACTGATGATGCCGCGGCCCCAGAAGGGTTGACCCAGCCAATAACCCATCTCTGCGTTTTTCCGGTAGATATCGGATTGGGGGTGAATACCGATGCCACCTGCTGCAAGACCATCGATGTCGATGGCGAAGATATGAAGGGGATCGTGGCTTGTGGCAAAACGGATAAACGCCTCCCCGTTTTCACTGGTATAGGGATGCGGAAACTGGTCGCTCAGGTTCTTTGCGATCTCGTAATTGTTGGCGAGCCCCACCAGGTTGGCAAGGTCGTCCATATGCCATGGTCTCAAACTAAAGTCCATAAATGTGTATTAGCTATGCTCAGGGTCTTATTAAAAAGCCCAAACTCTTTTAGGTATTAAATGTAAATTTAATTGCAATGAAAAGCAAGAGCCAGCCCAGAGCCGCCCAAAAGGACCGTTCCCGATAAAAACCCGGTAAAAAACTACTTTATTTATGATTCTTATGCTATATTTAGTTAGCCGATACGCGGTTGCTCCTGCCCCCATGGATTATGACAAATTGAAGCGAATATCCTTTGATAAAGATCATCGAAAAAAATGATTTATGTCACTATTGCAACATTACAATCCTTCT
>JAYWAZ010000218.1:0-4401 GCA_043781975.1 Bacteroidota bacterium
CGTTAGGTATATATTTGCTGCATGAATTATTTTAACTGCAATGGCAAACTCTTTGAAGCCCACACCGCTGTTATTGGCCCAGATAACCGCGGTCTGCGCTTTGGCGACGGATTATTTGAAACACTGAAGTGCAGCAAGGGCCAATTGCTGATGGCCGATGAACATTTTGCACGACTCTGGAAAGGCATGCAGGTACTGCAGTTCCAGGTACCGAAGCTATTCAGTCCCGATACATTACAGGAAGAAATCTCCGCGTTGCTCAAAAAGAACGGGCACCAGCAGTCGGCCAGGATACGCGTTACCGTTTACCGGGGTGACGGCGGCTTGTTCGACGCCGTGAACCATATCCCCAATCATATCATTCAAAGCTGGGAATTACCGGAAACGAATGGCCAGTGGAACAGCAACGGGCTGGTACTGGGTATTTATGATGAAGTGAAAAAAAGTCCAGATATCCTCAGCAACCTGAAGCACAACAATTACCTGTCCGGGGTGATGGCAGCCCTTTATGCCAAAGCACAAAAATGGAACGATGCGATCATACTCAATACCGCCGGCAGGATCTGCGAGACCACCATCGCCAATATTTTTTTAATTAGAGACGGTATCGTCAGTACACCGGCGTTGGCCGAAGGCTGCGTGGCGGGCGTGTTCAGGAAGTTGCTGCTCAAGGAACTGGCTTCACAGGATATCAAGGTCATGGAAAAGGAAATAGATCAGGATGAATTGATGCAGGCCGACGAGATATTCTTAACGAACGCCATCTATAATATCCGCTGGGTGCAGGGCATCGGTGGTAAAGTGTATGATAACAGGCTTACCCAAAAAATATACAGCACGCTTCCCCCAACTATTTTGTAGCCTATTTGTTATTGAGTTACACATAACGATACACATAGTAAAATGCAGGAAGTAAATATATGCTGGTTCAGGCGCGACCTTCGGCTCAACGATAACGCGGCCCTTTACCATGCACTCCGTTCGGGCCGGCCGGTCGTTCCCGTTTTTATTTTTGATAAGCAGATACTGGACCATCTTGAGAATAAGAGCGACGGGCGCGTGGCATTCATCCACGCCGCGCTGGAAGAGATGCAATCCGCACTGTTGAAAATGGGATCCACGCTAGAGGTTTTTTATGGTAGCCCTGCCGAAATACTTGCTTCGCTATTTTCGAAATATACAATTAAAGAGGTCTTTGCCAATCATGACTACGAACCCTATGCCAGGGAAAGGGATGGCGCCATCGCTGAGATGTTGCTCGCCCGGGGCGCCACCCTTCATACTTTTAAAGACCAGGTGCTGATGGAAAAGGATGAAGTTTTAAAAGATGACGGGAAACCCTATACGATATATACCCCTTACAGTAAAAAATGGAAGGCCAGGTTAACCGATACTGACCTGGCGCCATTTGCTTCCGAAAAATACTTTGGTCATTTTTTCAAGCAGCCGGCACAGCCCCTTCTTTCACTTGCTTCCATCGGATTTGAACCCGTAAATTTTCCCCTTCCTTCAAAATCATTGGATGAAGAACGGGTATTGAAATACGAGGCGCAAAGGAATTTTCCGGCCCTTGCGGGTACTTCAAAATTGGGTCTGCACCTGCGTTTCGGAACGGTGAGCATCAGGGACATAGCGCGGCAAAGCAGGCATTTGTCTGAAACCTTTCTCAATGAACTGATATGGCGCGACTTTTACCACATGATACTCTGGCATTTTCCACGGGTCGGTCAGGGCTGTGCCTTTAAGCCTGAATACGACGCGATCGAATGGCGCCGGGATGAAGGGGAATTTGAAAAATGGTGCCTTGGCCAAACGGGCTATCCCATTGTTGACGCCGGTATGCGGGAGCTCAACGCGACAGGCTTCATGCATAATCGTGTACGCATGATCGTGGCCTCCTTCCTGGCCAAGCACCTGTTGCTGGACTGGAGGCTGGGGGAGGCTTATTTCGCGGAAAAACTGCTTGACTTCGACCTGGCGGCCAATAACGGTGGCTGGCAATGGGCAGCGGGGAGTGGTTGCGACGCGGCGCCCTATTTCAGGATATTCAATCCTTACCTGCAAACACAGAAATTCGACCCACAGCTGGCCTATATAAAAAAATGGGTGCCCGAATTCCAGGAATTCAACTATCCCCAGCCGATAGTGGAACATGAATTTGCCAGGAAAAGATGTTTGGAAGTGTATGCGAAAGCTTTAAAAAAATAACCGGCCGGGTACTTTTTCGTTCCCTCAAAAATCATTCCTGCTGAATCTCGGGTTCACTACGTTATTATAAATTGATCCGAACCGGTAGTTGATCCCAAAATAGGCATACAATCCTTTTTGTGTAGGGTACTGTCTCGTATTGGTCAGCAGATCATCCCGTGAAAAAAACTTGCGGGGAATGTTGGGATATATACCTTTTGTAAAATTGGCATTGGTGGACAGGCTCACCGATAACCCTTTGAAGATGCGGCATTCAATATAACCGCCTATGGAAAAGGTATTGATGTTCCGGCCTTTGATCTTTACACTGTCCAATGTAAATGAATTCAGGTAATTATCCCATGACGCACTAAAATTGCAGGTACCCCATTTCTGAATAATGCCCACATTTAAGGACAATGATTGCTGAAATACCCAGTGTTTTGGAGAATCATAGTAACCCGAATCCAAATAGGTATTGTATGAAGGGCCGGCCCGGTAAAAGAGGGTGACCGATTTTTTAACCGCATCCTTATAGGGAAAGAAACTATATTCTATTGCGGGATGCAGGATGGCGTAAGCATCATAATTGCTGTAGGTACTGTGCGAGAATCCACCAAAGCCTCCAACAGACCAATGTGTATTCAGGCTGGTCACCAGGGTTGCGTTGAAATCCGCATTGTTATTGATGAATTTACTTTCTGTGCCGTTAAAATCAATGGTACGCACATTTTTAGAGATATTTGCGCTTAAATTGATCTTTAATTTTTCGGTTACCCGGCTGCCGCTGACCCTTCCGGAAAAACGGTGTGATTTACTGTAATCATCTGAATTGATATTTCCACTAAGGCCGATATTGAACACCCAAAAATTCCATTTATCTTTTTTTGTACTGAGTGCATTCATGGCAACTTTATCTTTTGAGACAATGGCGCTGATGTTAATTTTTGAAGCAAGGGAAGTTTGCGCTATGAACCGGGTCAGTCCTAATTTTAAATAGCGTACCAGGTTCTCCCGGTATTCATCATCCGTACCCACGCTGGTTCTGTAAAATTTCATCGTATCCTGCATCCCTTTGAAATTTTGCTGGCCCGAAAAAAATAATTTTATTTCATTTCCGCCCGAACCGGTTGCTTGTGAGGTGATCAGGATATAAACATTGGCTACAAACCGGTCCGGAACAAAATCAACATAATTAATTTCTGTTTTTACATAACTCATGTCACACCAGGCATTGCAATCAACAAATACTTTCACTTCATCGGGATCCTTTATTTTGGTTTGTGCAGATAAAATAGCGGGGATTAATATCAGGATAGTACAAACAAAGGAAAGTCGTTTTCTCATTCAAGCAGCATTAGGGTCAACTGAAGCTTAAAAATATTTCATTTTGCGTGAAGGCTGCTCCTTTATTGATATTTTGATAAACATTTAACAGTTGTTGAACTGCGGCTTTTCCGGCACTACCCAGGTCAATGGAATAATTGTTCACATACAGTTCTATATGTTTACGCATCACCTCTTCACTCAATTCCTGCGAATGGCTGCGGATATATTCATTCAGTTGGGGATAATTCGAATAGGCGTACTCGATACTCTTCCTGATCAGCCCATCCACCCGGTGCTGCAGTTCCGCTGCTAAATTCCTTTGCATCACGATGCCGCCCAGCGGAATGGGAAGTCCTGTTTCTTGTTCCCAGTGTTCGCCCAGGTCGCAGATCTTCTTCAATCCCTTTTGTTCGTAGGTGAAACGGTTCTCATGAATGATAACGCCCAGGCCTTTATCCGCCAATACAAAATCTTCGATCATGTCGTATCGCATGAAGATCTTATTTTTTGCATTTGGATAGGCCAGTGAAAAAAGTAAATGCGCCGTGGTATGCTCGCCGGGTATGGCTATCGTGCATCCTTCAACATTCAATATTCCTTGTTGCTTGTTCGATATTAATAAAGGTCCAACCCCCTTTCCCAACGCACTGCCGCTATTGAGTAAAATATATTTTTCCAATACCAGGGGCAGTACGCCGTAACTGATCTTGGTGATATCCAGCCTGCCCTGCAGGGCCCATTGGTTAAGGGTTTCAACGTCTTCTAAAACGGCATCGAATTCCAGTCACCTTCTTCTTCGACGCTGAAGGTTACACCGCCCTCCTCGGTTCTTTCGCAGGGCCGGGGCAAAGTGGTGACGTGGTCGGAGCCTTTAGACTGGGCGGC
>JAYWAZ010000219.1:0-12105 GCA_043781975.1 Bacteroidota bacterium
TTTAAGGAAAAGGCATGGATAGCACCACTGCCCATCTCCTATGATGCCGAACTACCCGGCTACAAGAACATGATGACGATGATGGCCGGCCACGGCTCCGTTAACATGCCCAAGGCACAGGCCAGCAAAGACGCCACCATGGCCTATTTTATTATAAAATATTTTGCACCAGGCAGCCTGTTCATCCATTACAACGGCAGCTACCATTCTGAAAATCATGACGGAATCGTATGGCACCTGCAGCGGGCCAGACCGGACCTGAAGATCGTTACTGTTACCACGGTTTCTCAAAAAGACATCAAACACCTGCTCGCCGAAAATAAACATAAAGCCGATTATATCATTTGTGTGGATGAGGATATGACGACAACGTATTGAGGTGGCTAAGGGGTTAAAAAAGAAAAGAAGGAAAAGCGTAAAGGGAACCCTCATTTAAGCACTTATCTCTTTTGGCCGCTCAGCCTATTTCTTTCTACCTATGCTCTTTTTCTTCTTTGTCCGCTTAGCTTATTTCTTTCACATTTTTTTAGCATCCCGCTCACAATATTTATTTGACTGCTATCGTATTGGGTGTACATCGATAAAACAAACCCGCTATGCGATACCTACTCCTCTTGCTGATCGTTCCCATTATTTCGGGCAACGCACAAAACACAGTTGATATAATCAGTAAAGCCGATACCAGCGCTGCGCTATTCCCCCTCAGTGAATTTTCGGAGGAATGGAATGCGCCCAAATACCTGTCCTGCAATACCGCCGCATCGGTGAACTATATGAATGAAGCGGAAAAAAATGTGATCTATATCCTTAACCTCGCCCGGATGAATCCCAAACTGTTTTGCAGTACGGTGGTAAAAAAGTATCCTGAATACACGGACAACAGGGAACTGGTGAATATCACCTATTACCAGTCGCTGATCACCACTATGAATTCAATGAAAAAGCTGAACCTGCTCTTGCCCGACAGCGACTGCTTTGCCAGTGCCCAATGCCATGCATATAATTCGGGCCTGACGGGCTATCTTGGTCATGAACGTACCGGAAAATGCAATACCAATCAACATTATAACGGTGAATGCTGCGACTACGGCCACGCCGACGCGCTGGACATTGTAATGAGTCTGCTAATCGATTATGACGTACCCAGCCTGGGACACCGCGATATCTGCTTTAGCCCCTACAAGATCATTGGAGTATCGATCCAACCCCACAAAAGATATGATACCAATGCCGTATTGGACTTTCACTTTTAAGTAATAGTACGGCGGACACAAAGAAGCCACAGAGATTCACAGAGAGCACCTGCAATAACGCCATAAATAATGAAGGCATGCTGTGAGACTTTGTGAAAACACTTAGTGATCTTTGTGAAAAATTCCTTTCCTCTTAAAATATTCCCCCTCTTCATTCGTCTCCCGGAATATACATGGAGGATGTAATGACGATAACCACTGCAATGAGCGCCGAACGCAACAATAGCATTACGCAAACCATCAGGTCGATGAGCAAACGGCTGTTTGGCTTTATTCGCCAGCGCGTGGGCAGTGCGGAAGACGCTGAAGATATTTTGCAGGACGTTTTTTACCAGCTGGCCGGCAACACAGAACCCATCGAGCAGGTGAGCAGCTGGCTCTTCAGGGTTACCCGCAACAAGATCACCGACAGCTACCGAAAACAAAAACTGCCCCTGGCAGATGATGTGCTGCCCGTTGCCGAAGACGAAGAGGGAGGGTTTCACTGGAAGGAAATGTTATTACCCGCGGATACCAACCCCGAAACCGAATACCTCCGCGGCCTGTTCTGGGAAACCTTACAGGAAGCCCTGGACGAATTACCGGCGGAACAAAGGGATGCTTTTATACAAACCGAGATCGAAGGCGTACCGTTTAAAGAGCTGGCGGTACAAACCGGGGTACCGGTGGCCACGCTCATCAGCAGGAAGCGGTATGCGGTATTGCATTTGAGAGAAAGACTGCGTGGATTAAAAGATGAATTATTAAACTATTAAACATCAATTAAAACGAATTATTATGAACAAGATGAAAAAAAGAATTAAACTCGGGATCTTATTTGTGCCCATCTTTATCGGCGGCGTATTTTTATTCAGCCTGCTCCTCATGTCATTGTGGAATGGCATATTGCCCGCCGTACTGGGCGTAAAAGCCATCAGTTTTTGGCAAGCGATGGGGATCTTCGCGTTAAGCAAGATACTTTTCGGCTTCAACCACGGCTGGGGCGGCAGGCGTCGCCAATGGAAGCAAGGGATGGAACAAAGGTGGAGCAACATGACCCCGGAAGAAAGGGAGCAATTTCAAAACGAATGGAAGCACAGGTGTGGCGGAAGGTGGGGAATAAATTCCAACACAGATGCTTCAACTACTGCAGCCGAATGATCAAAAAAGGGGTGTCATGTTTTAGAAACCTTAGCCCCCTTATAAATTATTACATTATTTCAGACAATTGTTACATCATTCACACTTACCACCATTCATTGAGCCAATAGCTGTTTTATAAACCTACCTTGTATAAAAACAATTATGGAAAAGCGTGTATTGGGAATTATCCTATCCCTATTGGGAGTTGCCGGACTTATTTATGCAGGCATAAGTTTTATGGATGGAGGAACAGGCAATAGGAATATTAAAGCCATTATTTTTTCCGGCATTATCGGTGCCATTTTCTTTTTTGCCGGTATTAGTTTGGTAAGGAATACAAAAGATAAGGCGACCTAAGCAATACGCCCATTAAAGGGTACTACATATTCCTTCTGTATTGACCTCCTACTGCATACAGTGCATTCGTGATCTGTCCCAGTGAACAATACTTCACCGTCTCCATCAGTTCGGCAAAGAGATTCCCATTTTCAATAGCGGTTTGCTGCAGCTTAGTCAATGCCGTTGCAGATTTGCCCGCATTTCGTTTTTGAAATGCCAGGAGATTCGTGATCTGCTGCTCTTTTTCATCCCCGGTGCTGCGGATCACTTCGGTTGGTAAAATGGTGGGAGACCCCTTCTTGCTTAAAAAAGTATTTACGCCAACAATGGGAAACTCGCCCGTATGCTTCAGCATTTCATAATGCAGGCTTTCTTCCTGGATCTTGTTCCGCTGGTACATTCTTTCCATGGCACCCAGTACACCACCGCGTTCGGTAATGCGGTCAAACTCCGCCAGCACAGCTTCTTCCACCAGGCCGGTGAGTGCTTCGATCAAAAAAGCACCCTGGTTGGGGTTTTCATTCTTTGCCGTGCCCAGTTCGCGGTTGATGATAAGTTGAATGGCCATGGCCCTGCGCACACTTTCTTCCGTGGGCGTCGTTATCGCTTCGTCGTAAGCGTTAGTATGGAGGGAATTACAGTTGTCGTAAATGGCATAGAGCGCCTGTAAGGTGGTACGGATATCATTGAAATCAATTTCCTGCGCGTGCAAACTGCGGCCCGATGTCTGTATATGGTACTTCAGCATCTGGCTGCGCTTATTGGCCTTGTACTTGTACTTCATGCTCTTTGCCCATATCCTGCGTGCCACACGGCCGATCACGCTGTACTCGGGGTCCATACCGTTGCTGAAGAAGAAGGAAAGGTTGGGTGCAAAATCATCGATATTCATGCCGCGGCTTAAATAATATTCTACATAAGTAAACCCGTTGCTTAATGTGAATGCCAGCTGTGTGATGGGATTGGCGCCCGCTTCGGCAATATGATAGCCACTGATGCTGACACTGTAAAAATTTCTTACTTTTTCATGGATGAAATATTCCTGCACATCACCCATCAGCTTCAATGCGAATTCGGTGCTGAATATACAGGTGTTCTGCGCCTGGTCTTCCTTTAAAATATCAGCCTGCACCGTACCCCGAACATTTTGCAAGGCCTGTGCTTTGATATTTCCATACACATCCGCTGGTAATACATCGGCGCCGCTTAAGCCAAGCAAGCGTAAGCCAAGGCCGTTGTTACCTGAGGGCAAAGCTCCGGCCTCCTCCAAATCTCCCCCCGCGGAGGAGACTTGTGAAGACCCTGGTAGATCAGGCAGTGTCTTAGGATGTACAGGCTTGCCATCAACACCAATATATCTTGGCAGGTCATCAATGTCAATAATCGATTCAATTTTTTTATTTACCGCTTCCTTTAAATTATTTTCAGTGATATATTTTTCGCACTGCTGATCAATGGCGGCATTTAAGAAGAAGGCCAACAGCATGGGTGCCGGGCCATTGATGGTCATGCTCACGGATGTTTTCGGATCGCAGAGGTCAAAGCCGCTGTATAATTTTTTTGCATCATCCACGGTGGCAATGCTTACCCCGCTATTGCCCACTTTTCCAAAGATATCCGGACGGTGAGCGGGATCTTCGCCATATAGGGTAACACTGTCGAACGCCGTGCTGAGCCGCTTTGCGGGCTGACCTTCCGATACATAATGGAAGCGGCGATTGGTACGTTCAGGACCACCCTCGCCCGCGAACATCCTTGTTGGATCCTCCCCTTCGCGTTTTAACGGAAACACGCCGGCTGTAAAGGGGAAGTGCCCCGGCACATTTTCCTGCGCCTGCCATTTCAACAAGTCGCCCCAGTCCTTATACCTGGGCAGGATCACTTTGGGAATTCTTGTACCACTTAAACTGAGGCTGAACATTTCCTGTTTGATCAGTTTGTCCCTTACATTGTATTCAAAATAATCTTTGTCGTATGCTTTTATTTTTTCGGGCCAGTTGGTAATGAGTTTTCGTGCAACGGGTGTTAATTGTTCGGTATAAAAAGCGATCTGTTTTTTTATAGCTTCAATTGTTTCTTGTTTAACCGCTCCCGGGGCTATCGCCGCCGAGAGGGTTTCCATTGCTCCGTGCAACTGGTATAGTTTTGTGGCGAAGGCCGACTGTTCTTCCACCAACTGGTCGTAATCGCGGATGGTAGCGGTGATCTCACTTAAATAACGCACCCTGGAAGAGGGAATGATGGCCTGTGAAACTTTAGCGGAAACATTAAAATGATAATCGCCGAATCGGGATTGCGTCTTTTCCTGAATGGCCTGCATGATCTTTTCGAACAAATGATTCACACCTTCGTCATTGAATTTACTGGCAATGGCGCCGATCACCGGGAGGTCTTCGTTCTTTGCACTGAATAAAGTATGGTTTCGTTTGTATTGCTTACATACATCGTGATAGGCATCCAATGCGCCCGGCTTATCGAATTTATTGATGCAGATAATATCCGCATAGTCCAGCATGTTTATTTTTTCCAGTTGTGATGCCGCGCCGTATTCAGGCGTCATCACATACATGCTCACATCACAATAATCCAGGATGGAGGCGTCACTTTGTCCAACACCCGCACTCTCTAAAATGATCATGTTGAAACCCGCTTCCTTACAGATATCGATCGCTTCCTGCACATGTATGCTTAAAGCCGTATTGTCTTCCCGGGTGGCCAGGCTGCGCATGTAGGCGCGGGGGCTGGAGATGGAGTTCATCCTGATCCTGTCGCCCAGTAAAGCCCCGCCGGTTTTTTTCTTGCTGGGATCAACAGAAATGACGGCAATGGTTTTATCAGTAAAATTATTCAGGAATCTTCGTACGATCTCATCCGTTACGCTGCTTTTGCCTGCACCACCGGTACCGGTAATGCCCAATACGGGAATGGTGCCCGCAACAGGAACCTGAATTGCAGGAAGCGTCTCGATACCATTTTCTGCATTCGTTATCTTTCGGGCCACCTTACGAATATCTTTCACTTCCCCCAGTTTCATTTCGGTATTATATTCACCTGTTCCGTTAAGGGGATGGTCGCATTGCCTGATCACATCTTCGATCATGCCCTCAAGGCCCATGTGCCGGCCGTCATCCGGACTATAAATTTTTGTGATGCCGTAATTTTGCAGTTCTTCAATTTCTGCGGGAAGGATGGTTCCGCCGCCGCCACCGAATATTTTGATATGCCCGCACTCATTTTCTTCCAGCAGGTCTTTCATGTATTTGAAGAACTCCAGGTGTCCGCCCTGGTAACTGGTAATGGCGATGCCCTGTACATCTTCCTCGATAGCTGTTTCCACAATTTCGTGTACACTGCGGTTATGCCCCAGGTGAATGATCTCGGCACCCTTACTCTGCATGATGCGGCGCATTACGTTAATGGCGGCATCGTGCCCGTCGAAGAGGCTGGCCGCGGTAACGATCCGGATCTTATTTTTTGAGGCACCAGGCATGGGCAAACAGGAATAATAAATGAGCAATCGGCTATAACAGCAAAAATACGGCTTTCTTTTGCAGTAAAAATTAAGGTGTCCCTTTAAATAAAATGTTCATCTTCCGGGGAAGATGAACATTTTACAATCTGCAATCAATCGTTCACTAAATCACCTCATACTTTAACGAGTCAGTCATGAAGCCTTTTTCAGGTAACGGGTTTGCGGTCATACTCCCTGCCCATTTTCTTTATTTGAATAAGTTTCCTGATGATATAGATTATCGTACCCCAGATCCCCACGACAAGGGAAAGGGCTATGAACAGCAACCATACCGGGGCCCTGTCGCCTGTTGACCAGAGTGTACGGTGCCAGAAATGTGCTTCCGCCTGAACCGGTTTTCCCCAGGGTACGGCTTTTTCCACTACCAGGTTTCCATAATTGTCGTTGTCTTCCACCCTCGCCACCAGAATGATATTCCCTTTTTCATCACCTGGCATGGAATCCTTTTTGAATTCAGCACTTGCCAGCCCGCTTGAATCGGAGGTATAGGTTTCTGCTTCTCCCACCGTTAAATTGCCCAGCGAGCGCTTTATCCCCAGCTTCATTTCAATATCCTTAACCGCCACCCACTCATTTCCTTTTTTTTCTTTCAGCTTTGCTGTCACTGATCTTAAACCGTCGGTGGATATTGTGTCAATGACCAGGATGGCTTTCTTTACGGTAACATCGCCGCTCAATGATTCCACACCCGCGGATGAATCCGATACGGCAAGGAATTTAAATTCATTGAGCGAATCCCAGGTTGATTTGAATGAAGGGGGTAAGGCTACCCTGCCTTCACCGGTAATACCCGTAACTATTTTGCCCAGTAAATTCTTTTCCGTGGCTTCGCTGAAATAAATATTTACCGGGATGCCTTTGACCGGTTCAAATTTTCTTCCCAGTTTCTTTTTTGTACTGACTTCGATATAGGGTACTTTATTTTCCGGCAGGAAATAGCGTACACCCAGTACAGTGGTGGCGACTGCAGAATCCTGCGCATATGTTTTGCTCATGGTTGACCCCAGCAGGAACAACAGGATGATAAACAGTTTATGATGGTTGTTCTTCTTCATGATCGGTAATTGTTTTATAAATGGATATGATGGGAAAAACCCTGGCAAAAAAAGTTATGATCAGTAATACGCCTGCCAGCGACCCCATGGCGATGGCCCACTCTTCCCAACTGGGAAAATAATGGCTGTACCTTGCTGGGGCATCATATTTTGGTAAGAACGGGTGAAGCATGGTTGGGGTAACGATCAGGTAACGTTTGAACCAGGCTCCTATCACTACCATAACACCCGCAACGAACATAGCGTTTGGTTTTCGCCCTTTGGGGAATATGACGATCAGTATGGGAATGATCATCCCGATAAAGATCGCAAACCAGAACAGGAGTGCAAATTCGCCTGCGAAAAGCATGTGCAGGTGCTCCTCCTCGGGTTTTTTCATTTTAAAGGCGGGAACCAGGTATTCATTTATGTTAAAGTAGAGATATAGCAGCGCCAGCATCACCAAAATTCTTCCCATCTTATCAAAATGACGTTCGGTAATATAATGTTCGAGTTTATACACCCGCCGAAAAACATACATGGCCACTACTACGCCGCCAGCACCAACTAAAAACGCACCCGATACGAAATAGGCGCCGAAGTTCGTGCTGTCCCACCCGGGCCGGTAAGTGGTTGCAAAGAGCCAGGAGGTAACCGTATGGATACAAAATGCGACCGGGATGATAACGATACAAAGAATGGTAATGGACCTATTGCGGATATTTTCCTGACCGGCGGTCCCTTTCCAGTATGATCCCAGCCAGCGGTATAATTTTGAAAACGGTTTGCCGATCATTTCTTTTGCACGAAGCATGATCCGTATATCGGGCAGCAGGGTAATGTACAATAACAACAAGCTGAGGCAGAAATACGTGCTGATGACGATCACGTCCCACATGATGGGCGACTGTATACGACCGTGAGTGAACAGGTAGATCAGCCTTTCGGGGCGACCCATATCCACAATGATGATCAGTGCCGCGAAGGTGATGGCGGATACCGCGATGATCTCGGATATCCGTGTCAGTGGTGTACGCCAGGGAACATTGGCCAGGCGGAAAATGGCGGTGATCAGTGATCCCACCAGGCTGATGGCGACAAAGAATACGAAGTTGGAGATATAGATCCCCCACGAAACGTAATCACCCATGTTGGTAACGATCAACCCTTTTCGTAATTGTTGGATATAGGCGAATGCGCCGATACAACAGATGACCACCAGGATAGCGGTCCAGATCATTCCCCTGCGGCCAAATTTCTGTGGCAACAGATCACTGGTGATCTTTTCGGGAGAGAATTTTTGCAGCTTTTCCACGTTATTATTTTAAGATTTTTTTTCAGTAGGTTCTTCTTTATTAAGGCCTTCCTCAAATTTGAAATTCCGGTTTACGGGGGGTAGGTAATAGACGCTTGGTTTTGTTCCCAGGTCTTCCATCAGGCGGTAGCCGGATTTATCTTTTACGAGGTCGCTGAAACGGAATGTTTCTGAACCATTGGTAACAGAATCTTCAATCATGTCTCCAAACATGAACACACCATTCGGGCACGCAGAAACGCAGTGTGGCAACATGCCCATACGGGTCATATCCGGACAAAAATCGCATTTACCCACGGTGCCTTTCTTCTGTGGTATGCTGGTTTCAGCACTATAATCCTGGTTTTTGAGGTCTTCGGGAAGATCGGGCTCTCCCCAGTTGAATACCCGTGTAGAATAAGGGCAGGCAGCCATACAAAAACGGCAGCCCACGCAGCGGTCACTATCAATGAGCACGATACCATCCTGGCGTTTGAAAGTGGCGTCCACCGGGCATACCTTTACGCAGGGTGGTTCATCACAATGCATGCAGGTGGTGGGTTGCCAGTAAGGAGCCGTCTTTTCGGCATCCTGCATGGGGTATACTTTTATCCAGTTCTGCGCATCCTGTACATGGTGTGCATGGTTACAGGCGCTCTGGCATTTTTTTAGATTCTTGCAGCGCGAGAGGTCGATCACCATTACAAATTTTTTACCGGGTATCCCTTTCCGGGCCTCCTCATTGCTTACAGAAGGCATATGTGGCACGGGCTTTAAAAACGCTTTATCCACTTCAATGATCTCACCATCCACGGAAAGCAGTTTTACTTTTTCACCAGATGCTTTTACTTCATCTTCAGGGTTAAAAGGTGATTTTTTTGAATTACAGGCAACCGCCATCGTTGTTAAGAGGCCAGCGGCCAGGAATTCTCTACGTGATTTTTCTTGATTCATTTTATAACAAGTTTAGTGATGTGGACAGCCTTATTTTTTTATCCAGTTTTGCAATTCGGTATTGGTTATCTTTTTCTTCCTGGAAGGAAGGGCGGCAATATCCACTTCTACGAGTTTCCCGTCCTGCGTGAGCATCTTAACGGTTTTTTGGGTTTTTTTACGGGAAGGCAGCATGAATTTTACTGCAGAAAAAACGGCGGCTGACGCAAGACCCCATCCTATGAATTTACGGCGGCTTTGCTTTTTGTTTTCAGTGTTCATTCGTTTCATTATTAATTATTGTGAATAGATCTTACAGATTAGGATAAGGACTTTTCTAAACTGCGACAAGGTACCCTGAGCATCATTAATTTATGCTGACTTAAATCAGCCGTCAAAATGAATAATATCATTTTAACGCATTAAATGGCCATGGGATATATACTCAGAACATTCAATGAGCAGTCCTTTCCAATAAAAAACCCGGCACTGCTGCCGGGCTTCCTGTATAGGTTTATGTCTGCTAAAATCTATTTTTTTAGTGTTCTCATGTAAACCACCAGGCTCCATCTTTCATCGGCCTCAGGTAGTTTCTTTTTAAAGTTGGGCATGTCGCCACGGCCTTCTGATAATTTATAGAAAAGTGATCCATCAGATTGAGCCTGTACATCGGCCTTTGAAAAATCACCGGGCTCTGTTTTCAACTGGGCTGCTTTTGATCCATCGCCCAGGCCTTTTGCGCCGTGACATGACTTGCAGTGGGTACTCCACAAAGCCTTCCCGTCTGCTATAGAGGCCGCATCGGATGCAACCGGGTTTTTCATGGATTTATAATTATCGGGTACTATCCAGGGTTTTTTATCCGTGTTATTGATTACGGTAAAACTGATACCCGTTAAGCCCATGGCTATTGTGAGAATGAAGAGGATTTTTTTCATGATCTGTTGTTTTTGAAAGTTTTTGTGTTTAATAAAGACGCCATCTTGTTTCCTGGGGTCTTTTTCTAAAAAGTAAAGTTAAACCGGGGAAAGTAAATTATACCTGATGGTTGTTCATCATTAACATGATTTTAATCAGCGCCCCTGCTAACCGGGGTTAGTTTATACCGATCATTGTTAATATACCACCGCCGGGAATTACTTTGAGAAATAGAACCCGAGTTGGGTATCAATATTCGACATATCGACCAGTTGCGGCGATTTTTGACCATCAAAGATAAATAAGCCATATGCATCGGGTTTCTTGTCCAGGTCAAGGCATTCCGTGGTTTTATCCGTTTTGCTAAATAGCAGATACCGTAGATTTTTCGCCTCAATAATGTTCAGCTGCGGCCTATTTTTTTTAATGACCAACCGGGCGTTCCGCATTAAAAAAAAGAATTCATGCATGTTCGCTTCAAAAGCACCCGAATCCATGACCGATCTTATCTTTTCAAGTTGTACTGAATCAGGACTATAAAAAACTGCAGCGGACGAATTGATCCCAACCGTATCGGAAAAACTTGACGGTGGTTTATTATTGGGGTCGTATTTATTCTCTTGCCTGTTTTGAACTGGTTTTGTTTTCGGGGAAGGGCCCGTACAGGATAAACCCGTTACCAATATGAAGAAGATGAAAATTCGAAAATTCATTCCAACGATGTTTTTAGTTTTCATATTGCCAGCCAATGGCTATTCATCCGTAAAGTTAAAATTAATTAACCTAAAAAATAAAGCCCCGGGGCTCAATCCGGGGCCTATTTTAAAAGTCATAGGTATTTCTTTTTTGCATTATATCAGTAATTCCACAATCTCGTTATGTTGAATCCGATCAGGAACCTTCCCCCTTTCACTTTGGTACCATCCACATCTGTATATGCAAACGGGCTGTTGTTATTGTAGAGATTATTCCTTTGCGGGTTCAGCAGGCCATAATTACCCATGAACAACTGGAACGAGTGGCTGCTGGTAGTGAATTCCAATCCAAAGGACAGGTTAGGATTAGGGTTATGTGTATTGTGTTTTGTAATAGGCTGATCATAATTGAACATGATGGAAGTAACGTTGGTCAGTTTATACCTTCCGGAGAATGCAATAGCGATATGATCGTTTTTCATGTCCCTGAATATCTCTGTTCCGGTACTGTCATTTTTTGTATAATAACCGGTCACTGAATTCTGGTGCGAGAGGCTTGGTGCTACCTGAACAGAAAATTTATTGGTAACCTTACGTGCGATGATCAGCTGGTTAAAAAAGGAAAAACGTTGTGTGCTGTATTTAAAAAGGCTTTTATCATCATCCCTTCTTGTGTCGAATGCCATATTCGCATAATAGGAAACGCTGACCGGATACTTGTTATTAACCGTTTGCGTGATGATGGAATATTTGGCGTTTATATCCCAAAGCAGGTTGATCTTAGTGATACCAACGCCAATGTTCAGTTTTTTTATGGGAACATAACTGAAGCCCAGGCGGATATTGGAGGGTGCAAAAAATCCCCAAAAATCCTTATAGCCATTATTGATAACGCCAAACCGGTGCTGTATGTCCATCTCGAAGGTTTTTTTAACGGGCACGGTCACGGTTTGATTGTCGATGATCCAGACACTCTGAAAAGTAT
>JAYWAZ010000220.1:0-4368 GCA_043781975.1 Bacteroidota bacterium
CTGATGCGGTAGGTTTCGCCGAAAGGGTTGCTGTAGACCGAATCATTTAAGACCAGTGGAACGCCGTTCACTGTATTTATAAAGCTGACCTTTAAAATACCGGTTTGCCCGGGACTGATCTTTTTTTGCGCCAGGGCAGAAAACGTGATGAAGATCGTAATGAAGAACAAAAGGATTCGTTGCATTGAACGTATTGTGAAGCATTCCTGCTGTATCCCGTTAGCTATCGGGATACGATGCGACAAAAAAAAACGGGTCATCGCAGTATAGGCCCGGCACAAAAAAAAGATCACTTTATTTCGTTTATTCATTGCCGGTAATTTTTTTCCTGCTTACTTTGAGTTCACCGGTGCGCTTTTTTGACTGCAGGATCTTTTCTTTGACTGCCCTGGGTACCCTGGTGGCCTTTCTTTTTTTGGGAACCTGGATGGCTTTGTTGACCAGGGAGTTCATTTTTTTACGCACTTGCTCCTTATTGCCCAACTGGCTGCGTTCCGTTTGGCTTTTCACCAGTAAAAATCCGTCCGCATTTATTTTATTGGCCAGTTTTTCACAGATCAATACTTTTTGTTCGGGGGTAAATAAAGAAGTATCGTCTATCTTCCAGTAGCCCTCCACCATGGTTTCCACCTTATTTACGTTTTGGCCTCCCTTTCCACCACTTCTGGCTGTTTTAAATTTTATTTCCGCAGCGATATCCTTCATGCATCAAAATTAGGTATAAAAATGAGGTGATTTAAAGTCCAGATATGGTTATTTGCGTATATGCCCGGGATAGAGCGTTTTTTTTTACATTTGCATTAACCAACTGAGCGGAAATGTCCAAAGGCATATATCATTCAATAACTGAAAGAAAGCGGCAGGGAAAAAAATCATTTGCTGTACTGATCGATCCCGACAAGGTGAACGAGGGAAGCCTGGAGCCATTGATCGGCCTTGCCATAGATTCCAAAGTGGACTATTTCCTGGTAGGCGGCAGCCTGGTGGTATCTGATTACCTGGATGAATGTGTTCAGCTGATCAGGCGCAGCTGCGGCATCCCGGTGATCCTTTTTCCCGGAAGCCCTTCCCAGGTGAGTAAATATGCCAATGCATTACTTTACCTGTCATTGATCAGCGGCCGTAATGCTGATCTCCTGATCGGGCAGCACGTAGTTTCAGCTCCGGCGGTAAAACAAAGCGGGCTGGAGATATTGTCTACCGGCTATATGGTGATCGATGGTGGTGCGCCTACAACGGTTTCGTATATCTCCAATGCGGCGCCAATACCCGCCGATAAAAATGAAATTGCCGTATGTACGGCTATGGCTGGCGAAATGCTGGGTATGAAATTGATCTATATGGATGCCGGCAGCGGGGCCAAGCACGCCATTACAGAAAACATGATCGCCAGTGTGGCTGCCTGTATTGAAGTGCCGCTGATCGTTGGCGGTGGTATTATTGAACCCGAAAAAGCCTACCTCAACTGTAAAGCCGGCGCCGATGTTATTGTGGTGGGCAATGCCATTGAAAAAGACGCTTCACTCATAAAAGAAATGGCGGCTGCCGTGCATAGTGTACCGGTTACCATTTGATACTCCTGATATTTTCAACCAACATCCTTTGATAAGTCAAAACTATTGCGTAGGTTTACTCCTCAGCCCCCTCACATAATATTTTATCCAATCCTGCTTGCGCAGCGGTTTTATACCTGGTATAACCGGTGCGTCCCGATTAATCACTTCAATCATATCCTTGCTGAACTGCATTTTTTATCAAATCATGTAGTATGAAAGGGACAATCAGGCAAGTGACCGCCATATTGATACTTGTTGTATCAGTGAACTGTACGAAAGCACAGTCAACCGCGGGCGCATATGCCACGGCTTCCATTGTAACGCCGGTTACGGTAATTGGGAATGGGGATATTGGTTTCGAAACATTGCTTAAAAAGCCTTTACCTGTTCATCAACTTTTTTTAAAAGGGGGAGGCAATGGATATAATAGTATCAATATGACCACACCTTATACGCTGCATACCTTTACTGCACTGGATTTCACGATCAATGGCGCGGAGGAAACAGCTTTTACCGTCATGGTACCCCAAACGGTGATGCTGATACACACCGGGGGAGCTGAAAAAATGACGATGGACCTGGTCACCGGCTACTTTTCAAAAACAGGGATCTTAAATGGCGGAAAGCAAACCCTTAAAGCGGAAGCCATTTTATATATTGATAAGGATCAAATGCAGGGAAAATACCATTCAACGGATTATGAGCTTATCGTAAATTTTAATTGAGGCGGGTATAAAATTTTCTCCCGGATCATTATTGTAAGACGAGTTCCTGTTGGGCAAGTTTTACCGCTTTGGAAGACTCATCTGCATAAACGACTTGCAGTTTGCCCGAATGAAAATTAATACCTGAGGTTTTATTCAGTGCAAGGTGAAAACGCCTTTTAGTATTTGGCGTATATACGGCGAGCCCTTTTACAATGCCCACGCGGGTTACCTTACCCTGAGGTGAAATATGGTCAACGGTGATGTCACCGTACACCGACATGTTCCCGCTGCGTATAAATGTAATGTTCAAGGCAGGGGTGGAATCCTTATCAATTTGAAAATTAAGTTCAGGGATATTTACCGTAGCGTCCGACTCACCCTTACGGATGATCACTGGTATCGAAATACCGAATATGGGAGTCAGGTGAATGGATAATACCGAATCATTTGCGGGGATGGTATCACCCAGTGGCTTTTCGGGCTGGCTGGCCCTGAAATATAAATGCGACCGGTATTCTCCGGGCATCAGATCATTGGCCCTGGTGATCTGTACTTTCACGGTCTGTGCCTCATTGGGGCCAAGTGTTACCGAGCGTGGAAAAAAACGAAGATTCTTATCGGCAAAAGATTGTGCTGAGTCGGGTACCGTGATCCTTTCAAAAGTACCATCTTCCTTCATCCTGATCTGGATAAATGAGATGAGATAGGTAGCCGTGTCCTTTCCGATGTTGGCGAGATTCAATTCTTCCGATCGCTTGTTGCCTTCAAATACCACTCTTTTGGGCGTTACCAGGAGGTTTCCCTGTGCCATTAGTCTTGATGAAAAGCAGAAAGAAAAAAACAACAACGTCGATGAAAAAAACAAAGTGGTTAGGGTCTTTGTAATTTGTTTCATTGTACTAAATAATAAATGAACGATAAATAAAAGTATCAATAATCTTTATCTGAAACAGGGCCCGCTGAATAGTAAGGTTGCCGGCCTTGTAAAATTAATGCAAATAATTTCTTTTGTTGAAATAAATAAACGCTGCACAAGGCGCAGCGTTTATTTATCAGGTGTAATGTTTAGTTATAATTAACAGTCACATTAAAGTTACCCGAATTGTAAACTCCGGCAACCTGGGCTGCTGCTACAGTTAATGTAGCACCAACGGTTAAATTTTGTGTACCACTGCTCAATGTACCTGTACCTGATGGAGTACTGGTGAATGAAGTGGCATCCATGGTTTCAGATCCACTGACACGGGTAAGTGTAACAGTAGACGGTAACGTAATGGCATAGGTATAAGAACCATTACCATTAACGGTGAAAGCAGCGGCAGTAACGGTTCCTGTGGTAGCAGGCAGGGTTACACCACCGGCGCCACCGGTTGTACGCGTTCCGGCTGGGGCTAAAATTACAGTACCACCTGTTCCGGTCTGAACAGCAATATTACCAAAACTCATGTCGGCAGTCTTTGTAATGCTGATGGGAGTAACAATGGTAGCGGTAGCTGTAGCCGTAGCCGTAGCCTGGGCATTCGAGTTGATGGCAAAACCTAGCAACACGAACACCGAAGTAATCATTTTTTTCATTTGGTTGGATTTTCTTAAAAATACGGTTTCAGAGTATTTAAAACGAAATTGTAAATAAAATATTGTAGAATAACCGCTTCTTTTTTATTAATATTTTCGGGTGGTAAATTATTCGTGAAATGCCGATAAACGCTGCTTATGGCAGCGTTTATCGGCTTGAATATTATACCTAATTAGATCAGTTATAATTAACGGTCACATTAAAGTTTCCCGAATTGTAAACTCCGGCAACCTGTGCCGCTGCTACTGTAAGGGTAGCACCAACGGTTAAATTTTGTGTACCACTGCTTAAAGTGCCGGTACCGGATGGGGTACTGGTAAATGAGGATGCGGTCATGGTTTCAGAGCCACTCACACGGGTAAGCGTAACGGTAGACGGTAACGTAATGGCATAGGTATAAGAACCATTACCATTAACGGTGAAAGCCGCAGCAGTAACGGTTCCTGTTGTAGCAGGCAGGGTTACACCGCCGGCTCCGCCGGTAGTACGTGTTCCTGCCGGAGCTAAAACAACGGTACCGCCTGTTGTG
>JAYWAZ010000221.1:0-4349 GCA_043781975.1 Bacteroidota bacterium
GCAGTTGCAACATGCGGGTGGAAGGACAACTAAGATCATTGATATCGGCAACCTGGCGAACGGCACTTACGAATTGGTGCTGACCGGTGAAAACAAGACCATCATGACGAAACACATCATCAAATACTAACCCTATATAACCCCGGAAAAACGTTTATTTGAAATAAAAGGGCAACGCTGAAAAAATCAGTGTTGCCCTTTTTTTGTGGAGCTGCAGGGAATCGAACCCTGGTCCAAACATCTTCGCCGTAAGCTTTCTACATGTTTATTTATGCATTGATTGTAGGGAAACGGCAGGAGCATAACAAACCAACCGGATCCTTAGATGGTGGTCTTATGCGATGGTCACATCATTCCATCGCAGCATCCCGTTTTGTTTTTGAGTCGGCGGAGGAACATGGTAACGGAACAACCTGTTCAACGGCCCTAATGACGACCTAATTAATAATTAGGCAGCCATGGCATACTGAGTATTGCCATTTAAAGTTTTCGTATTCTGATTAAACTGCTAATTACGCAACGCAGTACATGCTTACACTTACAAAGAACTATGCTGTCAAAACCGGTCAGCCCCGTTTTAGTTAGGAGTTACGAGTTTGGAATTTGGAGTTCAGAGTTAAGAACTCACGGGTCAAAACAATAGGCAAAGTTACGAAAAGTAATTGGAAGATTGCAGAGTTAGAAGTCGGGAGTGGTGGTTGGGGCTTCGATCAAAAAAAGAGAAAGCGGATCGCTCCGACTTTCTCTTAATAATTTTATAAACAAAGTAAATACTCCCTTGAGCAGTGTGCTCCTAACTATGAACTATCAACTCTGAACTCACTTCCCCTTATTCCATCCGAACCAATCGTTCCCATTCGCGTACACCATCAGGGCCAGCAGGATGATCATGCCGAAGATCTGTGCGTATTCGAGGAACTTTTCATTGGGCTTACGGCCGGTGATCATTTCGCCCAGGGTGAAGAGTACGTGCCCCCCATCCAGCGCCGGTATGGGCAACAGGTTCATGAAAGCGAGTATGATGGAAAAGAATGCGGTGATGTTCCAGAACGACTGCCAATCCCACTGGTCGCCGGAGAAAATGGAACCCATGGTCTTGAACCCGCCCACACCTTTGTAAGCGCCTGTGGAAGGTTTGAAGATGAGTTTGAACTGTTCGATATAATCTTTCAGTGAATTCACCGCCAGGTTAAATCCGGCGGGAAAGGCTTCAAAGAAACCATATTTGCGCTGCTCTACCTTGTAAAAGCCCAGGCTGTCGTACTGACTTTCCTTCAGGGGGTAGATACCCATCTTGCCGTTCTCGTTCACCATGACGGTGAGGTGCAATTCGTTTCCGTTACGCAGCACCGTTAGGTCCACGTTCTGGTTTTTTTTGGTATCAGCGTAGGTGAACAGTTCATCCATGAAGTTCACCGGAACCGAATCCACTTTTATCACCCGGTCCCAGTAGCGCAGTCCGGCCTTTTTCGCGTTGGTGGTGTCCTTGCTGTCAAATTCACCGGCGATGGTGGGTATGCGCTGCAGCAGCAGGGGGGATTTTGAACGTTTCTTTTCCACCAGTTTGCCGATGATGGCGATGGGGATCTCCAGCGTGGTGTCCTTCCCGTTGCGGTCGATCTTGAGGGAAGTGCCGCCGCCAAAAAGTATCTTCTTAGGGATATCCTCGTAATATTTTATGGCCACGTCGTTCACGGAAAGGATCTTGTCGCCGTTGCGCAGTCCGATATCATACATCAGCGAATCGGTGATCCAGACGCCGTTCTTCAGGCTCTGATTGGGTGTTTTCTTTTCGCCCCATACCATCAGTATCATGGCATAGATCAGGAAGGCCAGCAACACGTTCACGGTAACGCCCCCCAGCATGATGATGAGTCGCTGCCAGGCCGGCTTGCTGCGGAACTCCCAGGGCTGCGGCGGCAGCTTCATGGCGTCCTTGTCCATGCTTTCGTCGATCATGCCCGCGATCTTCACATAGCCGCCCAGGGGCAACCAGCCAATACCATATACGGTATCGCCCACTTTCTTTTTAACGATGCAAAACCAGGGATCAAAGAAGAGGAAGAATTTCTCCACGCGGCACTTGAACCATTTTGCGGTGATGTAATGCCCGAATTCATGCAGGATGACGAGGATGGATAAGGATAAAAGTAACTGGGCGACTTTCAGGCCTACACTGCCCCAGTTTATTGCTAATAATTCCATTGATTGTTTCGTATTTTAATGTTCAATGATGCTGAAACTGTTGAAGTGAGTGACACAACGATGTTGAATTGCATTACAACCGCCTGTCCAAAAAAATCATTTACAGATTTATCAGCGAAGCCGCAAAATTACGGGCTTCACCATCGCTTTCAAAATATTCCTGCAAGGTGGGTTTTTCAATAAAAGTGATATGTTGCATGGTTTTTTCAACCAGTGCCGTCATGTCCAGAAAGCCGATACGGTTGCGCAGAAAGGCCCACACGGCAATTTCATTGGCTGCATTCAGCACGCATGGCATGTTACCAGCTTTGTACAGGGCCTCCGTTGCCAATGCAAGATTTCTGAAAGTTTTAACATCCGGTTCATCAAAAGCCAGGTTGGGAAACTTCCTGAAGTCCATCCGTGGAAAACTCGTCCTTATGCGCTGCGGAAAAGCCATTGCATATTGAATGGGCAATTTCATATCCGGCAATCCCATTTGCGCTTTTATGCTGCCGTCCTCGAATTGCACCATACTGTGAATAATACTTTGTGGATGTATCACCACCTGTATCTGTTCAGGCTTAAGGTTGAAGAGCCATTTGGCTTCGATCATCTCCAGTCCTTTGTTCATCAGTGTGGCTGAATCGATGGATATCTTGGCGCCCATTGTCCAGTTGGGATGCTGCAGGGCGTGATCGCGTTTTACATTCACGAGGAAGTTGGGTTTCTTGCCCAGGAAGGGACCACCGCTTGCCGTTAGTATTATTTTTTCGATGGGATTCCTGGCCTCTCCTACCAGGCATTGAAAGATGGCGGAGTGTTCGCTGTCGACGGGGATGATGGGCGCCTGTTTTTCAATGGCCAGTTCCATCACGATGTCTCCGGCCACCACCAGGGTCTCTTTATTGGCGAGTCCGATGGCCTTCCCTTTTCCCACCGCTTTCAATGTGGGCTTCAGGCCGGCAAAACCTACAATACCGGCCAGCATCATGTCGTAGGTATCAAAATCGGCCACTTCCTCGAGGGCATCTTCGCCGGCAAACACTTTGATATCGGTGGATGCAAGGGCGGACTTTACTTTTTCGTACCGGCTGTCATCACCGATAACCACCGCATTGGGCCTGAATTCCAGCGCCTGGGTAATCAGCAGTTCGTCATTGGTCTGGGCGGTAAGTATCTCCACTTCAAAACGGTCGGGATTGGCACGGATCACTTCCAGCGCCTGCGTACCGATGGAGCCGGTGGACCCAAAGAGGGCGATCCTTTTTTTTGGGAGATGATCACTCATGAAATGCTAAAAGTTGTGCGACAAATCTAACTTAATAATTGTTGCAACGCAATTTTGGCCCTGTCAAATTGGAATTTTGCAATAATATCGTCCATCATCCGCCCGATCTCCGCGTTACAGAGGTTGCTGATGGAGCCTTCATGGGTATGCTGCACCGGGGCCTGGATGCTAAATCCGCCCGCTGCTATCTCATCCGCTATCTTCCTGTACGCGTCCCTGAAAGGAATTCCCTGCATCACCAGTTTGTTCACGGCTTCCACGCTGAAGAGGTGTTGATATTTTTCATCCGCGAGGATGTCTTTTTTTATTTGAATATTGGACAACATCAACCCCGTCATTTCGATACAGGAATGAAGGTTGTCGAATGCGGGCATGAGATGTTCTTTGATCAGCTGCAGATCGCGGTGGTAACCCGATGGCAGGTTGGCCATCATCATGATGATCTCGCTGGGCAGTGCCTGGATACGGTTACAATGGGCGCGGATCAACTCAAAAACATCCGGGTTTTTTTTATGCGGCATGATGCTGCTGCCGGTCGTTAATTCTTCCGGGAAGGATATGAAGCCGAAATTCTGGTTGAGGTAGAGGCAGGCGTCCATGCACAGTTTAGCCAGCGTGGCGGCGATATTGCCCAGGGCCGTGGCGACGATACGTTCTGTTTTTCCCCGGCTCATCTGCGCATACACGACATTGTAATTGAGGTCATCGAAACCCAGCAATTCGGTCGTTAGTTTCCTGTTGACGGGAAATGATGAACCATAACCGGCAGCGGAGCCCAGGGGATTCTTATTGACGACCGTATAGGCCGCCTGCAGGGTCACCAGGTCATCCACCAGGCTTTCGGCATAAGCGCCGAACCATAATCCAAAGGAGG
>JAYWAZ010000222.1:0-4346 GCA_043781975.1 Bacteroidota bacterium
GAATACCGCATTGGAAGAACTGCAAAACGAGATCGATCATTTCATTCTTTTTTTTGAAGAAGCACCGTCCAGGAAAACGGTCCATCCTGTTTTCGGGGAGCTGGATTTTGAAGAATGGGTATTGCTTCATTATAAACACGTACAGCATCATTCAAAACAATTCGGACTTTTATAAAGTTCATGGTTTACACCTTTCCAAAATGATGTAAACTGTAAACTTTAATATCAAGAGGCGTCATGCCTCTTTTATTTTTAAACTAACTTAGTGTTCAGAAATGTTTTAACATGAAACTGGAAAACTATATCACCGGCAACTGGATCACCGGTGACGGTGACGGGCAACAGCTTTTTAATGCGGTGACGGGTGAGCCCATTGCAACCGCAACAACAAAGGGGCTTGATTTTGATCAAATTCTTGCCTACGGAAGGAAGGTGGGCAACCCCGCCCTACGCAAAATGACCTTTCACCAGCGGGGCAATATGCTGAAAGCCCTAGCCCTGCATTTGCGCAATCATCTTGATGCATTTTACAAGATCAGTTACCAGACGGGCGCCACCCGGGCCGACAGCTGGGTGGATATCGAGGGGGGCATCGGAAATTTATTCGCCAATGCATCGCTTCGGAGAAAATTCCCCGATGAAATATTTTGTATCGACGGTGAAAGTCATAACCTGAGCAAGAACAACAGCTTCATGGGTACACATATCCTTGTTCCCAAAGAAGGCGTGGCCATCCATATCAATGCTTTTAATTTCCCGGTATGGGGCATGCTCGAAAAGATAGCGGTTAATTTACTGGCCGGAATGCCCTGTATAGTAAAGCCGGCGACCATTACCTCTTATTTGACCGAAGCCGTGGTGAAAGAGATCATCGCATCTAAAATATTACCCGAGGGCTCGCTGCAACTGATCTGCGGCAGCGCCGGGGATATGCTGAACCATGTAAGCTCGCAGGACGTGGTGACCTTCACCGGTTCGGCCGCTACAGGATTATTGCTAAGGTCAAACCCGGTGATCTTAAAGGAATCGGTCCCTTTTACAATGGAAGCCGACAGTTTGAACTGCATGGTTTTGGGAAAAGATGTAACACCGGGCATGCCCGAATGGGATATTTTTATAAAAGAAATTCGAAAAGAAATGACCCTGAAAGCGGGGCAGCGCTGCACGGGCGTGCGAAGGATATTTGTTCCTGAAAATAAAATGGAAGAAGTGTGGAAAGCCATCGCCGCATCCCTTTCTCAAACCACTATCGGCAACCCGCTGAATGAAAAAGTGAGGATGGGTTCATTGGCGGGACAAAGTCAAAAGCAGGAAGTCAAAAGTCAAATCCATAAACTGCTTGCGTCTTCACAGATTGTTTATGGTTCACTGGACAGTGTTGAACTTATTGATGCCGATGCAACGAAGGGCGCCTTCATGTCGCCAGTATTATTAATGAACGAAAAACCCTTTGAATCAAAAGAAGCACATGAAGTGGAAGCTTTTGGTCCCGTAAGCACCATCATGCCTTATAAGGATATGGAGGAAGCTATTGTATTAAGCAAATTAGGCAAGGGAAGTTTATGTTCAACAATTGTTACCCCCAATTATAATGAAGCCAGGCAATATGTTATCGGCGCTGCGTCGCACCATGGAAGAATTTTGATATTGAATAACGAATGCGCCAAGGAAAGTACGGGTCACGGCTCTCCCTTACCGTTATTGGTGCATGGCGGGCCCGGGCGGGCGGGCGGCGGAGAAGAGATGGGTGGCATCCGCGGCGTAAAGCATTATTTGCAACGCACGGCATTACAAGGATCACCAACCACCATTACGGCCATCACCAACGTGTACCAGCAGTATGCGAGAGGGAAAGATCCGGGTAAACATCCATTCAAAAAATATTTTGAAGAACTGCAGATCGGCGACCAGGTCATCACGGAGAAACGGGTGATCACATCAGAAGACATTGATCGCTTTGCCGACCTTAGCGGGGATCATTTTTATGCACATATCAAAACCACCGACTTTACCGGCACGATGTTCGAACAACAGGTAGCGCACGGTTATTTTATCATGAGTATCACCGCCGGTTTGTTCGTTGACAGCTATGAGAAGAACCCCGTGCTGCTCAATTATGGCATTGATGAATTAAGGTTTACAAAACCGGTTTATCCCGGCTCCGGGATTCATATACGGTTTACCTGTAAAGAAAAATTACCGAACGATAAACGAGTGGTTGAAAATCCGGAAGATATGAAACGCGGCGACGATATCAATAAAGGCATTGTAAAATGGCTGGTGGAAATGCTGGATGAAACAGATGAAATAACCGGCGTGGCCACTATACTTACAATGGTGCAGAAAAAAGAAAGTTGATCAAATTAAAAGGAGATCATTTCCAGCAACCCCAGCATAACAAGTACAATACCCCCGGTCAGCGGGATGATGACATTATAGTGCCGGTTCGGGGCTCCCTTTATTTCAAAGCGGGATTCATTCTTCGGATCGTATACGATCTCTACCTTTTCCCCGGCAGCATAGGCGGGCTTGGGACCGCTGCCCAGTTTTGAAGGGTGGACGACCGTTTTACCAGAAAGGGTTTTGTATTTAAAATAAGGAAAATACATCCTTCTCCCGCTGTATCCCGTGATCTTAAAACGGTCCACTTCCGCCTCGGCGGTAACGCCACGTTTATTGAACATGAATAATCTCCACCCATTGTACAGGCTGGTCAGCAAGAAGACCAGGCCCAATAATATGGCACAGCTGTTCCAGGTGATCGCCATATTAAAAATATTGTAGAGCAAAAAATATTTCATCGTAAAAGAGATGGCCGATACCATAACAGTATTGCTAAAATGATATCGTTACAATATACCGGTTATTTGCAAAACAAAAGATGACCCCGAACACAAAATAAATTCTTTAATGTAGCTTTGAAAAAAATACCGTATGTCAGATAATAAGGAAGGCGCTTATGTAAAATCGCATATTGAGCACGGCATTAATACCATTGAATTTTTTCATCCCCAAAGCAATTCTTTACCGGGAAAGATCCTGGAAGAACTGGCCAGGGAGATCCATTTTGCAGGAACACACGATGATACCAGGGTGATCATCCTGCGAAGCGGCGGAGAAAAAACTTTTTGTTCGGGTGCCAGTTTCGACGAGCTGGTGGCAATAAAGAACAAAGAAGAGGGACTGCGTTTTTTCAATGGATTCGCACAGGTGATCAACGCCATGCGCAGGTGCCCCAAATTCATTATCGGCAGGATACAGGGAAAATGTGTGGGCGGCGGCGTGGGATTAGCATCGGCTGTTGATTACGCCATCGCCATTGATAAAGCGGAAGTAAAACTAAGTGAACTGGCCGTGGGCATCGGCCCCTTTGTGGTGGGCCCGGCGGTGGAAAGAAAGATAGGTACCGCGGCATTCAGCGCACTGGCCATTGACGCATCAATGTGGCGCACTTCCGAATGGGCAAGGAAAAAAGGATTATTCGCCGAAGTGCACGAGAGCATAGAAAATATGGACGAGGCCGTTTACCGGCTCGCCAATACCTTGGCACACGCCAACCCCGAAGCCATGGCAGAAATGAAAAAAATATTCTGGAAAGGAACCGAACACTGGGAAGAGCTGCTGAAAGAAAGAGCGGCTATCAGCGGAAAACTGGTATTGAGTTCGTTCACTAAGAACGCTATAAATAAGTTCAAGGCTAAAAACTAAAAAAATATTGGCAAAGCGCTGAAAATAGAAAAGGAGGAAAAAAGAGTTATTTGATCCCCCCTTTTCTCCTCCCTTTCTCTTCTATCCTCTTTGCTATAAATTATCAAATTCATACAAAGGATCGATCCTGCTGCAGGCCGGCATATCAAATACAGGGTTGATCAATCCGTCCTTCAGTCCGTATACCCAGCCATGCAGATCAGGGCTTTTTCTTTTTTTCCAGGATTGTTGTATGATGGATGTTTTCGCGAGGTTCAATACCTGTTCCTGTACATTTAATTCCACGAGGCGGTTGTTCCGCTCTTCCTTCCCGGTAATGGCATCCAGTTCCGCCTTGTGATCATGGTATACGTCCTTGATGGCGTGCAGCCATTTATTGATGATGCCAAAATGCTGTTGGGTCATTGCGGCGTTTACGCCCCCACAGTTATAGTGCCCGCAAACGATCACATGTTTAACATGCAGCACTTCCACCGCGTATTGCAGGACGCTCAGTAAATTAAGGTCGGTATGCACAACAAGGTTGGCTACATTTCGGTGAACGAATATCTCACCCGGTTGGGTACCGGTGATCTTATCTGCCGGAACACGACTGTCACTGCAGCCGATCCATAACACTTCGGGGGCCTGCAGTTCCA